>JAXMLJ010000022.1:0-24556 GCA_034368805.1 Coriobacteriia bacterium
AGCCGAGTGCCGGGCATCAGGCTCGAGGGCGTCTTCACGCACTTCGCCACGGCGGACACACCGGGCGACTGGGAGTTCGATCGGCAGGTCGAGCGCTTCGGGCTCGCACTGGATGACCTCCGGGACAACGGCGTTCGCCCGGCTCTCGTGCACGCGGCCAACAGCGCCGCCACGATCCTGCATCCCGGGACCCATTTCGACATGGTGCGCTGCGGGATCGCCATCTACGGGTTGCATCCTGGCGAGGCGACCCGGTCCGGGATCGTGCTCGAGCCCGCCATGAGCGTCAAGGGGCGGGTGTCGCTGGTCAAGCGCATCGGCCTGGGTGACGGCGTTAGTTACGGCTTCACCTGGCATGCGTCCGGCCCCACAACCATCGCCACGGTGCCGCTCGGCTACGCTGACGGGCTTCACCGCGTCCTCTCCAACCGCATGGAGGTTCTCATCGGCGGACGGCGCTGCAGACAGGTCGGGCGCATCTGCATGGACCAGTTCATGGTTGAGATCCCGCCGGGACTGCGCGTCAATCCCGGCGATGAGGTGGTGATCGCCGGTGCGCAGGGTTCCGAAACGATCCTCATCGATGACCTTGCATCCGTGGCCGGCACGATCAACTACGAGATCGCCTGCGGCTTCGCGCTTCGGCTGGAGCGTCGCGCGGTCTAGTTCGCGGCATGCCGATCGCGGACGGCGGGCGCCCATCCTGATGGTGCAGCCCTGGAGGATTTGTTCACAGAATCTAGCAGGAGTTCCCATTCACCCTGGCGAACAATGCTTGGGAGACGGGAACGCGACGTGCGCTCTCGCCTGCGTGTCGCAGGGAGATCCTCCCTGCGCCGAACGCCTTGGAGTTCGGCGTTCGGTGATCGTAGCGCCCGCATATGTATCGCACAGGGAGAGGTTCCATGGACGAGAAGGTTCTGGAGGAGATCAGGTTCCATCAGGACGTCGTCACCAAAGACGCCAACTCGCCGTTGTTCCAGATACGCGAGAAGGAGATGGAGATCTCGGGCAGGGTGCTCGCGGCGAGGAACCAGGCTGAGAAGATCGTGTCAGACGCTCGGAGCGAGGCCGCCAAGATCGTGAAGGGCGCGGGTTCCGATGCCGAACGACTGTCGACCGAGCGCACGAGCACCGTGCTCAAGGAGACAGAGGCATCGGTCACGCAGGTCGAGGCACAGGGGGCCGCTGACGTCGAGGCACTTCGGAAGACGCTGGTTGAACGGCAGGGTGAGGCAGCGGATCTGGTCGTCAGGCTTGTGACGACCTTCTGATGTCCGTCCGCCAGACAGCATCTCTTTAGGATACGAGGGGGGAGGGTTCGCGTATGTTGGTCCCAATGGCCAAGGTCGAGTTGATCGGGCCGAAGAATCGCTTCTTCGACGTGGTCAGTCTCCTCCACGAGATCGGCACCCTGCACATCGAGGATCTCACCAAGAAGATCGCAGCCGGTGAGATCCCGCTTGAGCAGATGGATCTGGTGGAGAGCCAGCTCGCTGAGAAGGAGCGGATGGAGGACCTCCTCATCCGTCTGCGTTCGATCATCAAGGCGCTGCACCTGCCCACGTCCACAGTGGACGAAGTGGCACGGCAGAAGCACTACCTCGAGCTCTGGCAGTTGGACAGCAAGGCGCTTGCTGCCCAGGTGACCGAGGTCATCGAGCAGGTCGAGGACAAGACCTCGAGTCTGGCACAGGCGCAGTCCTCCATGGAGGCCGAGCTTGCGCTCCTCGCCCGCTACGAGCCCATCTTGCAGAAGATCCAACCCCTCGCCAAGCAGATCGTCACCACCGGGGCGTACGACTCGGTCGCGCTGCTCGTCGAGCGTCGGTACAAGGGCGCACTCGAGATGCTCAAGAAGGAGCTCGACGAGATCACGAAGAACCAGTGCGAGATCGTCTCAACCGACGTCGACGAGGACACGACTGCGGTCATCGTCGTGTTCGGAAGGAAGTACTCGGAGGCGGTCCACAAGTTCCTGGCCATGGAGAACGTCAACCAGATCCGTCTCCCCTCGGAGTTCCAGGACATGCCGTTCGACGCTGCCTACGACGAACTGCGTCGGCGTCGCACGGAGCTTCCGACCCAGCTCGAGCAGGTGAAAGTCGAGCTCTCCGAAATGTCGTCACAGTGGTACATGCAGCTCTCGACGATTCGTGACGTCCTCGTCGACAAGATCGAGGAGATCAGCGCGATTCCGAAGTTCGGCCAAACCGAGTACGCGTTCGTGATAACCGGCTGGCTGCCCGTAGACGACGTGAAGCAGTTCCGCCGCACGATCATCGAGACATTCAGCACGGACGTCATCGTCAACCAGCTCGAGGTGGACGTGCACGAGTACGCCGAAACGCCCGTGCAGCTGCATAACCCGAAGTTCGCCGCACCGTACGAGTGGCTCTTGGGTAAGCTCAAGGACGGGCCGCCGCAGTACGGCACGATCGACCCGACGGTCATCCTCGCCATCACGTATCCGCTCTTCTTCGGCATGATCGTCGGCGACATCGGCTACGGCGCCATCATGCTCGGTCTCATCTTGTGGCTGCGCAACAAGTACAAGGCGACCCCCGGGATGCAGATGGCGACATCCATTCTGGGTCCCGCGGCTACGTCGGCCATCCTGTTCGGCTTCTTCTACGGCGAGTTCTTCGGCGACTGGCTGCTCCCGGCACGTCTGGACCTGGTGATACCTATCCCCTTATGGGGCGACTTCTCGCTGCCCTACGTGCGAACCCACGACGTCTATCCGCTCATCTACATGGTCCTAGCGGTGGGCGTGATCCAGATCGCGTTCGGTCTCGTTCTGGGTGTTGTGAACGCGGTCAAGGGCAAGCACATGAAGCACGCCTACATCAAGGGCGGGCTGCTCGGCTTCATCCTCGGCATCATCCTCCTGGTCGCCGGATCCGTGCTTGCGGACAGCGGTGTCTCGCCCGTGCTGCGCGCCGCCGGCGCCATAGTCCTGGGCGGCGGGGTACTCGTTGCGCTTCGCTTCGGGGCGGTCATGGGCTTCGTGGAGATCCTCGAGACCTTCTCGAGCATAGCGAGCTACATCCGTATCATGGCGGTCGGCATCTCGGGCGCCATCTTCGCAGACGCGATCAATGAGCTCGCCTCGTCGGTCGGTCTGGTGGCCGGCATCCTGGCCGGAGTCGTCTTCCACTCTCTCCATCTCGTGCTGGCGGCGTTCACGCCCAACATTCATGCATTGCGTCTCAACTTCCTCGAGTTCTTCGGGAAGTTCTACGAGACGAGCAAGCAAGAGTACAAGCCGTTCCACAAAACCGGAGGTGAAAAGCGCGCATGATCAAGAACAAGCTCGCAAAGGTGGTGTTCGGGAGTACCTTCCTGACCGCCGTCATGGTCCCGGCCATGGCCATGGCCGCCGAGGGCGGCACCAGCGTGGCCGATCTCGACCCCGCAGTGGGGGTCGCCAAGTACGCAGCGGCCGGCGCCTCGATGTGCATCGCTGCCATGAGTGCCGCGTACGCGCAGTCGAGGATAGGTGCCGCTGGCGCCGGTACGCTTGCTGAGCGTCCCGAGGCCGGCACCACCCTTATCGTTCTGATGGCGCTGCCTGAGGTTATCGTGCTGCTTGGCTTCGTCATCGCCTTCATGATCCAGGCGTAGGGCTCCGACTCACGACGAACGCACGGAGGGACTGACGAATGGCGATCGAAGATATCTTCAGAGCGCTTGAGGAGCAGGCCGACGACGAGGTGAGCGCGATCCTTCGCGCCGCCCAGGTTCTGGCCGATGCCATGGTGCAGGAGGCCCGTGATGAAGCGGACCGCGTCACACAGGCCCGCGTGCAGGCGGCCGAGGATTCGGTGAAGGCCAGGTCGGCCAAGACCGTCAACGCGGCCCGCCTGCAGGTCAGGCGCGATCTTGCCGCAGTGCGCGATGAAGCTGTTGATCGCGTGTTCGCTCTTGCTGCCGAGAGACTTGCGGCCTTGCGTGGCAGCGCCGAGTACGAGGGCGTTCTCAGCGGACTTGTGACCGAGGCCGTCGAGGGTGTCCAGGGGGCGTGTGAACTGGTCGTCGCTCCGGACGACGCGGCGCTGGCGGAGAGAGTCGTGGCCGACCTTGGCGCGGCGTGCACGGTGACACCTTCGCTCGAAGGTATCGGCGGTGCGGTCGTCTCGTACGACGGGGGCCGTATCGTACGGAGGAACACCTTCGAAAGCAGGCTCGAGAAGGTGCGTGGGCTGGCTCAGTCGAAGGTCGCAGAGGTACTGACTTCATGAGCACCGCACCTACTGAGACCACCCGCCGCATCGGATCCCGGGGCCGGGACTACGGCTACTCCAATGCACGGATCCGCGGTATGCGATCGCGTCTGCTCAAGCAGGCGTTCTTCGACGATCTCATGATGGCACCCGACATCGGTGCGGTCATCCACAAGATCATGGACACCGAGTACGGTCCGGATATGGAGGACCGCATCCTGCACGGGCGCACGGCGGCACAGGTGGACGAGGCGCTCAAGGACAACATGGTGCGGACGTTCGCCAGAGTGATGAGTGTCTCGAATGACGAGGCGCGGCGGCTACTCACCACGCTGCTTGGCAGATGGGACCTGTTCAACATCAAGACCATCATCCGCGGCAAGCACATGAGCTTCCCGGACGAGGTCATCATCGACAGTCTCATCACGGTCGGGCAGCTGACGCAGGTGGATGCCGAGGAGCTGGCGAAGCAGGAGAGCGTGAAGAGTGTCGTCGACACTCTCGCAACCTGGGGGTTGCCGTTCGCGGTCCCGCTTCGCGAGGTGCTGCCGGACTACAACGAGAACGCGGACCTTTCGGTCCTCGAGCTCGCGCTGGACCGCTACTACTACGAGTGGGCAGTCAAACGGCTGAAGGGCAGGCGCGCGAACAGCCGGTTGGCCAGGACGTTCCTGAGCATACAGGTGGACACGCTCAATCTGCTGACGTGTCTGAGGCTGCTGAGTTCGGACCTGCCGCCGGAGGATGTACTGCGGTTCTTTCTCCCCGGTGGTGACCGTGTGACCGAGGAGTTGTTCGCCAGTCTCTCGGCGATGTCCGATGTCGACGAGGTGTTCCAGAGGCTGAAGCGCACGCCGTTCGGATCGATCCTCGAGCAGGTCGCGATCACGTACATCGAGAAGGGCTCGATCTCAGTGTTCGAGCGCGCGCTGGAGGACTATCTCTTCCGAAAGGCGTTCGCCACGAGCAAGGGCGATCCCCTCGGGATCGGTATCTCGATCAGCTATCTGTGGGCGAAGGCCAACGAGGTCACGAACATGCGCATCGTCGTGAAGGGCATCGCTGTCGGCATGCCGGTGGAGCGAATGAGGGAGGAGCTCATCGTTGTATAAGCTCATCGTCCTCACCGATCCCGACAACGCTGACGGCTTCGGCCTTGCCGGCGTCGATGTGGTCGTGGCCGAGTCGCCGGAGGATGCTCGGCGGAAGCTCTCGGGACTCATCGACGACGACGAGAGCGGCATCGTCGCCGTGAACGAGGCGTTCATGGCGGATATCGACGAGCGGACGCAGCAGAAGATCAACCAGACGTATCGGCCGATCGTGATTTCTTTGCCGATACGCGAGAAGTTGGCTACAGATGAGGACCATCGGGCGTATCTATCGCGCCTGATCAGACGTGCAATCGGATTCGACATTACGCTGAGGCGAGGCTGATGATTGTCGGAACGCTTTCAAAGATAACCGGTCCTGTCGTCGTCGCAGACGGCATGACGGGGACCAAGATGTACGACGTCGTTCGGGTCGGCGATGCCGGCCTCATGGGCGAGGTCATCAGGCTCGAAGGCGAGCACGCCACGATCCAGGTCTACGAGGACACCTCGGGACTGCTGATCGGCGAGCCGGTCGAGTCGACGGAGGGACCGCTCAAGCTGGAGCTCGGTCCCGGACTTCTGTCATCGATCTATGACGGCATCCAGCGGCCGCTTCCGGTCATCGCCGAGGACACTGGGAGCGACTTCATCGCTCGCGGTACCGTGGCAAGCGCGCTCGATCGGAAGAAGCTATGGGAGTACACGCCTGTGGCCGAGGTGGGCCAGCAGGTCTCCGCGGGCGATGTGATCGGAACGACGCCCGAGGGCGCGACGGTACTCCATCGCATCATGGTGCCGCCTAGTGTGAAGGGGACCATCGCCAAGATGGCTCCGGCCGGTTCGTACACGATCGACGAGGTCGTGGCCGTGCTTGAAGACGGCACGGAGATCAAGATGAGCCAGTGGTGGCCGGTCCGGTACGGACGTCCGTACAAGCGCAAGCTGGATCCGACCACCCCGTTCATGACCGGCATGCGCATTCTCGACACGTTCTTCCCCGTCGCGCTTGGCGGGAACGCCATCATTCCGGGCGGCTTCGGTACCGGCAAGACGGTCACCCAGCAGTCGCTCGCGAAGTGGGCCGACGTCGACATCATCGTCTACGTCGGTTGCGGTGAGCGCGGCAACGAGATGACCGAGGTGCTCGCCGAGTTCCCCGAACTCGACGATCCGCGCACAGGCCACAAGCTCATGGACCGTACCGTTCTCGTGGCCAACACCTCGAACATGCCGGTCGCGGCGCGCGAGGCATCCATCTACACGGGTGTCACACTCGCCGAGTACTACCGCGACATGGGCTACAGTGTCGCGATGATGGCCGACTCGACCTCCCGCTGGGGCGAGGCGCTCCGCGAGGTCTCCGGTCGTCTCGAGGAGATGCCCGGTGAGGAAGGCTACCCCGCCTATCTCGCCACACGCCTGGCCAGCTTCTACGAGCGCTCCGGCCGCTGCGAAGCGCTGGGTGATGGCGATCGCGTTGGCTCCGTGACCATGGTCGGCGCCGTCTCACCTCCCGGTGGCGACATGTCCGAGCCGATGACGCAGAACTCGTTGCGCGTGACGGGCGCCTTCTGGGCTCTCGACACGTCGCTCGCGCATCGCCGGCACTTCCCGGCCATCTCCTGGACCAAGTCGTACACGCTGTACCTCGGCCAGGTCCAGGACTGGTTCGAGACCGAGGTCGCCGATGACTGGCGCGCCGTGCGTGAGCGCGCGATGTTCATCCTCCAGAAGGAGACCGAGCTTCAGGAGATCGTGCAGCTGGTCGGTCCGGATGCGCTTCCCGAGACGGAGAAGATCATCCTCGAGGTCGCCCGTATGATCCGCGAGGACTTTTTGCAGCAGTTCGCGTTCGACGCCGTCGATGCGTACTGTCCGCCGCAGAAGTCGTACTGGATCTTGAAGACGATCCTTGCGTTTAACGACGGCGCGACGCAGGCGATGTCGCGAGGTGTGTCGCTCCGGCAGGTGCTTCAGATGCCCGCGCGAGACGAGATCTCCACTCTCAAGACCACGCCGCACGATGAGGCGCTCGAACGGATGCCCGAGCTGGTACAAGAGATCAGCGAACAGATCTCCGGAATCGAGGTGTTGTAGATGACTGTGGAGGCAACACTCGACCGCTCGCTGCTTTCCACCGAGTACCGGACGCTGACGTACGTGACGGGTCCGCTCATCTTCGTGGAGAACGTCCACCACGTCGCGTACAACGAGATGGTCGCCGTTCTCATGCCTGACGGCAGCGAGCGCAGCGGCCAGGTCCTGGAGGTTTCGGGCACGACTGCCGTCATCCAGGTGTTCGAGGGAACGCAGGGCATCGACATCGACATCACGAGGGTGCGCTTCCTCGAAGAGGTCGCCAAGATCGACGTCGCCCCCGAGCTGCTCGGACGCATCCTGAACGGCACCGGTCGTCCGATCGACGGTGGCGCGCCGATCATGCCGGAGAAGCGCCTCGACATCACCGGCTCGCCGATCAACCCGTACCGCCGCGCGCAGCCGGCCGACTTCATCGAGACCGGCATCTCCGCCATCGACGGCCTCAACACGCTCGTGCGTGGCCAGAAGCTTCCGATCTTCTCCGGTTCGGGTCTGCCGGCCAACGAACTTGCCGCGCAGATCATCCGCCAGGCGCGGGTGAAGTCGGGCGAGGAGTTCGCCATCGTGTTCGGCGCGATGGGCATCACGCACAGAGAAGCCGCGTACTTCATGAACCAGTTCGAGTCCACCGGCGCTCTCGAGCGAGTCGTGTTCTTCCTGAACCTCGCCGACGACCCCACGGTCGAGCGTCTGCTGACACCGAAGTGTGCACTGACGGTGGCCGAGTACCTCGCATTCGAGAAGGACCTTCAGGTGCTCGTCATCCTCTCGGACATGACCAACTACTGTGAGGCGCTGCGCGAGGTCTCCACCGCTCGTGAAGAGGTCCCGGGTCGCCGTGGCTATCCCGGCTACATGTACACCGACCTCTCGACGATCTACGAGCGCGCCGGCCGCATCAAGGGCCAGAAGGGGTCGGTCACGCAGCTGCCGATCCTGACGATGCCCGACGACGACATCACGCACCCGATCCCGGATCTTACCGGGTACATCACCGAGGGTCAGATCGTTCTCTCCCGTCACCTCCACCGCCGCGGCGTCTTCCCGCCGATCGACGTCCTGCCGTGCCTGTCGCGGCTCATGAACCTCGGCATCGGCGAGGACAAGACCCGCGACGACCACCGCGCGGTCGCCAACCAACTCTACGCCGCGTACGCGCAGGGTCGTGACCTCCGGCGCCTCGTGGCCATCGTCGGTGAGGAAGCGCTTTCGGACACGGACCGGCGCTACCTGCACTTCGCTGACGAGTTCGAGCGTCAGATCATCGGCCAGGGTGACGTGGGCCGTTCGATCGAAGAGACCCTCGGGATCGGCTGGGAACTCATGAGCGGCCTGCCGCTGGGCGAACTCAAGCGAGTGCGTGATTTCATCGATCAGTACCATCCCACCGCGGCTGCCGAGAAGGCGGCCGAGACCGGCGACCTGTAGGACGCCGTGTCGGTAGCGGCGAGGAGGTGAGACGTGGAAGAGGTACGGCCAACCAGATCCGAACTGCTGGAGCGCAAGCAGCAGATCACCCTTGCCGAGCAGGGCATGGACCTGCTCAAGCAGAAGCGTGACGCGCTGCTCATCGAGTTCATGTCCGTCATGGACGAGACGCTCAGGCTCTCGAGCGACTTGCAGCGCACGACCAACGAGGCACAGTACAGTCTTGCGATCGCCAAGGCGGTCGACGGCACCGTGTCCGTGCGTTCTGCGGCATTCGCGACACGCGGTGAGATCACCATCGACATGACCGGTACGAAGATCATGGGTATCTCGGTGCCGGTCGTGACAAAGGGCGAGAGTCCGCTGCGTACGTCGTTCACCCGTGGCTACGCCATCACCAGCGTGTCGTCTCGTATCGATGAGACCGCCGACAAGTTCGAGCGCATCCTCGACGTCATCATCGAGTACGCCGACATCGAGACTCGCCTGAAGCGGCTCGGCGAAGAGATCCAGAAGACGAACCGGCGCGTGAACGCTCTCGAGCAGATCACGGTGCCTCAGCTCAGGGAGCAGGTCGCCTACATTCGTCAGGCGCTCGACGAGCGCGCGCGTGAGGATCTCTTCCGGCTGAAGAAGGTCAAGCGGAAGATAGAGGCCAAGAAGGCAGCCCACGCTTCATAGGGTGTGCCCTGATGTCCACACTGTGAGGCGGCGCTGCCTACCGGGGGGTACCAGGCGCCGCCTCACCGCTGTGTCAGGTCGGGGATGTGGTCCCGAAGACCAACACGAGCGGCCGCGATTGTGCGGCCGCTCGTGTTGGCTTTGAAGCGCGCCTGCGTGGCGACTCAGACGCTGCGCGCCCGAATGATGTCTCCGACCCGCTCGAGCGTCTCGACGGTGTTGTGCGGGTCGTCCCGCAACCCCCGCGCGATAGCGATGATGCTGACGACGTCCTCTGCGGAGAGCTTACTGAAGTGCAGCTCTTCCCAGTCGGTACGCTTCTCGTACGCCCAGAGCTCGCCGATCATCCAGCCGAGATCGGCCAGGTCGCGCTGAGTGAACATTCCCCAGCTCTCCCGGATGCCCTGGCGGAGCCTGTCCATGGCCCGCTCGACCGCCTTGGCCTTGCGGATCTGGAACGCCCGCATGCCGATGTCTTCGTCCCTGACGTCAGGGCGAGTATTCATGATCCCTCACCTCCTGGTTGCTATGTTCGTCGCCGACGGTTGGGTCTCCTGCACGCCTGCGCGGCCATCGTGCGCATGTCGCCGCTCGGGTAGAATGGGCGCGTGACGCATGCGCCGGGGCGCCGCCCCCTGTCTTCGGAAGGCCGGTATGGAGTTCAGTGAGGTCGTAGCAAAGCGCCGAAGCGTGCGCCATTTCAACACCAGGCTGGCCGTTTCCGACGACGACGTCAGCGCCCTGCTCCAGGCTGCAGTCTCGGCGCCGTCGGCGGGCAACATCCAGCCCTGGCGCTTCTTCGTCGTGAGGAGCGCGGCGGCCCGCCAGCGTCTCGCCGCAGCACTGCCACAGCGCTGGGCCGCGGCGGCGCCCGTCGTCATCGTGGTCGCGGTCGACCCCCGGCCATGCTCTGCGCGCTACGGTGATCGGGGGGAGTACCTGTACTCGATCCAGGATACTGCGGCGGCCGCAGCGAGTATCCTGCTCGCCGCTGTGGACCGGGGCCTCGCGTCGTGCTGGATCGGCGCGTTCGACGACCGGGCGGTCGCCGAGGCGCTCGATATCTCATCGCCGATCACACCGGTCGCGGTACTGCCGGTAGGCTACTCGGCCGAGTCGGCAGGCAAGCCCGCGAGGCGTCCGCTTGGCGAGGTAACGACCTGGCTGTGAGGGGGCGGCGTGGTCGAAGTGCGGTATGGATCCGGCGACGTCGAGGGCCCGACCTTCGGCGACCTCGACTCGCTTCGGGACCACATCGGCGACTGCCGGCGTTGTCGGTTGGCGCTCACGCGGACGACACTCGTATTCGGTGTCGGCGACCCGCATGCCCGGCTCATGTTCGTGGGCGAGGCGCCGGGGCGCAACGAGGACCTGAAAGGCGAGCCGTTCGTGGGCGCAGCCGGCAAGCTGCTCGACGGACTCCTCGAAGGAATCGGCCTTGCGCGCTCGGAGGTCTACATCGCCAACGTGCTCAAGTGCCGGCCGCCGGGCAATCGGGACCCGCTCACCGAGGAGATCGAGACGTGTGCGCCGTTCCTTACCGAGCAGATCAGGCTCATCGCGCCTTCCGTGATCGGCACGCTCGGCAACTTTGCGACGCGCTACGTGCTGGGGACCGACCTGCCGATCAGCGCCGTGCGCGGACGGCTGTTCCGCGTGGGCGGACAGCGCGTCGTCCCGGTGTTCCACCCTGCCGCAGCGCTTTATGATCGCACCAAGCACGACGTCCTCGTGGACGACTTCAGGCGCTTGAGATCGGTACTCGACAGTGTGGAGAGTTCAGACGCCGTGCCCGGAGGTGCTGCGGATACCGACTCCGGGGGCAACCAGCCCTCGCTGTTCTGAGAGCGGAGACATGACCCAGGGATTCACCACGTCAAGCGCCGCAGAGACCGAACGGGCGGGCATCGTGCTCGCGCCGCTCGTCAGGCCGGGAGACGTCATCGCGCTTGCCGGCGACCTCGGTGCAGGCAAGACGCATCTTGTCCAGGGAGTGGCGCGCGGCCTTGGCGTGGACGGGCCGGTCACGAGCCCCACGTTCAACCTGCTCCTCGTGCACTCCGGCCGGCTGACGCTTTTCCACTTCGACCTGTACCGTCTCGAGCGCGAGGCTGACCTCGAGGAGATCGGCTTCTACGAGACGCTCGAGGGCGATGGAGTGTCCATGATCGAGTGGGGGGACCGCTTTCCGTCAGCGTTGCCCTCGGACCATCTTCTCGTCGTGATCCACCGGACGGGAGCCGAGTCCCGGCGGTTCGATCTTCGACCGACCGGCCCGCGCGGCGAGGCGGTCGCCGTGGCCTGGTCCGCGGCGTGCCGGGATGGGGGTGAGAGCCGATGAGGCCGTTCCTCGGACTGGATACCGCCACCGATCACATCGCGGTCGCCATCGGCGATCTGGACCGTCCAGGGGCCGTCATCCAGGCGGACGACTTTCGAGCTCCTCGCGCGGCGAACACGGTCGTCCTGACGGCGGTCGAGCGGCTGGTCCGTGCCGAGGGTCTTGAGATGCGCGATATCGTGGCGGTCGTGTCGGGGCGCGGACCGGGCTCGTTCACCGGCGTGCGCATCGGGGTAGCGACCGCCAAGGGCCTTGCCCACGGACTCGGCGTGTTCGCGTGTGGTGTCGGGACGCTGGATGCGGTCGCGTCACGGGTGACCGCAGACGGACTTGTCGGCGTGATCGGTGACGCGATGCGACAGGAGGTGTATCCGGCGCTCTTCCGCGTTCGCGACGGGCACGCCGAGCGGCTCACGCCCGACCGCGTGACCCGTCCGGAGCTTGCCGCCGCCGAGTGGGAGGCGCTCGGCGAGCCGCTGACGCTTACGGGCTGGGGGCTCATAAAGCATGGCGCACTGTTCGGAGCCGTGCTCGGAGATGATGTGCGCGTGGCCGAGCCCCATCTGTGGGTGCCGAACGGCGCGTCTTTGATCGCGGCTGCGTGGGTCGGTGAGGGATCCGGGTCGTTGGCCGCCCTGGCGGGAATCGACGCGACCGAGGCGTTCCATCAGGCACACCCGGCTGCGCTGCTGCCGGTCTACACCCGCCTGTCCGATGCTGAAGAGGCTGAGCGGCGTACCGGCGGCAGGGCGACGGGCATGGCCGCAGGCGGCGTGGCCGGTCCCGCGGGCGGGGGATCGCCGTGAGGATCAGGCCGATGACCGATAGTGACGTGCCGGCGGTGCTGGCGATCGAATCGGCGAGCTTTCCCGCGCCGTGGAGCGAGACGCTCTTCCGCGAGGAACTCGTTCGCGCCGACCGTGTCTGGAGGGTCGCCGCAGCCGCCGACCGCGTGCTCGGCTTTGGTGGCGTCATGATCATCGGCGACGAGGCCCACCTCATGGACATCGCGGTCGATCCGCCCGAACGTTCGGGCGGTGTGGCACGAGAACTCATCTGGGCGCTCGCGTCGGAGGCCACGGCCAGGGGCGTGCGGCGCATGACCCTTGAGGTGGCCGAGTCGAACCGGGCTGCTCTCGACTTGTACGCGTCGTGCGGCTTCGACGTGGGCGGCAGGCGCGTCGGCTACTATCCCGAAGCGGGCGAGGGCGCACTCGTGTTGTGGTCGCGCCCGCTCGCGCCGCAGGTTCGTGCGATGGGCGCCGCGCGGGCGGGGGGCGATCTCGTGCTCGCCATCGAGACATCGTGTGACGAGACTGCGGCATCGGTGATGCGCGGCGGTCGCGATGAGCTCTCGAGCGTGGTCGCGAGCCAGGTGGACTTCCACGCGCGCTTCGGAGGAGTCGTGCCCGAGATCGCGTCCCGCAAGCACACCGAGGCGGTCGTTTCGGTGGTTGACGAGGCGCTCGCTACAGCCGGGGTCGGCTTCGGTGACCTGCACGCCCTCGCCGTCACGCAAGGGCCGGGGCTCGTGGGGGCACTCGTCGTCGGGCTCGCATACGCCAAAGGACTCGCACTCGCCACAGGACTCCCGCTCGTCGGCGTGAACCACCTCGAGGGGCACATCTACGCGGCCCGGCTGATCGACCCGGACCTGGAGCCGCCGCTGATCGCCCTCTTGGTCTCGGGCGGGCACACCATGCTCGTCCACGTACCCGTATGGGGCCGCTACGAGGTGCTCGGGCGCACGCTCGATGATGCGGCGGGTGAGGCGTTCGACAAGGTCGCCAAGCTTCTCGGCCTCGGCTACCCGGGTGGGCCGGTGATCTCGCGTCTGGCTGCCGGAGGGGACCCGGCATCGATACCGTTCCCCCGGGCGATGATGCGGAGCGGGAACCTCGATACGTCGCTTTCGGGCCTCAAGACCGCGGTCATCCAGTATGTCGAACGGGAGCGTGCGGCGGGCCGAGCGCTCCGGATCCCCGATATCGCGGCGTCGTTCGAGGCAGCCGTCGTCGACGTGCAGGTGGCGAAGACCGGGAGCGCGGCGGAGGCGCTTGGCGTGCGCACGGTCGTCCTGGCCGGCGGCGTGGCCGCCAACGCCACACTCCGCGACGGGCTTCGGGATGCGCTGGCCCGGCGGGGCATCGCCCTTACTGTTCCCCCGCTCGGCCTGTGCACCGACAATGCGTCGATGATCGCCGCAGCGGCGCACGATCGTATCTCCGCCGGGCGGTTTCTCGGTATCTCGGCTGATGCCGTGTCCGCCTTGCGCCTGGATTCGCGCTCCTAGCGCATAGTCCCGAACGCCGACTCTCTTCCGATTCGCCGTCCGCCGTCCGCCTCGATAGGGTACGTATGCATGTGTGCGTCCATCGGTGGTGCTGCCGCGGAGGGTCTGTGCCCGCCGGACGGCCGTTTCAAGGGAGTGTGGTACACATGAGTGGGGTAATTCGGAGAAGACTGGCGCTTGGAGTGGTCCTTGCGCTGCTTCTCGCGCTTGCCGTGCCGTCCGTTGGCTTCGCCGGTAAAGGCGTGGCCGCTGCCGACGTGTCGGCCCAAGCGGCGTACTTCGAGGAGGATGCGTACGAGCCGGACGATGACTTCGAGGACGCCTATGCGTACGACCCGGCGACCGACGGGAACACGTTCTGGTCGTACCGAACGTTCCATGGCGTTGACAACGTCGAGGACGACACGACCGACTTCATCGCGGTGACCGTCGAAGAGACCGGCACGCCGATCTGGGTCGAGACCCAGTATCTGGCCGGGTTCTACGACACCTATATCTACCTGTATGACGAGGACGAGAACGAAGTCGCCAGCCAGGACGACCATGACTACTGGGACGCCTCATACTCCCAGTCGTTGTACTACCTGGCGCCCGAGCCCGGCGTCTACTATGTTGAGGTCGACAACTACTCCGACTACCCGTTCGCCTACGAGCTCTTCATCACGGTGGGTAACGCTCGCCGTGTCTGGGGCGCGGACCGGTTCGAGACCGCGGCTGAGGTCTCGCGGCTCCAGTGGGACAACACCGGCAATCCGCAGTACGGCACCGGCTACGGCCCCGAGGATATCGTCATCGCCAAGGGGGAAGATCCCGCTGACGCTCTCGCTGGTGGTTCGCTCGCGGCGCAGCTCGGTGGTGTGCTGCTGCTGACGGATACGGACACACTGCCCGCGGAGACCCTCGCCGAGATCGTGAGGGTGAGCGAGTCGCGGTACTGGAACTACGATGATGTGACGATCCATGTGCTGGGCGGAGAGTCCGCTGTAAGCGCGGCGGTCTTCAAGCAGCTTCAGAGCATTCCGCACGTCTCGCAGGTCGTCCGTCACGCGGGTGCCACCCGCTACGGTACCGCTGTGGAGGTCGCGAATGCCATGAGCGACGCGGTCGGGGTCGGCACGACGGCGTACGTGGTCAATGGGTTCGCGTGGCCTGACGCACTCGCTGTCGCGCCGGTGGCCGCGTGGGACAACGCTCCGGTGCTCATGACCGAGACCGACTCGGTTCCCGACGTCACCCTCGACTGGCTTGCCGACAACGGGATCACCGATGTGGTCATCGTCGGTGGTGAGGCGGTCGTGAGCGAGGACGTCTACGATGAGCTCGACGCGCTTTACACCGTCGAACGGGTCTTCGGGGCTATTCGCTACGAAACGGCCAAAGAGATCGCGCTTTACGGCGTGAGCAACCTCGGTATGGAGGGGATGCTGGCGACGCTGGTCTCAGGTGAGGTCTTCGCCGACGCGCTTTCCGCCGCGCCGATATCGTGGTGGACCGGTGCGCCCGTGTTGCTCACCACGCAGGATATGCTCCACGCCGAGGTGGCGGAGTACTTCGACGAGGCCGGTGCCATCGGTCTCGAGTATGACGAGTTCGGCGACGGTGGCATCGGCTGCTACGTCTTGGGCGGCCCTGTTGCAATCAGCGACGCCGTCTACGCGGAGTTCCGTGACCTCTGGATGGAGTATCTGCCGTAATAGCCACTATATCGATCACCACGAGGGAGGCCGGGTTACCCGGCCTCCCTTCTCTTCGCGCATGCATGCGCGGGTGGTACTGGGGCCGCTCGACGGATATGAGTGTGTGACACTCAACATTCTTGCGGACTCGACTTCAAGGGAGGTTGAAACCGTCGGGCGGTCGTACTAGAATCCATATCTGTTGGCACTCGGAGGCAGTGAGTGCCAAATCCCGGTCGGAAGGGTACATAGGTATCCGCCGTGTTATCCACGGTGCCGGACGTGTCCATAACGTACGTGTAGGAAAACAGGAGGGTAGAGCATGAATCTGAAGCCGCTGTTCGATAACGTTGTCGTCAAGCCGGCCAAGGCCGAGGAGCAGACCAAGAGTGGTCTGGTCATTCCGGACTCCGCCAAGGAGAAGCCCCAGAAGGGCGAAGTCGTCGCCGTTGGTGAGGGCCGTTGGGATGAAGACGGCGCCAAGCGCGTGCCGATGGACGTCAAGGTCGGCGATGTCGTCGTGTACAAAGAGTGGGGCAAGACCTCCATCAAGATCGATGGAGACGAGTACTTCATCATGTCGCAAAACGACATCCTGGCAGTCGTCCAGGGTTAGTCGCACCCCGCATCGGCAAACGAATCATCAGAAGGAGGGACGTACCCTATGGCAAAGGACATCCGTTTCGACGAAGAGGCTCGCCGCGGTCTTGAGGTCGGCGTCAACAAGCTGGCCAATGCGGTCAAGGTGACCCTCGGCCCCCGCGGTCGCTACGTCGTGCTGGAGAAGAAGTTCGGTGCGCCGACGATCACCAATGACGGCGTGACCATCGCGCGCGAGATCGAGCTCGAGGATCCCATCGAGAACATGGGCGCGCAGCTCGTCAAGGAAGTCGCCACAAAGACCAACGACGTGGCCGGTGACGGCACCACCACCGCAACGCTGCTCGCGCAGGTCATCGTGCGCGAGGGTCTGCGCAACGTGGCGGCCGGCGCGAACCCGCTCGCGATCAAGCGCGGCATCGAGAAGGCCGTCGAGGTTGTGGTCGAGGCCATCAAGAGTCACGCCAAGGAGATCGAGGACAAGGAAGAGATCGCGCACGTCGGCGCCATCTCGGCAGCCGATGAGACAATCGGCGCCAAGATCGCCGAGGCGATGGAGGTCGTGGGCAAGGACGGCGTCATCACCGTCGAGGAGAGCCAGACGTTCGGCATCGACATCGAGACCGTCGAGGGCATGCAGTTCGACAAGGGCTACATCTCGCCATACATGATCACGGACCCGGATCGCATGGAGGCCGTGATCGAGGACCCGCTCATCCTTATCGCCAACAGCAAGATCACCAACATCCAGGACCTGCTGCCGGTGCTGGAGAAGGTCATGCAGGCCGGCCGTCAGCTCCTGATCGTCGCCGAGGACCTCGAGGGTGAGGCGCTCGCCACGCTTATCGTGAACAAGCTCCGCGGCACCTTCACCTCCGTTGCCGTCAAGGCACCGGGTTTCGGTGATCGCCGCAAGCGCATGCTCGAGGACATCGCCATCGTCACCGGTGGCCAGGTCATCAGCGAGGAACTCGGCCACAAGCTCGAGAACGTCACGCTCGACATGCTCGGCCGCGCCGACAAGGTGAAGATCACCAAGGACGACACGACGATCATCGACGGTAAGGGCGACGAAGCGGCCATCAAGGCTCGCATCAGCCAGATCCGTTCCGAGATCGAGAACTCAGACTCCGACTTCGACCGTGAGAAGCTCCAGGAGCGTCTGGCCAAGCTCTCCGGCGGTGTGGCCATCATCAAGGTGGGCGCAGCCACGGAAGTCGAGCTCAAGGAGAAGAAGCACCGCATCGAGGACGCGCTCCAGGCGACCCGCGCGGCCGTCGAGGAGGGTATCGTCGCCGGCGGTGGCGTGGCTCTCACCGACGCCGCACCCGCGCTCGCGGCGCTCGAGCTCGAGGGTGACGAGATGATCGGCGTGCGCATCATCGCCAAGGCGCTCGATGAGCCGCTGAAGCAGATCGCGGCCAACGCCGGTTTCGAGGGTTCGGTCGTGGCCGAGAAGGTCAAGGCGCTCGGTGCGGGCGAGGGTCTCAACGCCGCTACCGGCGAGTACGGCGATCTGCTCAAGATGGGCGTCATCGACCCGGTCAAGGTCACCCGCTCGGCGCTGCAGAACGCCGCGTCGATCGCAGCACTGATCCTCATGACCGAAACGACCATCACGGACGTCCCGCAGAAGGACGATGCCGCTGCGGCAATGGCCGGCATGGGTGGTATGGGCGGGATGATGTAGCACCCGCGTGTTCACGCGCCCTTCCCTTCCAAAGCGGAGCCCCGGCGATAGCGCCGGGGCTCCGCTCGTTTGGCCGACGAGTTGTGCCTGGTGTGAGCGGTCGCCTGGGACTGCCGGATGGCTGCACTACTCAACAAGCGGTCGATATCTGCCGATGAGTGGAGTATTCGGGCGATTCTCTGCCGATAGAGAGAGCAGGCGCACAGCGGCATGAAGTTCAGGCATCGCATAACCGCTCTTGCGACCGTCGGCGTCGTGGCGATCGCGCTCGCGGCCTTCGGCGTCCTCTCCCCTGTTCTCGCGAGCAACGCCGACCAGGAGGCGGCATTCGAGCGAGCGCTGTTGGTGGAGCGTGTCCATGTAGAGGCGCAGGACGCCGCGCGTCTCGGGGAGGTATTCGTCACCGGCGGTTCCGGAGACGACCTGATCGCGTTCGAAGAGGCAGCGATGCGCTTCGAGCGCAGCATCGCCCGGTATCGGACGTTGGTGGGCGATAGCGCCTTGGCTGCGGGGCCGACGGCCGAGTACGTCGCACATGCCGAGGAGTCGTGGGCCGATGTGCGCTCGGCGGTGAGCGGCCGGGCGGCCGGGGTGATAGTTCCCGCCGAGGCGACTGTTCGCATCACTGGCGCGATCGGCTCGCTCATGGCCTCTCTGGAGGACCTGGCGGCCGATGAGTCCGAGCGGGCGCGGGAGGCCACGAGCCGTGTGGGCGCGAGCGTCGTGGGCGCCAGGACCACCGTGGTGGTACTCGGGTTGGCGGCAGTAGCTGTGATCGTTGCGGTCACGGTGTTCGCTTCGCGCTCGGTGGCACGTCCCTTGACGAAGCTTGACGATGCCGTGCAGCGCCTCGCAGCGGGCGATCTCGAGCATCCGGTACCACAACTCGGTAAGGACGAGATCGGAGAGGTCGCATCGGCAGTCGAGCAGCTCCGCGTGAGTCTACGAGAGGCGCTTGCCGCACTCCACTCGGAGATCGAAGAGCGGACCACCACGGAAGAGGCGCTGGCCGAGGCCAACCACGAGCTGAACCGGCTCCTCGATGGCGCACGTCACGCGAGTGATGAGATGCACGTGATGGGCGAGATGGGCGAGATGGGCGAGCTGTTGCAAGCGGATCTGTCGTGGGACGAGGCATACGCGGTCATGGCGAGCTACGGCCGGAGGCTGTTCGAGCGGCTCGACGGCGCGCTCTACCTGTACGGTGCTTCGGACGGTGAGCTCGAGCGCAAGGTCGATTGGGGAGACAGCGGGATCCAGGCCGAACGCTACAGGCCCGAGGAATGCTGGTCGCTTCGGACCGGTAAGCCGCACTGGGTCCGGTTCGGGGAGCCCGATCTGCCCCCGTGCGCCCATATCGACGCACCGGATTCCTGTTCCGCGTGCGTTCCGCTCGTCGCGCATGGTGAGGTGCTTGGCACGATCGTCCTGCTCGGTCCGGCCGGAGAGTCCCTGACCGGGGAGCAGGGCACGTTCGAGCACATGGCCGGCATCGTCGCGGCCTTCGCCGGCCGCGTGGCGCTCGCGATCTCGAATATGCAGTTGCGCGAGACGCTCAGAGAGCAGTCGCTGCGCGATCCTCTGACCGGGCTGTACAACCGCCGGATCATGGAAGAGGCGCTTACTCGCGAGATCGCCAGGGCCGGCCGCGAGGTCACGCCGTTGGTTGTCGGTCTGATCGACATCGATCACTTCAAGGAGTTCAACGACACCTTCGGGCACGAGGCTGGAGACCACGTGCTCCGGGAAGTGGGTGCGTACCTGCGCGACAACACGCGCGCCGGCGACGTTGTCTGCCGCTTCGGCGGTGAGGAGTTCGTCGTCATCTGGGCGGGGACCGATATCGCCGCAGGTTTCTCGCGCGCCGAGGCGCTGCGTCAGGGCGTCGGGGAGCTCGCGTTCGCGCTTGATGGCGAATCGATCGGCCAGGTCACGCTGTCCATCGGTGTGGCGCTCCTCGGTGAGCACGGCGACAGCGGCGACGCGCTGCTGTCCGCGGCCGATGCCGCGCTGTATGCCGCCAAGGCCGAGGGCCGCGACCGGGTCGTGCTGGCGCTCACTTCCGAGCGGCCGCACGAGCGTGAAGCGCTGTTGCCCAGAGCCGACCTCTCCACGCGCTCGCCCCGCATCGGATAGAATGCGGTCAGACGGGCGACGGAGGGGTTGCACGCATGGACGCACGGTTCATGGCCGAATGGAATCGCATCAAGAACGAGCACACGCACGACCGTGACCAGTCGAACAACTACGGCTGCTTCAACGTGGAGACGTCGCGGAACTGCAACTACATCTACAACGCCCGTGCGTGTATCAGCTGCCACAACTGCGACAGCATCATCGAGTGCGTCCAGTGTGTGGACTGCCGTGACTGCGCGTTTTGCGTGGGGCTGAACGGAGCGCGGTTCCACATCCTCAACAAGGAGCACACCGAGGAAGAGTACTACGCGAAGCTGCGCGAACTGGGTGTCGACTGGAACGTGCAGGCGTTCGATCCGATGGACCCGTACGCGTCGATCTGACCCTCTCGCAACGGACCGGGGGCCATGGAGCACAGCACCCACCACGACGTCGCGCGTCACGAGGACGAACTCGCCGTCTGGCATGCGGAACTCGCCGAGATCGACCGGGCGATAGAGCGCTGCGAGTCGTTCAAGACACAGACGTTCGTCTTCGGTACCGGCGGTATCGTACTGCTGGCCAACTCGGCGTTCGAGACCGGGTCGGGGGGTACGGTCGCCGCGCCGCTCGTTCTATTGCTGATCGGCGTGGTGAGCGCGTTCCTCGGCATGTTCCTGGTGGATCGCGACGAGGCGATACTCGCGCTTCTCAACTACCGGGAGGCGGTGATCAAGCCCCGCGTCCGGGAGATCGTGGGAGATGAGGACGTCCTCGCCTCCTGGGAGTTCTACAATCGCGAGGTGTATGGACGGAACCAGTCGCTGTCACGCAAGTTCGCGCATCGGCTGACCGCGCCGTTCCCGCACGCGCTGTTCTACGTGTCGGGCGTGGGCTCGTACGGCTATCTGGTGTACCTGCGCCTGGCGACGACAGCGATCGATGGCCCCGGGTGGGCCTGGGCGCTCGTGTTGGCGGGAGCGGCCCTCGTCTACTCGTGGACTGCGGCGCTGCTTACGGGCGGGCAGTGGGCGCAGATCGGTTCGCCGACCGGTGAGCGGGGCATTCCGTTCCTGAGGAGACGCACGCGCACGCGGCTGCCCCGACCTGACGGGTGGTCTCCCGGCGACCCGCATACACACACGAACTGGAGCGACGGCTGGCGCTCGGTGTGGGGACAGATCGCCTCGGCCGGGCGTCGTGACCTGCAGTGGCTCGCGATCACCGATCATGCCGGCCGTGTGGGCGAGGACTGGCGGGGGTACGTGGACACGCTCACCGAGGTGGAGCGTCGTCTCGGTGCGGTGACCGTCATCCCGGGTATCGAAGTGACGGTCGTGGACGATCCTCACCGTGAGGTGTGCGGCGACATGCTCGTGTACGGCTGGCCGTCGCACGGTGCGCCGCCTCCCGGTGATCGTGTGTCACCGCCCGCCAGCGTTCTGGCCAGACTCGCGGAGATGCCGGCTGCCTTCGGTGCGGCCGCACACCCGTTCAATGGCGGGGCGCCTATGGCAACGGGGATTCCCGGACTGCCGTTCGGGGCACCGGCGTGGACCGACTGGGCGGCCAGCGGTCTGGCGTGCATGGAGCTGCTGTCGTTCGAGCGCTCGGCATCCGAATCGGCGCTCGAGCACTGGTTCGGCACGCTCGACGCCGCATGCGAAGGAGCACGACCCGTGATGGCCATCGCCGGCACGGACTCGCATATGCCGTGGCATGCGCCGGGATCGCGTGGGATGACCTGGGTGAGCCACACCGGTACGGGCCGTCCGAACGCTCGCGCGGTGCTCGCGGCGCTTCAGGCGGGACGCTCGGTCGTCTCGGGGGTCGGCGATTTCGGCACGATCCACATCGGCGGCGCCGGACCCGGCGAGCGCATCGATGCCGCCGATCGCCACTCGGTCACGTGCACGCAGCGTCCCGCGCGCGGCCGGCGCTCGGTGCGTGTGACGCTCTACGGGCGTGGTCGTCGCGTGCTGGAGACAGCCGAGGGGCCGTTTGAGCCGACGTTCACCCTTGCGTGCGCGCTCGAGGCACCCGGGTACGTCGTCGCCCGTTTCGAGTTCGCGGCGGCCGGTAGGTCAGGCGGACGTGTCGCGGACGTCTGGACGAACCCGGTCTTCCTCGACTGACAGCCGCCCCGACGCTGGTGTGAGTCCTAGATCACGCCGAGTCCGTCGAGTACGAACCGGCCTCCCAGGTACACAAGGAACAGGGCCAGCGCGCCGATGACGAGGCGGTACGGTCGTTCGGGTAGCAGCCCGCGCCCGCGAGACACCGCCGCGATCACGAACCCGTACCAGGCGATGTCGGCCAGTTGGTGGCCGATGAAGAACGCGACGACCCCGAGCGCCCCGATGGCAAGCCCGTCGGAGGCCAGCTTCACGCCGATCGTCGCCCACCACAGCGTCCAGTACGGGTTGGAGAGGCTCACCGTGACGCCCTGCAGTATGGGACCGAAGCGCGACTCTGTGGCCGCAGGTCCGGCTGCGGGCACGATGGTCCCGCTGAGCGCGCCGCGCAGGAGGTCCTGGCCCATCCACAGCAAGATGGCACCTCCGACAAGGGCCAGGCCGGTCGCGACCGTCGCGTGACGGAGCACGTCTTGCAGCCCGAACGCGAACCCGATGAGCAGCGTCCCCTCCAGAAGCGCGTGGCCGACGAGCATCAGCGCCGCCGAGAGCGCGCCGCGCGTCATGGTGCGTGTGATCGTCACTGTCAGGTAGGGGCCGGGCGACATCGCACCCGACAGGCCTACGACGAAGGCGGCGCCCCCGAGCGCGAGCGCTTGTGCCAGCTGCCCGCTCACGTGAGTGGGACCGGTGTGGGGGCGCATGGGCGGCTAGCGGTTTGCATGGTGGTATAGTAGCGCAGCGCGGAGGGCCGACAGGCCTGCGCGTGCGTCTGTCGTGTGCGAGAGGAGCCTCCTGACGTGACACTGTCCATCGGCATCGTCGGTCTGCCCAACGTCGGCAAGTCGACGCTCTTCACCGCGCTGACGCGCAAGCAGGTGGACGCCGCAAACTACCCGTTCGCTACCATCGAGCCCAACGTGGGCGTCGTTCCCGTTCCGGATGCGCGTGTCGATCGGCTCGCGGGACTGGTGAAGCCTGAGCGTGTGGTACCGGCCACCGTCGAGTTCGTGGACATCGCCGGACTCGTGCGTGGCGCCAATGAAGGCGAGGGTCTCGGCAACCAGTTCCTCGCCACCATCCGCGAATGCGACGCGATCGCCGAGGTCGTGCGGTTCTTCAGCGACCCGAACGTCATCCACGTCGACGGCAAGGTGGACCCGGCGGGTGACGTCGAGACGATCAAGACCGAGCTCGTGCTCGCCGACCTCGGCACGCTCGAGCGCGCGTTCCCGCGGCTCGAGAGAGACATCAAGCGCGAACCGGCGCTTGCGCAGAAGCTCGACGTCGCACGGCGGCTCGAGGCCTGGATGGGGCAGGGACACCGCGCTCGCACCATGGAGATGACCGACGAGGAGCGCGCGCTCATCCGCGATCTGCACCTGCTCACTATGAAGCCCATGCTCTACGTCGCCAACGTCGACGAGACCGAGATCGGCTCCTCGCTCCCTGTGATCGACGGAATCGCGCCGGTGCCGATCTGCGCGAAGATCGAGTCCGAGATGGCCGAACTCGACGCGACCGAGCTTGCCGAGTACCTCGAGATGGAGGGGCTCGCCGAACCCGGCTTGAACGCGCTCATCCGTGAGGCGTACCGTCTGCTCGGCCTACAGTCGTTCTTCACGGCCGGTGAGAAGGAGGTCCGCGCCTGGACCGTCCGGGTCGGCGCGAAGGCGCCCGAGGCCGCCGGTGTCATCCATACCGATTTCGAGCGCGGCTTCATCAAGGCCGAGGTGATAGCGTACGCCGACTACGATGTGCTCGAGAGCGAGGCTGCGGCCAAGGCAGCCGGCAGGCTGCGCATCGAGGGCAAGGAGTACGTGATGGCCGACGGCGACGTGGTGCACTTCCGCTTCAACGTGTGAGTGCGGCGCCATCGCTTACCTCGGCGGCAGTACCCGTCGCGCCTTCGCGAGCTCCCACTCGAGCAGGTAGGAGAGCGCGTTGGGGCCGCCCATCATCGTGAACGAGCGGATCCGGGCGGTGTCGTGCATGATCCACTCGCGCGTGGAGCCGGGCAGGTACTTGGCCCCGCACAGCACGATCGGCTCATCGGTGCGGCCGGCTATCGAGCCGGCGACGAGTGCGTCGGGGAAGTCCGTGCCGGTGGCCACGAACGGCCGCACGTCGCCACTCGGCCAGAAACGCTTGACCACCTTGAGGTTCGTCGCGTAGCG
>JAXMLJ010000023.1:0-4430 GCA_034368805.1 Coriobacteriia bacterium
GGGTTGGCGATGACGCCGCTGTGCCACGCGAGGTCCCCTGCGTTGACCTCGGGCACCACGAGCGGCACGTCGTCGTCCATGCGGAAGGCCGAGGAGTTGTCGATCATCACGCAGCCGGCGGCAGTCACCGCGTCACGAAACCGCGCGCTGATCGAGGCCCCTGCGCTGAACAGCGCGATGTCGACGCCCTCGAAGCTCGACTCGGTCATCTCCTGCACCACGAGCTCGCCGCCCGCGAACGGGACACGCTTGCCAGCCGAGCGCGCCGAGGCGAGCGCGACCACGCGCTCGGCCGGAAACGCACGCTGCTCGAGCACGGTGAGCATCTCGCGGCCCACCGCGCCGGTCACGCCCGCGACCGCCACGACCGGTTGCTCCGGCATCATCTTGTCCCAGGTCATCAGCGATCGCCCTCCCCGCAACCAGGCACCGAGTCCGCGGTGACCTCGGCGCTCTCGAGTCCGAAGCTGTCGTGCAACGCCCGCACCGCCGTATGGACCTGATCACCGTCGACGACGCAGGTGACCCTGATCGTGGAGGTCGAGATGAGGTCGATGTTCACGCCGGCGTCCGACAGCGCCCGGAACATCTGCGCCGCGACGCCCGGATGCGTCTTCATGCCGGCGCCGACGAGCGACACCTTCGCAATCGACTCGTCGACCGTGAAGTCCCGGGCGCCGAGTTCGGCCACGACCGCCGCGGCGGTGCGCCGCGCGCGGGTGAGATCGGTCTCCGGCACCGTGAACGAGATGTCCGTCGTCCCTGCTTCGGACACGTTCTGGATGATCATGTCCACGTTGACGTTGGCGTCGGCCATGCGCGTGAACACCGTCGCGGCCACCCCGGGGCGGTCGGGCACATCACGTATGGTCACCTTGGCCTCGGAAGCGTCGTATGCCACGCCCGAGATGATCGCCTGCTCCATCGATCCGTCGACCTCCTTGACGAGTGTGCCGGGTGCGTCGGTGAAACTCGACCGGCAGTGGACGGCAACACCGTGGTTGCGAGCAAACTCCACCGAGCGCAGATTCAGCACGCCGGCACCGCTTGCAGCAAGTTCGAGCATCTCCTCGTAGGAGATCTCGTCGATCTTGCGCGCCGAGGGCACGACGCGGGGGTCGGCAGTGTACACGCCGTCGACATCCGTGTAGATCTCGCAGACAGCGGCACCCACGCCGGCCGCGATGGCGACTGCGGTGGTATCCGAGCCGCCCCGGCCCAGCGTCGTGATGGCGCCATCGGCAGTCGTACCCTGGAACCCCGCGACGATCACGATGCGACCCGCGTCGAGCGCATCGCGTACGCGATCGGCACGGACCTCGAGGATCTTCGCCTTGGTATGCCCGTGATCGGTCACGATGCCCACCTGCGGGCCCGTGAACGAGATCGCCTCGTGTCCGAGTGCGTGGATCGCCATCGCCAACAGTGCGATGGAAACCTGCTCGCCGGTTGCGAGCAGCATGTCCATCTCGCGCTCGGGAGGCTCGGGGTCGACAGCCGCGGCCAGGGCGACGAGTTCGTCGGTCACGTCACCCATCGCCGAGACGACGGCCACGATGCTCGCCCCGGCTTCCTTGGCAGCGACGATCCTGGACGCCACAGCGCGAATCCGGTCGGGTGTGCCGACCGAGGTCCCGCCGTACTTCTGCACGATGATGGCCATGCGCACCCCTCGTCGCGGACATGCCGCGGCCGCCAGAGAATGGCAGATAGTGTACCAGCAATACGTCCGGGGTCGCGCTTTAGGTGGTCGTCGCGAAACCAAGGCGTCCGGCGCAGACACGCAGCCGCTCCGGAAGTCCGGCGAGCGCCTCGGACTGGAAGTGGTCGGCCAGGCCCGCGCCAGACGCACGCTCGATGCACACGGAGATGATCTCGATCGCGGTCATGAGATGACCGACGAGCTCTTCGTCGGTCATCTCCTCTTCGCCCTCGACCGAGAGATGGCCCGCATGCAACGACAGAGGCATCCCAAGCGAACCGAACTCCTGGTTCGCCGAGCGCTCCAGGTTGTTCGCCAGGCGTGGTCCACCGAGACGCCGGAAGCTTGCGAACATCCCGTCGCACATCGCGACGAGCACAGCCTGCGTCTCTTCGAGCCCCGGGTCCTCGTCGGCGGGGAACACGTCGGTCACGCCGGTGTCGACGCGTTCGAGCACGCCGATGAACGCATCGACGACGCGGGGATCGAAGTGCGATCCCGCACACCGGCGGAGCTCGAGGATCGCCTCCTGCTGCGAGCGCCCGCGACGGTAGGGTCTGTCAGCGACCATCGCTTCGAAGGCATCCGCGACCGTCAGCACCCGCGCAAGGATCGGGATCTCCTCGCTGCGCAGTCCGGCAGGATAGCCCTCTCCGTCGTAGTGCTCGTGATGGTGGCGCACGATCGGAGCGATCGGCCAGGGGAACGCCACCGGCTTCAGGATGTTCGCGCCGATGAGCGGATGGTGTCGCATCTGACTCATCTCGGCATCGGTGAGCTTGCCGGGCTTGAGTAAGATGTCCTCGCTGATGCCGATCTTGCCGATGTCATGCAGGTATGCGGCCATCTCCAGCGCGATCATCTGCTCGGCGGACAGATCCATCGCCTCGCCGATCATGAGGGCGTACCCGGCGACGCCGTCCGAGTGGCCCCGGGTGTACGGGTCCTTCGCATCGACGGCCGCCGCGAGCGCGCGGACGGTCGCCAGATACGCCTCCTGCACGCTCGAGAACAGGCTGATGTTGCCGACCGCGATGGTGACGTGGTTCGCGATCGTCGCGAGCAGCCGAACGTCGTCGCTCGTGAAGCGCTGCTCCGAGTTGCGCGTGCCCACCGTGATCGCGCCGGTCGTGCCCTCGTTGGAGAGCAGCGGCACGCACAACGCAGCCAGGGCACCGGACACTGCGTCCGCGTGCCCCCGGGCATCATCGACGCCGACACCGTCTGGGGGCGGATTGAAGATCAGCGGTCGCCCTTCGCGCACCACCCAGTCCGACATCGAACTGCGCACCGACGTCTCACCGACCCGGGAGAGATCGACCCCGCGCCAGATCGTGGCCTCGAGAGCGCCCGTCTCACGGTCTACCATCGTGACATAGCCGATCTCAACGTCGAAGATGCGCATGGCCGAGTCGAGGACCGAATCGAGCAGCGTCTCGAGTTCGAGTGTAGAGCCGAGCGACCGGCTCATCTCATACAGGGTCGCCAGCTCGAGAACCTTCTTGGTAAGGGAGTCGCTGCGCTCCTTGAGTGAGACGGTCATCCGGTTGAAGTCGTCCGCCAGATCGGCGATCTCGTTGGAGCCGCCGATCTCCACCTTGGCGCTGAAGTCACCGCCGGCGACGCGGGCGACGCTCGCGGAGAGCGTCTCCAGCGGTCGGGTGACACGGCGCGCCACGTACCAGTTCATGACCGCGAGCCCCACGACTCCGAACACAAGCCACATGCCGATGAGGAAGGTCGTGGTCGTCCGGGCGTCGCGGGCGATCTGCGTGTCGACCACCGTGATCAGGAACGCGCCCGGGGCACCTGCGTCGTTGGCGAAGTGGAGCTCGCGCCCGAGGACGCGGTAAGACGTTCCGTCGAGATCGGTGCTCACGCGATCGGAGCCCTCCGTGCCCGAACCGGCGGCTGCCACCGCGCGCTGGAGCGTCTCACGGTCGATCGCCGAGACCACGTTCCCCAGGGAAGGGTCGCCGTGCGCGGCCGAGGCCATCCGGATCCCGTCACGATCGAGCACCATGACGCCCACGCCCGTGACGGCACCGCACTCGGCCCCCACCATACGGTTCAGACCGGTCGCGGCCGCCAGCCGCCATGTCTGTCCATCAAGGCCGGCCAGCGGAGTCGCCACGACGGTGAAGTGTCCGTCACCATCGTGCAGCAGGTAGGGAAGTTTCCCTGCGCCGGGGTTCTGGTCGAGCGCGTCTGTTCCCAACGGTCGCTCGCCACGGGGCACAGTCAGCCCGCCTACGGAGGCAACCACCGCCCCGGAGCCGTCAAGGACCATGAGCCCGTCGACACCGAGCGCGCGATCGGCCAGCGATAGGTGAGTCCGCAACGCCGGGTAATCGTCTGTCGCTACCGCCTCCATGACCCGCGGGTCGGTCGCGATCAGCTCCAGACTCCTCTGGGTGACCTGAGAACGGTGTACGATGCGTGCTTCCACGAGCGCACCGGCACTCTCAGCGCTCCGATCGATCCACCTGTCGACGATCGCGCCGATCGCGCTGACCGCGACGATCGTCGCGACGATGGCCACCACGACCGATGCGATGGCGAGCGGCCAGATTATCTGACTGTGGAGGTGTTTGCCTAGAGGGCGTCGGATCATGGAGGGCTGTCCTTGCTGCTCGAACCCGATGCGCACACCTGCCTGTCACGTGCCGACGCAGCCGCACGCTGACGTCATTCTAGCATCGAGGGTCTCGACGCGACGCGTCGAGAC
>JAXMLJ010000024.1:0-4201 GCA_034368805.1 Coriobacteriia bacterium
CCGAGGGCTCGAGCCTGACCGAAGCCCCCGACGAGCTGAAGCAGGCGATCGAGGCCAATGGTGGCGACCTTGCGCTCCAGGAGTACGTTGCCGGCCTGCGCGAGACCGCCGAGATCGAATACATCGACGAGACACTCGCGCCGTAGGCTCGGCGCGCCCGGAGGGGGAGCCGTGGGGTCGATCGCGATCGTCGGGCTCGAGCCTGACGCCGCCGGTGCGCTCGATGCCCGGGCCGCGGGCCGCCTGCAGGCGGCCGATGCGGTCGTGGTGCCATCGGCGACCGGGGCGGCGGCCGATGCCGTCGCCCGACTCGGTATCACGCCGGTCACCTTCGCCGACATCGGGCTTGGCGAGCGCGCCCCGGCTGCCGAGGTCGTCGAGGCGCTGCGAGCGCTTGCGGACACGGGTGACGTGGTGCTGGCCTCAGCGGGCTACCCGTTCGTGCGTGAGGGCGTCATCTCCGGCCTGCTCGCGCGGGCCGGGACGCGTCTGGACGTGTTCCCGGTCGTCTCGCCCGTGCAGGTACTCATGCTCGCGCTCGACATCGACACCACCGCCGACCTCGAGATCATCGACGCGGGGAGTCTCGGCGTAGCCGAGCTGCGTCGCGACGTGCACCTGATCGTCACCGGGGTCGACAACGGCCTCGTGGCACGCGCGGTCGCCGGTCGGCTCGCGGGCTCCTACCCGTCCGAGCACACGGTCGTCACTGCCGGCTGTCGTGCGAGCGGCGGATTCGACCTCGTCCCGCTCACGCTCGCGGAGTTGGCCGCCGGGCCGCCCGTCTGCCGCGACGCGGCACTCTACATTCCGCCGTCGCGTCTCGAGCCCCCCGCGGGTTTTGCCGAGCTCGTCCGCATCATCGCGATCCTGCGCGGTGACGACGGGTGTCCGTGGGATCGTGAGCAGACGCACGAGAGTCTTGCGCCGCACCTGGTCGAGGAGGCGTACGAGACACTCTCGGCCATCGAGTCGGGCGATCCGGTCGCACTCGCAGACGAACTCGGCGACCTCTTGCTGCAAGTCGTGCTCCACGCCGAGATAGGCGCGGGCGCGGGCACGTTCTCCATCGACGACGTCGTCGCATCGATCGTCACCAAGATCAGACGCCGTCATCCGCACATCTTCGGCACCGTGACCGTCTCCTCCGCCGAGGAAGTCACCCGCAACTGGGACGCCATCAAGCGTGGCGAGCGGCCCCATGCCGGCGCGCTTGGCGAGGTTCCCGACGCCCTGCCGGCGCTCATGCGCGCGCAGAAGATCTCGCGGCGCGCGGCCGGCGTCGGCTTCGAGTGGGAGGATATCGGCGGCGTGTGGGAGAAGGTCCACGAGGAGATCGAGGAGCTCACCGCGGCTGCACCCGGGAGCGAGAACGCGGCCGAGGAACTCGGCGACGTGCTGTTCACCATCGTGAATGTCGCCCGTCACATGGGTATCGACGCGGAGTCGGCACTTCGTGGCACATGCGACAAGTTCGTGCGGCGGTTCGAGGATATGGAGCAGGCGGCGGCCTGCTCCGGGCGCTCACTCGGAGACTTAGAGCCGCATGAGTGGGAGATACTCTGGGGACAGGCAAAGAACACTGAGGCGGTCGCGGGTCGCGGCCCCGATGAGTGAGGAGCGCGACGTGAGCTACATCACCGATATCACCGCACGGGAGATCCTCGATTCCCGCGGCAACCCGACCCTCGAAGTCGAGGTCGCGCTCGACGACGGAAGCTGGGGCCGCGCCGCGGTCCCGAGCGGTGCGTCCACCGGAGCCTTCGAGGCGGTCGAACTGCGCGACGGTGAAGCGGCACGCTATCTCGGCAAGGGCGTGCTGACCGCGGTCTCGAACGTCAACGAGGTCATCGCGCCGGAGCTGCTCGGCATGGACGCGAGCGACCAGCGGGCCATCGACGAGTTCCTGATCGAGCTCGACGGCACCGAGAATAAGAGCCGTATGGGCGCAAACGCCATCCTGGGCGTGTCGCTCGCGGTGGCCAAGGCCGCCGCCGAGAGCTGCGAGCTCACGCTGTACTCCTACATCGGCGGCTGCAACGCGTGCATGCTGCCTGTCCCGATGATGAACATCATGAACGGCGGCGCGCACGCCGACAACAACGTCGACTTGCAGGAGTTCATGATCATGCCGGTCGGCGCGGGCAGCTTCGCCGAGGGGCTGCGCATGTGCTCGGAGATCTACCACACGCTCAAGGGCGTGCTGCACGATCGCGGCCTGGCCACCGGCGTCGGCGACGAAGGCGGCTTCGCGCCTGACCTGCGGAGCAACGAGGAGGCGCTCCAGGTCATCAGCGAGGCGGTCACGCAGGCAGGATACTCGCTCGGCGAGCAGATCATGTTCGCGCTCGATCCGGCGGCCACGGAGTTCTACGACGCCGAGCGCAAGGTCTACGTGCTCGCCGGCGAGGGCCGCGAGCTCTCGGCCGCCGAGATGGTGGAGTTCTGGGCCGGGCTTGTCGACCGCTACCCGATCATCTCGCTCGAAGATGGCATGGCCGAGGAGGACTGGGACGGCTGGCAGCTTCTCACCGAGCGCCTCGGCGATCGGGTGCAGCTCGTGGGAGACGACGTGTTCGTGACGAACACCGAGCGACTCGGTCGCGGTATCGAACTCGGCGTGGGCAACTCGATCCTCATCAAGCTCAACCAGATCGGCACGCTCACCGAGACGCTCGAGTGCATCCAGATGGCCCACCGCGCCGGTTACACGACGGTCATCTCGCACCGCTCGGGCGAGACCGAGGACACGACCATCGCCGATCTGGCCATCGCGGTGAACGCTGGCCAGATCAAGACCGGCGCGCCGGCACGCTCGGACAGGGTGGCCAAGTACAACCAGCTGCTCCGGATCGAAGAGCAGCTCTGCAGCTCGGCGGTCTATCCGGGGATGCACGCGTTCAACAACATCGACCAGTAGCCCGCCGCGCCGGACGCGCGATGCGTTCCGGTGCGACCGGCTTTCAGCGAGCGGGTGCGCATGCGCCACACGAAGCTCATAGCGACATTGGGACCGGCGACCGAGGCGCCCGGTGTCCTCGAAGGCCTCGTCGCCGCCGGGCTCGACGTCGCGCGGCTCAACACGTCGCACGCAACGCGTGACGTGCTCGAGCGGCAGCTGACGGCGGTGCGCGCCGCGGCCGCGGTCGACGGCCGGCATGTCGCCGTCATGCTCGACCTTGGCGGAGCGAAGATCCGCATCGGCCAGGTTGCCGAGGGCACGATCCTCATGGCCGGGGAGCGGTTCGAGCTGAGGACCGAGGCAGGACCCGGCGATGCGTCGGGAGCGTCGGTCAACCACGTGGGCCTGCCCGACGACCTCTCGCCCGGCGATCGTGTGCTCGTCGACGACGGCCGGATCGAACTCGCGGTCGTGGCGGTGGAGCCTGGCGTCGTGCACACGGTGGTCGAGGCCGGAGGCGCCCTTTCCAGCCGCAGGGGAGTGAACGTTCCCGGCGTGCGGCTGAGCGTGGAGAGCATCACGGACGCGGACCGCGACAACCTCGCATGGGCGCTCGATCATGGGGTGGACCTCGTGGCGCAGTCCTTCGTTCGTTCGGCTGACGACGTCATCGCCCTCCGGGCCGCGATGGGCACACGCGTCGTTCCGATCGTCGCGAAGATCGAGAAGCACGAGGCTGTGACCGACCTTCGCTCGATCGTGGCGGCTGCCGACGCGGTGATGGTGGCGCGGGGAGACCTCGGTGTGGAGATCGCCCCGGAGCAGGTCCCGGTCGTGCAGCGTCGCATCGTCGCCGCCGCACGCGCGGCCGGCAAGCCGGTGGTGGTGGCGACCCAGATGCTCGAGTCCATGACCGAGGCGCACCGGCCCACTCGTGCCGAGGCCTCGGAAGTGGCCAACGCGATCTTCGACACCGTGGACGCGGTGATGCTCTCCGGCGAGACTGCCATCGGCAGGAATCCCGTGCACGTGCTCGCCACGATGGACCGCATCGTGCGTGCTGCCGAGGCCGAGGTCGTCGACCACCCGCCGATGCGTACGCCCGGCGCCACCGATGATGTAGCGGCTGCTGTCAGCCGTGCCGTGTGCGAGCTTGCCGCGACACTCGATCTCGCTGCGATCGTGACCCCCACGCAGTCGGGCGCGACCGCCCGTGCGGTGGCAGCCCACCGGCCGAGGGTGCCGGTGCTGGCAGCCACACCGGACGAGGCTGTGGCGCGATGGCTCGCCATCGTGTGG
>JAXMLJ010000025.1:0-18265 GCA_034368805.1 Coriobacteriia bacterium
TTCCGCCGCCGCGCGCGCCTCCGCGACCGCATCACCGGCCTCGATGGTGCGGCCGAGGTGCGCCGCGGCAAGCGACGGCATCGAGTAGTCCGAGCGGTTGGACGCGATGAGGTACGCGGCCACACCGCAGTCGAACAGCCGTGCGGGGTCGACCCCCGCAGTCGCGCTGTCCGGGCCGGTGGTCGTACCTGGCGGACAGAACCCTTCGATGAGCGCCTTCGTGTCTCCGGCGCTCACCCGGCACACCGACAGGACGTCGGTCCACACCGACGCCGCCGCGTCTCCGCGCACGACCGCGACCGTCCCGTCGTGCGCGACGGCCAGCGCGCGCTCCTCGGGGAACAGACACGCGGCATCGCCGGTGCCGAGCGCCACGCCCGGCGCACCGGCGGGAGGGTTCGCTACCAGCCGCGCGATCCACGCCGTCGCGTCGGCGCCTTCGAGCACGCTCCATTCGGCCTGCTCTGCCTCCTGCGTCGTCGCCGCCGTCGGCGCGGCTTTTCCCGCCCGTGAGACCGCACGCAGCCGCGGGACGAGCGAGGTGAATGACAGCGCGGTGAGCGCGGCGAGCGCCTCGGCCTCGTCCCACGAGCCCCACTCGATGCACGTCAGGTCGATGTCCATCGGCACGTCGGTGCGGATCGTGGCAACGATGCGGCTCGCGCGCGCCGCATCGGCGTGTTCGCGCAGGTTCTCGCCGAGCTTGCCTTTGATCTCTTCGGCATGTGCGAGCACGGCATCGAGTGTTCCGTACTCCTGCAGCAACTTTGCCGCGGTCTTCTCGCCCACGCCCGGCACACCGGGGATGTTGTCCGACGTGTCGCCCTTGAGGCCGAGAAAGTCCGCCACTTGTTCCGGCGACACGCCGTAGCGCTCGATGACGGCGTCGCGGTCGTAGACCACGATGTCAGTGATGCCCTTCTTCGTACTCACGACCTGCACGCGATCGTTGACGAGCTGCAGCGCGTCCTTGTCGCCCGTCACGAGCAACACCCGCGCACCGTCGGCGGCACCCTGCCGTGCGATGGTGCCGAGCACGTCGTCGCCCTCCCAACCCTCGCACTCCACGATCGGGATCGCCAGCGCGCCGAGCAGTTCCTTGATCATCGGGAACTGCACCTTGAGGTCGGGGTCCGTGGGCGGACGGTGGATCTTGTACGCAGCGAGCGCCTCGGTGCGAAACGCCGGCTTGCCGAGGTCGAACGCAACCACGACGCCATCGGGTCCGAGGTCCGCCACCATCTTGAACAGCATCGACATGAAGCCGAACACGGCGTTGGTGGGCCGTCCGTCGGGTGCGGTCATCGTAGGCGGCAGCCCGTGGAACGCCCGGTGCAGAAGGCTGTTGCCGTCGATGACGGCCAGGGTACGCTCGGGCATAGGGAGCCTTTCGGGTACGAACTCGCGTAAGTGTCTCGATTCTACCCGAGGGGAGTGACGTGGGCTTCTTCGACTGGGCCGCACCGCTCGTTCGGCGCTACGGCGACCGCTTCACCGCCGCGGACGCCGCCGCCATCGCCGATTGGCTGCGGGTAGCCACCGCTCCCGGAGGCGCCGTGCTCGACGTCGGCGGCGGGGCCGGTCAGCTCGCGGCGCTGCTTGCCGACGCGCTTGACGCCCATGTCACCGTGCTCGACCCGACCGCCAAGATGCTCGAACACGTGCCCACCGGCGATCGGATCACTGCGGTGGCGGGCAGCGCCGAGGACATGCCACTCGAAGACTCGGCCTACGACGCGATCGTGGTCACCGACGCGTTCCACCACTTCCGCAACCAGGATGCCGCAGTATCCGAGTTCGCGCGCGTCGTCCGCCCGGGCGGCGCCGTGCTCGTGCTCGACCTCGACCCGCGCCCACTGGCCATGCGAGTCATCGCACTGGCCGAGCGGATCGCCGGAGAGCCCGGCGCCTTCATGACGCCGGAGCAGATGTGCGCGTTCATGGCCGCGCACGGCATCCCGGGCGAGTGCGTGGCCGAGCAGGGTGCGAGCTACCGGTTCCTCGGCACGGTCGAGAAGGACTGGCCGGCCGCCTGAGCCGCAGACGCGAGGAAGGCCCCGCTGGGGCGGGACCTTCCTGGTGGCGCAGGTATGACGCGTCGTGAAGCCTAGAGCAGCGCCATGATCGCGTCGCGCACGCTTTGGTTGATGGCCTGGAGGCCACCGATGAACTTGACCATGGCGATCGTGCCGGCGTTGGCCTCGACCGCGTCCATGATGGCAGGCGAAGTGGAGGTTGCCGGCGTGATGAGCAGCGAACCGCCGATGATGCCCTGTGCGGGACCAGCGGCCAGCGCATCCGGATACCGCTCGCCCGTCGCGATGGCAAGCGAGCCCATCGACAGGCCGATCTCATCCACGCCGAACTCGGCGATGGCAACGGCGGTCTCGTAGCGGTTCTCGCCCGCGAGCGCCTGCACGGTCATGCCGGACTCGGCGCCAAGGGAGATGACTGCCGGGCCGCCGAGCACGTAGACGTCGCCGACGCCCAGATCGTCCATGGCGCCTGCGGTGTAGTCGGTCACCGGGTCACCTGCAGGACCGCCGAGGAAGATCGGCCAGCCGGTGGCTGCGGAAAGCGGACCTGCCGACAGCGCGTCCGGCCAGTCGTAGCCGGTGGCCAGGAACGCGGTACCGTCCCAGCCCTCACCCATGTAGTCTATGGCTTCCTCGGCGATGAGCGTTGCGGTCTCGAAGCGGTCGACGCCTCCAAGACGCGTGACCTCGAGTCCGAGAGCCTCCAGCTCGGTGTCGACCGAGAGCGGCACCGCCTTCTCGCGACCGAGCACGATGGCCTCAGAAGCGCCGAGGCGCTCGATCTCCTCGGCGACCTCGGCCGGGACCATCGTGTGCACGAGCAGGACCGGTGCGGCGTAGAGCCCCGCGAGCGAGGAGCCCGCAAGGGCATCCGGGAAGTTCTCGCCGGTCGCGACTATGACCGTGTCCGCCCCGTAGGGGAACGCGGACCTCGAGATGTCGACCGCGGTCGTGTAGCGGGTAGCACCGGCAAGCGGCGCCTCGACACCGGTGAGGAACATCGCGTAGAGATCCTGCCAGTCCTCGTCGCCGTAACCCTCGTCGCGGTGGTCGTGCCAGGCGACGATGCCGTCGGCGGTCGTGGTGCGGCCGCCGTAGGAGACCCAATCGCCGCCGTCACCGGCATCCTCGTCCCAAACGGCCGGGACGATGACGAACTCCTCTTCGGCAGCCAGGTCGTAGCCGTAGACCTCGTTGACGCCGATCCGGCTGTCATGCCAGGTCACGAGCCCGTCACCGATGACCGGATGCTGCCGGTTGCCCGTCTCGACCACGGTCGAGAGCATGACTTCCTCATCGCTCTCAAGGTCGTACATCATGATGGCGCGGTCGTAGACGCTGTTGTCGCCATAGAACCGACCGTTCTTCTGGTACACGACCTTGCCGTCGTCGGTGGACGGGCCATCCGAGTCCGCGTAGTGGGTCGAGTCCGTGTAGTAGCCCTCGAACACGAGGACCTCTTCGTCGGTCTCGAGATCGAAGGCGTAGATCGAATAGCGGTCCCAGCTGTAAGAGGTGTCGCGGTAGACAACCCAGCCGTCACCGATCTCCGGCGCCCACTGGTGTCCCGTCTTCTCGAGCAGCGGACCGACTTCATCGGTATCCAGGTCGTAGAACCAGATGTCGCCGTCGTAGGTGTCGGCGGCATTGTCCCAGTAGTTGAAGACGACGATATTGCCTTCGATGGCCGGATTGCCGACGTGATACTCGTTGTCGTCATCCCACGACTCGATGAGCATCTTCTCTTCGCCGGTGACGATGTTGACGGCCCAGACGCTGCTGTAGTCGTCGTTGTCCACGTTCCAATCATAGATGCACCACGAGAAGACGACCCAGTCACCCGACACGCTCGGGTTGGACTCACCACCCTCCCAGTCGGTCACCTGGACCTCTTCGCCGGTGATGAAGTTGTAGGCGTAGATATCGGATTCATCATCGCCCACGCAGTTCCGGTTGTCCTTCCAGACGATCCACGGGAAGTCGATGTCCGGCTGGATCTGTCCGTTAGGAGCGAGAGCGACCGGGAACTCGACCCCGGTCTCGTACATCGGTGCCGCCCCGGCACTCATCGGCAGCAGGCCGATGACCAATACCACGGCAAGCAAGAACGTGGACGCGCGTCTACGCATGGAAGACCTCCCCCTCTCGCACGCCGGCCCCAGTCGGCGCGCACGGATACACGTACATCCCAAATCTACCACGCACACGTCATCCAGGGTTCGTGAACTCACGCGCAGATGATGAACGGTCCGCAGAGGGTTCCGGGCGGCAACGACGGCGGTGAGGTCAGCGTTTCCAGAGGTAGCCGACGTTACGCACGGTCTCGAGCCGCCAGGAGACCTCAGGACCAAGCTTGGCTCGGACTCTCCTGACGTGGACGTCGACCGTTCGCGCACCACCGAAGTAGTCGGTCCCCCAGACCCGTTTGAGCAGGACCTCGCGGCTGTAGACGCGGTTAGGGTGGGTCACGAGGAACGCGAAGAGCGAGTACTCGAGGAACGTGAACTCGATCGGCTCACCATGGCTCTCCGCCTGATACGTTGCGAGATTGAGGGTCAGCCCGTCGATGCGGATCACCTCGTCCGCCGCCACTTCCTCCCCCGGCCATAGCAGCCCACGCACGCGCGCGGCGACCTCGCCTGCGGAAGCGCCGCGGACCACGAAGTCGGCCGGGGGCCTGACAGGCACGCGCAGCGAGGAGAGCGCATCGGCCTCGACCACGACCAGCATCCGAACGTCCGATCCCGCCGCCACGGCGCGCTCGGCGGCGCCGAACACACCTTCGGCGCCGCGCGAGCCGTCGGCGATCACGAGGTCTGCCGGATCGGTCAGCAGCCGCGCTTCCATCTCGGATGCTGCGCACTGATCGCGCGCAACATCCACTCCGCCGAGGGCGTCGGCAATCCACGCCCTGGTGTGTGCGTCGTCCGCGACGATGATGATGCGCTTCATGTGCACGATTGTAGCCTCCGCCGCCTCGCGCTGAACACAGGCGCCGGACGACATGAGTCGCCCGGCGCCATTGCCGTGCTCCGCCGGACCGGCATCCGGCGGTGCTGTCGCATCCCCTAGAGGATGGAGAGGTACTTGTCCTGCTCCCAGGGCGAGACGTAGCTCACGTACTCGCTCCACTCCTTCTTCTTGTTCTCCACGAAGAAGCGGTGGATGTGCTCTCCGAGGACTTCCTTCATCAGCTCCGACTCCTCGAACGCCACGATCGCTTCGCCGAGATTGCTCGGGAGTGTCTTGATGCCGGCCTCGGTGAGTTCGTCTTCGGTCATGTGGAAGATATTGTTCGTGGCTTCCGGCATGAGCGTCAGACCCTCTTCGATGCCCTTCAGGCCGGCGCCCAGCATGACGGCGAAGGCGAGGTACGGGTTTGCCGAGGGGTCCGGCGAGCGAAGCTCGACGCGGGTCGCGACTTCCTTGCCCGGCTTGTACATCGGCACGCGGACCATGGCCGAGCGGTTGCGGCGGGCCCAGGTGATGTAGACGGGTGCCTCGTAGCCGGGGACGAGCCGCTTGTAGGAGTTCACGAACTGGTTGGTGACCGCGCAGAACTCCGGCGCGTACTTCAGCAGGCCGGCGATGTAGCTCTTGCCCACCGGCGAGAGGTTGTAGCCCTCGGGATCGTTGGCATCGAAAAACGCGTTGCCGGCGTCGCTGAACAGCGACTGGTGGACGTGCATACCCGAGCCGTTCTCGCCCTGGATCGGCTTCGGCATGAACGTGGCGTAGACGCCGTTCTTGTACGCAACCTCTTTGACGGTGAGGCGGTAGGTCATGACGTTGTCGGCCATGGTGAGCGCGTCGGCGTAACGAAGGTCGATCTCGTGCTGCGACGGGGCAACCTCGTGGTGCGAGTACTCGACCGGGATGCCGAGCTTCTCGAGCGTGAGCACCGTCTCGCGGCGCAGATCGCTCGCCACATCAAGCGGCGTGAGGTCGAAGTAGCCGCCCTTGTCGAGTACCTGCGTACCCTCGCTATCGGCGAAGTAGAAGAACTCGAGCTCGGGACCGACGTACATGGTGTAACCCATGTCGGCGGCCTTGGCGAGCATGCGCTTGAGCGCGTAGCGGGGGTCGCCCTCGAACGGGGTCCCGTCCGGGTTCATGACGTCGCAGAACATGCGGCCCGTGCCGCCGCTGTCCCCGTTGCTGCGCCACGGCAGGGTCTGGAACGTGGACGGGTCGGGGAACGCGACCATGTCGGACTCCTGGATGCGGGTGAAGCCGTCGATCGAGGAGCCGTCAAAGCCCATGCCCTCCTCGAACGCGTTCTCGAGCTCGCTGTCGGTCACCGCGAAGCTCTTCAGAAAGCCGAGCACGTCGGTGAACCAGAAGCGGACGAAACGTACGCCGCGCTCCTCGATGGTGGTCAGTACGTAGTCCTTGTCGATCGGTGTGGTCATGGGAGTGCCTCCTCGGTCAGTCACTTGGTACGAACCACGGTACGGCCGGCATGTTTCGGCCGTGTTTCCGGCTTGCGAGAACTGAGAGAACCTTTCACGCCGCCACCCTTTGTGCGACGATGCCTGGAATCCGATCCGGGGGGAGAAGACGATGATCAAGGGCTCGAAGACCTACCTGACCCGCTTCGATGCGGCCAATGCCGAGACGGCGCGCGGCTGGATCAACGATCCGGCCGTCAACGAGTGGCTCCTCTCCGGGCTGCTCCCGGTCTCGCGCGAGCAGGAGGAGTCCTTCTACGCCGCAACCGAGTCGGCGTGGAACGCCGGAACCGCCTATCGCCTCGAGATCCACGCCGCCGACGGTGACCGGTTCATCGGCATCTGCGGCATCGAGCAGACCGATCGACTGCACCGCCACGGCGAGATCGGTATCCTCATCGGCTCGCTCGAGCATCAGAACCTCGGCTACGGGCGGGACACGCTCGTCACACTGCTGCGCTTCGGCTTCGACGCGCTCGGCCTTCACCGCATCGGCATCATGGCGAGCACCGGGAACGAGCGCGCCGTGCACCTGTACTCCTCGATCGGTTTCGTCGAGGTGGGCCGCGAGCGCGAGGTCGCCTTCATGCGCGGACGCTTCCACGACCACATCTGTTACGACATGCTCGAAGACGAATTCCGCGCTCGCTACGGCCCGGCCGACTGAGCTAGATCGAAGCATAGAGCTTGCCGTAGGGCCGATGGCTCATCGGCGCAAGCTTGGTGAACGAACCGGCCATGATCTCGTCGGCGTCGGCACCAAACGCGGTCGCCCACTCCTCGATGTGCGGGCGCAGCGCCGAGAGGTCCTCCCCGGTCGCCTCGGTGATGCCCACCTCGGCACCGCACTGCCACGGCTCGATGGTACCGCGCAAGTAGATCACGCCCCCGTGCATGCCCGCGCCGGTGAACCCGCCCACGAGCGGCTGCTCGGGAAACTGGGTGTTCACGCCGAGCAGCACGAGAATGCCGCCCGCCATGTACTCGCCGAAGAAGTCCCGCGCCTTGCCGCCGCAGACGACGACCGGCACGTGCTTCTCGTACGCCTTCATGTGGATGCCCACGCGGTAGCCGACGTCGCCCTTCACGAGGACGTGACCGCCGCGCATACCGTAGCCGAGCACGTCGCCGGCGTCGCCGTGCACCACGACGCGACCGCTGCTCATCGTGTTGCCCACGCCGTCCTGCGCGTTGCCGAACACCTCGATCCCGGGCCCGTCGGCAAACATCGCGGTGTCGTTGCCCGCGCAGCCGTGCGCCTCGATCGTGACGCCGGTGGCCCGCAGTCCCGCACCGAGGTAGCGCTGGCCGTTCATCCCGGTGATGCGCACGGTCGTGGCGCCCGCGGCGATAGCGTCGCGGACCGCGTCGTTGAGCTGCTGGTAGTACACGCCGGTCGCGTCGATCACCGCGATCTCACCGTCCCGGGTGACGGGGGGCGCCTCGCGGCGGTACCCCTCGGCTACGCCGGACGGCGGGGCGGTCGTGGCTGCTCTCATCATCTGTCCGCTCTCCTTCTCACATGCCCGCCGGCTTGACGCCGAGGATCTTGCACGTCTGCTCGTCGAGTCCGATGGCGCGCAGGCGCTCGCGGCTGCCGCGCAGACTCTCGACAGCATTCACGCCGAGTGCGCCCAGGATCTCCTGGAGTTCGTGGCTCCACGCATGCACGAGGTTCGTGAGCCGCTCGGCACCCCACTCGGGGTCGATGCGGCGCGTGAGCTCGGGCTTCTGCGTCGTGATACCCCACGAACACGAGCCGGTGTGGCAGCTCTGGCACAGGTGGCAGCCGAGCGCGAGCAGCGCGGCGGTGCCGATGGCCACGACATCCGCGCCGAGCGCGATGGCCTTCGCGGCGTCGGCCGAGGAGCGGATCGAGCCCGCCGCCACGATCGAGGCCTGATTGCGGATGCCCTCGTCGCGCAGGCGCTGGTCGACCGCCGCGATCGCGATCTCGATCGGTATGCCGATGTGATCGCGGATGACCGCAGGCGCGGCGCCGGTGCCACCGCGAAACCCGTCGAGGTACACGTAGTCGGCTCCGGCGCGCACGATACCGCTCGCGATGGCCGCCACGTTATGCACCGCCGCGATCTTCACACCGACCGGCTTGTAGCCGCTGGCCTCCTTGATGGCGTAGATGAGCTGGCGCAGATCCTCGATCGAGTAGATGTCGTGGTGCGGCGCCGGGCTGATCGCGTCGGTCCCCTGCGGGATCATCCGCGTGGCCGAGACCTCACGGTCGATCTTCTCGCCCGGCAGGTGCCCGCCGATGCCCGGCTTGGCGCCCTGGCCGATCTTGATCTCGAGTGCCGCTGCCCTGCCGAGAACCTCGGGGCTCAGACCGAACCGGCCGGAGGCCACCTGCAAGATGATGTGGTCCTGGTACGGATACAGATCCTCGTGCAGCCCGCCCTCGCCGGTATTCATCAGGATGCCGAGACGCTCCGCGGCCATCGCCAGTGAACGATGGACGTTCAGAGAGACTGAGCCGTAGCTCATCGGCGAGAAGATGATCGGGGTGGCCAGTTCGATGTTGTTGGCCATACCCGCGCCCTCGGCAAGCGTGAAGCCGCCGGCGCCATCCGAGGCCACCTGCACGGCGTCCGGCTTGCGGCCGAGGTAGGTGCGGAGCTCCATCGGCTCGCGCAGCGGGTCGATGGACGGGTTGGTGACCTGGCAGGCGTCGAGCACGAGCCGGTCGAAGATGCGCTCGTAGGGCTTCGGATTGCCCATCGAGGTGAGCAGCACACCGCCGGTCTCGGCCTGCTTCCAGACACCCTTGAGCAGACCCACCGACCAGTTGTCGTTCTCGCGGAACGCGAGTGTGTTCTTCTCGATGGTGATGCACCGCGCCGGGCAGAACGTCACGCAGCGATGGCAGGCACGGCACTTCTCATCGTGGGGGATCGGCCGCTCGGCGAAGTCGTACACGCCCCAGCCGCACTGCTGCACGCAGCGCCCGCACTTGTGGCACTTGTCGTAGTCGATCTTGACCCTGAACTCGGGCTGGACGAACGTCTGCTGCATGTTAGACCGCCACCTCCACCGGCTCGCAGGAGTACTCGGTACCGGTCACGGCGCAACTGATCTCGGCAGGCCCGAGGTGCAGCTCGCCGTGGATCGGCCACTCCATGCCCTCCACCCGCGCGATGACCGGCTCGCCGGCCTTCGGCGCCCACACATGATCGGGTGCCGACATGACCTCGCGGATGGCGGCTTCCTCGGAAGCGACCATCACGGTCGTGCCGCTGCGCGCCGCCACGAGCGGGCGCAGCTTGATGCGGTCGTTCAGTGCGACCATGCCGCCGTTGAAGCCGAGCACGATAGCGAACGGGCCGTTGAGCATGCCCGGTCCGTACACCGCACGCAGCGACGTCATGAGCGCGCGCTCGGCGGCGGGCATGCGGTCGATCTCCGACCACAACGGAGCGGCGAGTGCCTTGCAGGCAAGCTCGATGGGGAGCTTGTGGCGCCGAAGCAACAGGTCGAACAGGTACGCCGCGACCTCTGTATCGGTGCCGAGCGAGCACGTGTAACCGAACTGCTCCAGGTAGCGCGCGTTGATGCCGTAGCTCGAGATCTCTCCGTTGTGCACGATCGACCAGTCGAGCAGCGTGAACGGGTGCGCCCCGCCCCACCAGCCCGGTGTGTTGGTCGGGAAACGGTTGTGCGCCACCCATGTGTGCCCGGCGTACTCCTCGAGGCGGAAGTAGTGGCCGATCTCCTCGGGGAAGCCGACGCCCTTGAACGCGCCCATGTTCTTGCCCGAGGATGCCACGAACGCGCCGTCCACCCGTGAGTTGATATTCATGACGACCTGGACGACGTAGTCCTCCGCGGAGAGCTCGCGCTCCTCGAGCAGGTGAGGGTGCGGCGCGAGGAAGTACCGCCACAAGAGCGGCGCATCCACGATGCCCTTCACCGGACGCGTCGGCATCGGCTCGGCCACCTCGATGGTGAACGATTCGGAAAGCGCTGCCTCGGCGGCCTCTTTGGCGGCGGTGTCGTGGTACATCATGTGGAACGCGAAGAGCTCGGAGAACTCAGGGTAGATGCCGTAGCCGGCAAAACCGCCGCCGAGACCGTTGCCGCGATCGCGCTGCACAGCCATCGCCTGGATGGCGACCTCACCGCTCATGAGCGTGCCGCTCTCGTCGCAGATGCCCGCCAGGCCGCAGCCGCCATGGATCTTGAACGGCGACTCGTCACGGTAGCGCTCGACGCCGAAGCTCTCGTAGCGCTCGAGATCGTATGCCATGGCCCTGCTCCTCACTCTTCGTCAACAGGCGGGCGACCGCATCGCCGCCGCCTTCGGGAAGCGGTTCCAGTCCGAGCTTCTTGCGGGCCGACTCGCGCGGCTTGCCGAGCGCGCCCGTCTTGAGGAACTCGGCGTAGGCCGCCGAGACCGACTCGGGACCGCTGCCGGCCTCCATGGCAAGCTCCTTGAGCTGCCGGAAGGTCCCGGCCATGCCGATGCGGCTGTGGCAGAGCTCCTGGCACGTGTAGCACTCGAGGCATTTCCACAGCTCGCCGCGGGCGATCACGGCGTCCAGGTCGCCGCGGATCAGATCACCGATGACCTCGGTGGGCTGGAACGTGGGATCGACCTTGCACACCGGGCAGTCGTCCTTGCACGCGCCGCACGCGTAGCACGTGCCGAGCAGCGCCACGTCGAAGTGCTCGGCCAGCCGCGCCTTGTCGGCAGCGCGCGTGCCCCACTTCTCGAGGAACGACGCCACGCTCACGCGATGCATGTCCAGTCCGATCTCGGCCGGCTCGTGGCCCATCGCGAGCGCGATGAGTTCCGAGAGGTAGAACACCGGCACGTTGACGTCTTCGTTGGCGCGCTGGAGCGCCGCCTGGTTGAGATCGAACTGCTGGAAGCACGACGGACAGACGACCACGAGCGCGTCGACCTCTTCGCGCATGAGATCGCCGAGCTTGCGCCGTGCGAATGCCAGCGAGCTGTCCCGCTCGCCCACGCGGTCGAGCGCACCCCCGCAGCACTGCATCTTGGACGGGTAGTCTACGACCTTCGCGCCGAGAGCGGCCACGAGTTCCTCGACCTTGGTCGGATTGAGCGGATCGTCCCAGCGCACTGCCGGCTGCGGACGGAGCAGGTGGCAGCCGTAGTGGACTGCGATGCGCATGCCCCACAGCGGGTTGGTGACCTTCGAGCGAAGCGTGCCCGCACCGACATGATCCGCAAGCCACTCGGCGAAGTGCACGATGTTGGTGATGCCGTCGTAGCGGAGCTCCTCGGCGGCAAGGCGCTCGTTGATCTCCTCGCGCTCGCGCCAGTCGGCCTTGAGGTGACTCGAAGCCTCCTTGAACGTCGAGTAGCAACCGTTGCACGGTGTGAGGACGTCGAGCCCGGCGCCCTCGATGATGGCGAGATTGCGTGCGGCTGCCGTGTAGAAGGCGTCCTCGGCGTTCGCCTTCACGAGCGTGCCCTCGGGGCAGCACGTGTGGCCCGCCAACTCGTGGACGGTGGCGCCGAGGTCGCTCATGACCAGGCGCGTCGCCTTCTCGATCATGGGAAACCTCGCCGGGATCGTGCATCCCCAGAACACCGCGAACTCCCGCATAGCCTCCCGCCTTCCTTGAGCGGAGAACGAAAAACGCCCACCCGGACCCGGTATGGTCCGTGTGAGCGCCATTGCTCGTCTCTTCAGTTCCCGCCTCGCCGTTGAGCCGGTGCCGGTAGTCTAGCAGGGTCCGTGCCGGATGTGAAGCGAAGCCGAAACCCGGGCGAAACCGCAGGGACTCGCCACCGACAGACTACCCCTCGGCCTCTGCAGCAAGCACGATCGCGTCCGCGACCTGCTTGAGCGACATGCGGCGGTCCATCGCGAGCTTCTGCAGCCGCTTGAACGCCTCGGGCTCGGTCATGCCCTTGGCCATGAGCAGCCCCTTGGCGCGGTCGAGCGCCTTGCGGGTCTCCAGTCGCTCGGCCAGATCGTCTACCTCGGTCTCGAGCGCGCGAGCCTCGGCAAAACGTGACGTGGCAACGGTCATCGCCGGGAGCACGTCTCGCTTGGTGAACGGCTTGACGAGATAGGCCATCGCGCCGGCGGCGGACGCCTCATCCACGTAACCCTGCTGCGAGAACGCGGTCACCATCACCACAGGCGCGATGCGCTCGGCGCCGATGACCCGCGCGGCCTCGATGCCGTCGGTACCGGGCATCTTCACGTCCATGAACACGATGTCGGGCGCCAGTTCCCGGGCCAGGGCGATCGCCTCGGCTCCGTCGCGCGCCTCCCCGACGACCTCGTGACCCTCCTCGGCGAGCATCTCGCGCAAGTCCATCCGGATGAGCGCCTCATCTTCGGCTATCAGTACCCGCATCTCCCGTCACTCCATCCGCTCGGAGACCGGCACGCGCACGGTGACCGTGGTTCCGCGCCGGCCGCCAAACGCCAGCGTGCCGCGCAGGTCGTCTTCTACGACGGTGCGCACGATGGCCAGCCCCAGATTGGCAAAGGACTCGACCGAGAAGCCGTCAGGCAGACCGTGACCGTCGTCGCGGACCTCGAGAACGACGTCGTCGCCCACACGCCGCATGGTGACCCTGACCGAGCCGGACCCGTGCTCGCCGATGCCGTGCTCGATCGCGTTGTGGACGAGCTCCGCAGCCACGAGCGCGAGTGAGGTCGCCGCCTGCGCGGGTACGAGTCCCGTCTCACCGGTGACGACCACCACCACGCCGCTCTCGGCGCCGGCCAGTCCGCGCCGCACCATGTCCACGACCGTGCGCACCGCCGACGCGAGATCGACCGACTCGTCGGCCGACTCGGCAAGCATCTCGTGGACGACCGCCATCGAAGATACGCGCTCCACAGCTTCGGCGAGTGCCCGTGCTGCCTCGTCGCTTTCGGAGCGGCGTGCCTGGATGCGCAGCAGCGAAGCGATCGTCTGCAGGTTGTTCTTCACGCGATGGTGTACCTCACGGATGGTCGCCTCTTTCACGCGAAGCTCCTGCTCGCGCCGTCGGGCGTCGGTGACGTCTTCGACCAAGACGAGCGCACCGTCGACAAGCCCGATCGTCCGGTACGCGAGCACGCGACCCGCGACCTCTACCGTGCTGCTGCGCCCCGAGTCGGTACCGAGCACGGGCGCGACCGCCGTGGCGCCTCCGGGCAGCGCCGAGGCCGGTCCGCCGAGCGGCGTACCCTCCATCCCGGCGGCACGCATGATATTGACGGCGTTCGGGCTCGCGTAGACGACGGTGCCCTCGAGCGACACCTCAAGCACCCCATCGCCAGCGGTCCGTGTGGTTGCGTACGGCTCGTCAAGATCGAGATCGCCGATGGGACCGGCCCTCAGCCGGTCCAGGACGCGATCGGCCAGCCGCATGAACGCGACTTCCATCTTGCCCGGCGCCTCGGCCACACTCTGACCGAGATGGCGCACGATCACCGCGTACGGACGGTCGGACGGTCCCACCGGATATGCGGTCGAGGTGAACGCGATGCCGCGCTTCGTCCGCCGGTGCGCACCGCACACGAGGGTTCCGCCAGCGAGCGAGTCGTAGGCCTCGGGCTCCTCACCGTACGGCAGGACCTGCCCCGCGCGCGTGACCGGTATAGCGGCGGCTGCCGTGGTGGGCCTCGCGTCGGCGACGACGACCAGCGACCCACCTGTGGGAACGAGTAGCGCGACGTCTCCATAGCCCAGGTCGGCCGCAAGCTGAAGGTTCGCAGCAACATTGCCGATATGTACCTGTGCCGAGGGCTCGAGCGCTGCGAGCAAGCGGGCGGTAGTGTCCATGCCGAGGATTATAGCCGCGTCGCCCGAAACAGCTCGCATGCCGCCGATATTCAGGCTGGTTCATCGTTGGCAGTATCGCTATCATGAGCGCATCGGGGTCACCCTCGGACCGCGCATCGGGTATCATTGGGGGGCGCGGGGGGACTTACGGGAGGGCCGCATGTCGTTCGGAGCTTCTAACACGTACATCTACGCGTACATCGTCTTCGCGTGCGTGTACCTTGTCGCAAGCTTCACGTTCGTCGCCTCGGCGCTCCGTGTCAGCACCGGCCTGTCGCGCGCGCGTCAAACGCCCACCGAGTCGGCTCGCACCGCCAACGGAGCGGTAACGTCGGTGCTGAGTCACGGCCAGCGCCTCATCGACTACACGCAGCTCTCGACGCTACTCCCCCTCGTCTACATCGTGGGCAGCATGTTCCTTGGCACGGTGATCATGAGGAACACGGACATCGCCCGGACGGTCAACCTCGGGTGGATCGCGTTCACCGTGGCGTGCGCGGCGGCAAGCATCCTCCTCACGATCCTCGGGATTCGTGAGTCTGGCGCGATCGGCGGCACCTCGGACCTCTCCGAGCGGTTGTCCGGACGCGCACCGGAGGCGCTACAGCGCGTCGGTCTGCGCCTCGGCGTGAGCGCAGCGCTCCTCTTGCTCGTGGCCGTCTTCACCCTGCTGAACCTCTGGTCGGTCATCAGCAGCCTCGACACCCTGTCGGCGGTCGACTTCCTGCTGTAGTAAACGACCCGTACCCTCGCCGGGCGATGCTATAATCCGCACGCGAGTGCGCCCCCGTGCCCGGGTGGCGGAATTGGCAGACGCGGAGGTCTCAAAAACCTCTGGCCGAAAGGTCGTGCGGGTTCGATTCCCGCCCCGGGCACCACACATCACCACTCGCCGTTCTCCCTCCGCCACTTCCGTGACCGCGCCCGCCCATGTGGGAATGACCCCCGTGTACGGCACCGCGGCGCCGGGGGGCGCCGTCGTCTCTTGAGGGGGGACCATGAAACGAACGAGAGCCGCACTCGCGGCCGCACTCGCCGCATCGCTGGTCGCCGCGCTCTTCCCGGGCCTGGCGTTCGCCGAGGATCGGGATGGGGCCTTCGGCATCGCGGGCATCACCTATGAGGTGGACGAGTTCGATGCGGCCGGAATGGGCGATGGAACCCCCGCACTGGCGCGCGACATCACCGCCAACATCGCGGACCACGGCGAGGACTGGTACGAGAACCACACGCTCGACATCGTCAATGGTACGAGTGGAGACAGCGACTGGGTGAAGTTCACGGTGACGCCAGACGACGTGAACCTCGACCAGGTGACATTCCTGATCCGGACCCAGAGCGCTGCGGCCGGAGTCGATACGGTGATCGAGTTCTACGGGCCGGGATCGGGGTTTGCCTATACGCTCGGTCACCTGGCGAACAGCGGTGACCCGCTCGCCGTGGCACATAACGATGACGACATCTGGCGCTCCGTCTACACCCACGACTCTGCGCTGCTGTTCCGGCCAGCAACACCCGGCATCTACTACGTGCGCATCCGACCGTGGTCGAACGCAGGCACGTACAGCGGAGACGCAGGTCCGTACCGCCTGCACATGAAGCGAGGCGTCTTCCAGCGCATCGCGGGAGCCGACCGCATACAGACCGCCATCGGCGTGAGCCAGCTCATGTTCTCGGCGACCGACGCGCCCGCCACACGGAGCATCTCGGTCGTGGTCGCCGACGCATACAACTACCCGGATGCACTCACCGGCTCGGTGCTCGCCGGTATCAGCGACGGCCCGCTCCTACTCACACCGGGCCACGCCCTGTCTGCGGCAGTGGGTCAGGAGATCCTGCGCCTGGGCGCCAATCGCGTCTACGTGGTCGGCGGTAGCGACGTGGTGAGCGACGGCGTGTTCTCCCAGATCCAGGCACTCGATCCGGGCATCAGCGTGTACCGGGTGTCAGGCGATGACCGCTGCATGACCGCGTCCGAGATAGCACTGCAGGCGCGCTCAGATGCGCCCGGCTACACCGAGTCGATGTCGGACCTCGCGATCATCGCGTACGGCTGGAACTTCCCTGACGCGCTCGCGGCGACGGCGCTCTCTGCCGCACGCAACGTACCGGTCCTGCTCACCGGTCCGACAACGCTGAACGAAGACGCCGAGGAGGCGCTGTTCCACCTCGGCACGACCGATGTCGTGATCGTGGGAGGACCCGATGTCGTGTCCACCGTGGTGGAGGATCAGCTGAAGGCGATCCTCGGCAGCACGCACGTCCTGCGGATCGGCGGGACGGACCGGTACGAGACCGCCAAGCTGTTCGCATCGTGGGCATGCGACCTCACCGGCCCGGGTTCCCGCGGTGACAACTGGATCGGCACGCCAGGGTCTCCGAACCTGATGGCGCCCCTGCGCGCCCGGTACTTCGGCATCGCGAGTGGAGAGAACTTCCCCGATGCGTTGTCCGGCGGCTCGGCCTGCGGACTGATCGGCAGTCCGATACTCCTGACGCGCAAGGCCAACCCGTACGGGTACATCGCCGCCGAGCACGACGGCGCCCTGCCGCCGGGTGACACCGACTGGGTCTCGGACTACCACACCATCTATCCCACGACGCCGTTCGAGCATGGCCTCATCTTCGGTGGACCCGCCGCGATCGAGACACCGACGATGGCGATCCTCGACAACAGCGTTATGCTCGTGAGTCGTCCGTAGCACGTCCGTCTGCGCACGTCTCCAGGGCCCGGCCATCGCGGTCGGGCCCTGCGCGGAGCCGCGATTGCGATAAAGACGCCTCTGCCACCCACGCCACCGAGATCGAACATCGGCCTCCGATAGCGGAATGCGATAATCGTCTCAGGAATCGTTCCCAAAACTCGGCAGGAGCCTACGTGACCGACGAACTGCGGGACTTCGTGCGCGGCCTTCCCAAAGCCGAACTGCACCTGCACCTTGAGGGCACTCTCGAGCCGGAGCTCATGTTCGCGCTGGCCGAGCGCAACCGCGTGACGCTCCCGTACGCGTCCGCCGAGGCGGTGCGCGCCGCCTACGACTTCACCGATCTGCAGTCGTTCCTCGACCTGTACTACGGCGGGTGCGCCGTGCTCTTGACCGAGCAGGACTTCTACGACCTCACGTGGGCGTACCTCACGCGTGCCGCCGAAGAGGGTATCCGTCACACCGAAGTGTTCTTCGACCCGCAGACCCACACGACGCGCGGCGTGGCTTTCGAGACGGTCACAAACGGCATCCTCGGCGCGCTGACGGACGCTCGGACCACCCTCGGCGTTTCGTCCCGCCTCATCATGTCGTTCCTGCGCGACCTGCCGGCCCAAAGCGCTGCCCTCGCGCTCGAGTCCGCGCGCAGCTACGGCGAGCTCATCTGCGGCGTGGGACTCGACTCGGCCGAGCTGGGGCACCCTCCCGAAGACTTCACCGACGTGTTCGCCGAGGCGCGACTGCGCGGCTATCGCATCGTGGCGCACGCCGGCGAGGAGGGACCGCCATCCTACATCACGGGCGCGCTCGACGCCCTCGGCGCCGAGCGGATCGATCACGGTTTGCGCTGCCTGGAGGATCCTGCGCTCGTGTCCCGACTGGTCGCCGGGCGCGTACCGCTCACGGTCTGCCCGCTGTCCAACGTGCGGCTGCGCGTGGTGCCCTCGATGGACGCGCACCCGCTCAAGCGGCTCATGGACGCGGGCATCGTGGTGACCGTCAACTCGGACGATCCCGCGTACTTCGGCGGGTACCTCGTGGACAACTACGTGGCCGCAGCCGTTGCGCTCGGACTCACGCGCGACGACCTCGTCACGCTCGCCGAGGCGTCGTTTGCCGCCTCCTTCCTGGACGACGCCGACAAGGCGAAGTACATCGCCGAGGTCCGCGCGTACCGAGCGTCGGCCTGACGGCAGGACACGCGTCCGCGTCCTGTGACGAACGCGTGTTCGACACTGTCGTGCCCGCGCGCTACACTCCGATACGAACACCCGTTCGCATCGGAGACACGCATGGG
>JAXMLJ010000026.1:0-8232 GCA_034368805.1 Coriobacteriia bacterium
CCGGAGTCGGCGCATGCGGCGAGCGCGTGTGCGGCGACGGCGGTCTTGCCGGTGCCGACGTCGCCGAGGAGCATACGGTTCATCGGATGTTCACCCGCCATGTCGGCCAGGATCGTGCCGACCGCCTCGGCCTGATCGGTCGTGAGCTTGAACGGCAGTGCCGCAACGAGTCTCCTGACGTGCGGCCCATCGACGGTGTGTGCGTGACCGGGGCGGGCGTCCACGAGCTGGTGGCGTCTGAGGGACATGGCGAGTTGGACAGTGAACAACTCATCGAAGACCAGTCGCCGCTTCGCTTCGGCAAGTTCAGTGGCCGAGTCAGGGAAGTGGATCGACCAGAGCGCGGATGCGAGGGGCACGAGACCGTGTGCGACTCTCAGTGCTGCCGGCAGTGGGTCGGGAACGTCGGCCGCGATGACGAGCGCCTCGGTGACGAGCCGCCGGAGCCAGTTGGTGGTGAGCCCTTCGGTCGTGCGGTGCACCGGGAGGATCCGGGCGATCTCCGGGCCGGACTCCGCGTCGGGGAGGCGTTCGACAAACGGGTTCCGCATCTGTTTGAGTCCGTAATCCAGCGTCACGGTGCCGGCGAACGCGACGCGCTCCCCCACCCGGAACGAGCGTGCGACGTGAGGTTGATTGAACCAGACGCCGATGAGCGCGCCCGTGCCGTCGACGATGGCGACTTCGGTGATCGCAAGCTTCTGACGTGGACGTTTGACGTTGATGTCGTGCACGCGTCCGACCACCGTCGCCTCGGCTCCCGCAGGAACCGTGCGCAGGTCCGCGGTGGTCGTGAGATCGAGGTACCGGAACGGGTAGTGCGAAACCAGTTCGCCCACGGTGTGCACGTCGAGCCGTGCGAGTGCTTCGACCCGACGTGCATCGACGAAGCGGACCGCAGAGACAGGGTCGGTCCATCGATGGAGGGCGGCGATACGTGCCGCCGGCGCGGCGAGTGTACCGCTCATCGGCAGGCCCTACGGTAGCCGATAGAAGGCTGCTCCGATGGCCCGTGGGCCGGCGTACGTCCCGATGACCGCGCCGACGCCGACGGTATGAAGCAGCTCGTAGCGCGCGCCCGCCACGTCGAGGGCGGCGCGCAGTTCGGCTATCAGGTCCGGAGCCTGGGCGTGGAGCAGCCCGAGCTTGACGGGGCCGTCCGCCGAGGCTTCGGCCACCTGGGCGGCGATCTCGGCGATTGCCTTCTTCATCCCCTTCGCCTTCTTGAACGGCTCGATGATGCCGTCGCTGTTGAAGGTGAGGACCGGCTTGATGTTGAGGAGCGATGCCGCGAGTCCTTGGGCTTTGCCGGCCCGGCCGCCCTTGACCAGGTAGTCGAGGGTGTCCAGGGCGAAGAGGATCCGGACGTTGTCTGCGGCCGCCTGGGCGGCAGCCTCGACGCCGTCAAGGTCGGCTCCACCCTCGCGCGCGACGAGTGCCGCATCGACGACGAGTGCGGTGGCTGCCGAGACGACACGCGTGTCGACGATCCGGACGGGGACGGGCGACTCGTTGGCTGCCATGATCGCCGACTCGATAGTCCCCGAGAGAGCCGAGGTCAGGTGTATGGAGACGATGCCGGTACACCCTTCGTCGGCGAGTCGCCCGTAGACCGCGCCGAAGTCGGCCGGGGAAGGCTGCGATGTCTTGGGGAGCATGTCGGCGGCGGCGAGCTTCTCGTAAAACGCCGCGGGTGTGAGCTCAGTCCAGTCGAGGAAGGTCTCCGTGCCGAAGGTGACCTTCAGCGGGACCATGGCGATGTCGTGATCGGCCAGCCACTCCGGCCCCAGGTCGCACGTACTGTCACAGACGATGCCGATCTTGGTCATGTGAGACTCCCTACTCGACAGAGACGATGACCGGGTACAGCGGCTGGTCGCCGCGATGCGCTTCGACCTCGGCTTCGGGGTGGGCCTCCGCCAGGCGAGTCTCGAGTGCCGACATCGCCTCGTCGTCGAGATCCTCCCCACCGAGCAAGGTGATGGTCTCGTCGTCACCGATGATGTGCTCGACAACCCGGAGCGTCACGTCGGCGACATCGGTGCCGGTGACCTCGATCTCGTGATCCACGATGCCGATGACATCACCAGCTTTGATCGGGCCTACCTTACCGCTGGCGTCCTTGACCGCGACGGTCACCTCGGCCGTGCGCACCTCGCTGGCGGCGGCGGTCATCTCCTCGATGATGGCGTCGAGGTCGTCCGAGCCGTCGTAGGCGAGCAGCGCTGCGAAGGCCTGCGGAATGGCGGTCGTCGGGACGACGGCGACCGGGCGATCGGCGACTCCGGTGACCTGCTGCGCAGCAAGGATGATGTTCCTGTTGTTCGGGAGAAGCACGATCTTCTCGGCGTTGATACTCTGTGCGGCCTCAAGGAGCTCGGCCGTAGACGGGTTCATGGTCTGCCCGCCGCTGACGACCACATCGGCGCCGAGGCTCAGAAGGATGTCCTTCAGGCCCTGGCCGGCGGCGACCGCGACGAAGCCGACCGGCTTGGTCGGCTCGGCGTCCCGTTTGATCCCGGCGGCGCGTTCGGCGGTCTGGCGGCGCATGTTGTTGATGTGGACGTCGGAGACCTCACCGAGACCGGTCGCCCATGTCAGCACGGTGCCCGGCGTGTCGGTGTGGACGTGGATCTTGTACGTCTCGGCGTCGCCGACAACGAGCTCTGAGCCGCCGATCTCGGCGACGTACTCTTCGAGGACCGAGATGTCGGCCTGGGAGCCGTGGAGGAGGAACTCCGTGCAGTAGAGGTACTCGTCGTCGGCCCAGTCGTCGACCGGTTGGACCAGGACAGGACCCGAAGAGAGTGTGACGTCATGATCGCGAACCTCGTGGCCCTCGAGTGCGGCGACGAAACCTTCGGCAAGGATAGCGAGGCCGAAGCCTCCTGCATCCACCACACCGTTCTCCTTGAGGACGGGGAGCAGGTCAGGCCCCCTGCGCACGGATTCGAATGCGGCTTCGACGACCGCCTCGAGGAACTCGTCGAGCTTGAGTCCGGTCTTCACACCGGCACCCGCTGCGGCTGCCGAGTCCTTCAGGACGGTAAGCATCGTGCCTTCGACGGGTTTACGTACGGCCTGGAACGCGACGGTCGTGCTGCGGTCGAGTGCGGATGCGATGACCTGCGGGGTGAGTTCAGTTGACTGCCGGGCGACCTCGCACAGTCCGCGAAGCATCTGGCTCAGGATGACGCCGGAGTTGCCGCGGGCGCCCATGAGTGAGCCGTGCGTGATCGCAGTTGCGATCTCGGCGATAGAGGCCGACGACGGTAGTCTGTCCAGGTCGGTCTGGACCGCCTCGAGCGTGAGGGACATGTTGGTCCCGGTGTCTCCGTCCGGTACGGGGAACACGTTCAGCCGGTTGACCTCGTCGACGCGGTCCGCGAGCGCTCGAGCGGCAGCGGCGAACAGGTCCACGGCCGCGGGCCGCGAGTGGGCACTCATGCGCGCTCCGGGTGCTTGCGCACCTTGATCCCCTGTACGTGGACGTTGACCTCGGTGACGACAACGTCGGCGTCATGGGTCAGCGCGTAGCGCACCCGATCGGAAAGGTTGCGCGAGACCTGAGTCAGGTTGGTCCCGTGCTCGATGATGACGTAGAGGTCCACGAGCACGCTGCGTTCGTCGGTGTTGGCGATGGCGACGCCCTTGCGCAGCTTGTCGCGCGACAGCAGTTGGGCCACGCCGTCCCTGAGCGACGGGCTGGCCATGCCCACGACCCCGTAACACTCGAGCGCTACATAACCTGCGATGTCCTGGAGGACGTCGTTGGCGATCGTAACGGTACCCGGGGGCTCCACAGCCATTGAGGTCCCTCCTTCGCGATGATGAGCGGCTGCATACACGAGTGCAGCGTGAGGGTAGTATAGCGGAACACACTGGCGTCGTGCCGACGCTTCGTCCGAGTAACGCAAGGTCAGCAGTGGCAACACGCGTTCCATGGTGGGTTTACCCTCATGCGCGGCCTGTGCTAACATCGGTGCGCTTTTGCGGACATCGGCGGCGGCGTCGCCGCCTCGAACGATCACAGGACGGATGACTCCATATGTCCAAGGTGTGCAGCGTGTGCGGGAAGCACCCCAGCGCGGGTCGCAATGTGAGTCACTCTCACCGGGTGACCAACCGGATGATCTATCCGAACGTGCAGAAGGTGTCGGTCGTCGTTGACGGCACTGTCAAGAAGATGAACGTCTGCACCAAGTGCATGAAGGCAGGTAAGGTCACCCGGGGCTAGCTCCGGGCGGTCGCCGTCACGCTACGACGGGACCCGGTTCGATCCATCACGCAGGATGTCGCGCAACGCGTCGACGGCGGCGGGATCGAACTGGGTCCCTGCTTTGTCTTCCATCTCGCGCAGTGCCTCGGCCGGTGTGAATGCCCGGCGGTACGGACGATCCGACGTCATGGCGACGTACGCGTCGGCGACAGCCAGGATGCGGGCGCCGATCGGTATGGACTCCCCCGAAAGACCGTTGAGGTAGCCCGCCCCGTCGAACCACTCGTGATGATGGTAGACGATCGGTACGACGTGCCTGAGTGCCGGCGCCTCGGCAAGTATCTCGGCGGCTATCTGCGGGTGCAGTTTCAGAAGCGCACGCTCGACCGTGGTGAGCGTGCGATCGCCCGCTGCCACGGCATCGCCGACGGAGGCCATACCGATGTCGTGGAGCAGCGCCGCGATACGCAACGCCTCACGCTCTTGATCCGTCAGGCTGAACACGGCACCGAGTGCATCGGCGCATGCCAGTACACGGTCGGTGCCACCGCGCGAGTACGGATCCTTCGTCTCGAGCGCGAGTGCGAGCGCCTTGAGCGTGTCGAAGTACAACTCACGCGACTCGGTCACGGCCCGCGCGTTGCGCAGCGCCGTCGCTGTCTGACGACCGAGCATCTCGATCGTCCGCATGTGGGAGTCACCGAACCGCGCAGGGAACGAGCGGCTCCCGACGTTGAGGACGCCGAGGACGCCGTCATCGTCGGCGATGGGTACAGATACCGCGGAACGGATGCCGTGACGCCGTGCGGCCGGGGTGCGGGCTGGCAGGTCTTCGACGAGCAACGGTTGACGGGTGGCGAGCACCCATCCGGCGATACCCTCGCCTTCTCCGAGTGACGTCGACCGGACCACCTCGTCCGGCAGACCACGGGAGAGGGTGATCACCAGCCGGCCGCTGTCGGGATCGAGGAGCATGACGCTGCCCGTGGCAGCACCGGAGATCTCCATGGCGGTAGCGAGTGCGGTAGAGAGGACCTCGTGTGGGTCGAGGATCCTGCTGAGCGCCCGCGCCGCGTCCACGAGTGCGTGCGCAGTCTCGAGCTCGGCATGCGCGACGTAGAGCGCCAGCGCGCCGGCAAGGGCCCCCCGCAACGGCGCCGTAGCGACCGGGAGATCGGTCGAGTCAGGCCGTCCGGTCGCGCGGAAATCGATGGCGGCGACACCCTGGTGCTCGCCCGCAACCACCGGGATGGCGAAGCGCCACAGCGCGTCGTTGCCGGAGGCGCCTCGCAAGCGGGCGATCTCTTCCATCTCGGCTGTGCCTTCGGAGTATGCACGGGCCATGACCCGGTCATCGTCAAGCGGTATCGGCTGGGACGATGGCGCCATGGGTCCAAAGCCGGCGATCTGCCTGAGAGTCGCCGAAGAGTCGTCCGCGAGCCACAGAGAGGTCCCGACCGGATCGGCGATGTGTCGAACCGCATCGGCAAGGGATGCGAGCACGATGTGAGGATCGAGCGTCGCCGGGACGCGCGCCACGGGGACTTCGGTAGAAGTCTCGTTCGCGGAAGCCGGAACACGACCGGAGACGTCACGGGATACCGGTCCGGTGAGTACGGCGATCGTGAGGCCCACGGCGAACAGAGCCGCACCGAGTCCCACGACGACCGGCCAGGACAGCGCGTATCCCGCCACAAGGCCGGTGAGGCCGGTCGCGACGAGAGATGCCGTGCGTATGCTACGCAGCCGAGCTTTGTCCACGTCACTCCCCTGACGGGCACGACCATACAGCGCGTCGTGCGCTCGGTCAGTGTATCGGTCGTTGGTAGCGCGTACTGTACCCCGGGACAGTGGTCAGGTCGACGGGGCGAACATGAGGACCCTTCCCGTTGAGACCGAGATCCTTTGATGCGGCTCCGTCACGACGTTGCTCAGCCCACGGGACGTCCACACCTCGAGCGTTTCATCCACCAGCGGGTATCGCACACCGGAGACGCAGAGAGTCGTGCCGGCATCGGCAGAGAAGAGCGACAGTGTGGCTCCCACGGGCAGGTCGAGATCGAGTGCGGGAAGATGGATGGCGTCGACGACGAAGGCAGTGAAGTGTGGTTCGGCGGCCCGTGCATCCAGATCGGCAGCCCGGAGAAGTACTCCGAGGGACGCGAACGTGTGGTCGGGACGCCCTGCGAACGCAGCCGTGATGGTGACGGGCGCGAGCCCCCTGTTCCGGGCCTCTGTGACGGCAAGGTCGAGGTCGGAGGCGTCCTTCTCGACAGGAAAGGTGAGGATCTCTGCGCCGTCACGGCGCGCGGTCGCCAGCGCTTGCGGTGTGACGGAGTCGAAGTCGCCTACACAGACGTCGGGTGTTCGCCCGGATGCGAGGCACAGGTCGAGTCCTCCGTCCGCCGCGATGAGCACCTCGGCAGAACGGATGGTCGCGTGGTAGAACCCGCGATCGAACGGGCTTGGACAGGCGCCGACGATCAGTGCGGAGCGTGCGGCCATCACGTCACCTGCCTTGAAACGAGTCGGTGCAGCTGTGGCATGACCGCGCCCAGTACCGCGGCGCAGGCCGCCGCCGACACGAGGACGAACGAGTTGTAGGCGAGCGAGTAGATGAGCGGGGCCTGTCCGGCCTCGATGGCATAGCTCGAGAAGAAGACGAGTCCGGAGGCGACGTGCGAGACGTATCGCCCAAGGGCGCCGAGGGCGACGCCCGGGACGATCGCCGTCCAGAAGGCGGACCCGCCACGCCCTTCGGCCACCTGCCGTTGCCAGCGCAGCGATGCGAAGCCGGCGAGTCCGACGAGCGCGTAGGCGAGAGGATAGTCGAGGATCCACTGCGCGGGATGGAGTGGCGGGTACGGCTTGATGAGGAAGTCGATCACGCCGTACAGCGCACCGGCGGTGAGCCCGGCCGAGGGTCCTCGCAGAAGTGCGATCACGAAAAGCGGCGCCATCGTCAGCGAGTAGCTCCCCCCCTGCGGAAGCTGCCATACGGCGATGAGTTGCAGGACCGCCGCCAAAGCGATGGTCAGGCCGATCTCTGCTGCGATCCTCACGCGAGTAGGGTTCATGGTGGTCTCCTGTCCCGGCGCTGTGCGCCTGTCGGACGGGAGTGCCCGGACTGCTGAAGGGTAGCCCGGCTTCACGCCTGCTACCTCCCGTTCTTCTGGCCCGCATTACCGGCCCAGTCCTCGGTCGCGACGGTAGTCGCCTCTCAGCCGCGCACGCGCAGCTCCCGATACGGTCGAACGCGGGCATCGTCGCACACGCGACGGTCCCGGGGCAAGTGCTACTGCATCTGCTTCAGGTATGGGTACGGGTTGACGGCCGCACCGCCACCGGGATGGATCTCGAAGTGGAGGTGTGGCGCGCTTGCCGAGGCGTTGCCGGTACTGCCGACGTAACCGATGACCTGACCGGCGCTCACACGGCCGGACGTGACTGCGTACGAGCTCAGATGCGCGTAGTAGAACGCCCAGCCGTTGTCGGCGGTGAGCCAGATGGTCTTTCCGCCGAGGCTGTTGGACTTGGAGCGCACCGTTCCCGAGAGCACCGCCACGCATGGCACCCCGTTTGCGGCCATGATGTCGGTCCCCTTGTGGGTGCGTCCGCCAGAGCGCGCTGCGCCCCACGTATCGTTGTAGTAATTGGGTCCGCGTACCGGGAAGACCATGCCGTTGGGACCGGCCTTGGCAGTGGTCGTACCGGTCTTAGCCTTCTCGGCTGCGACCGCGGCCTTCAGCTTTGCCTGCAGCTTGTCGTACTCCTTCTGCTGCGCCTTGAGCTGACCCTCGATCCGGTCCGCTTCCTTCTTGAGCTCACTGGCCTCGGAGGCCTGGGTCTCCTTGAGCGCGTCGAGGTCGGTGCGTTTGACGTCCAGCTCCGCCTTGAGACGGTCGACCGTGGCGATGGTCTCCGCATCCTGGCGACCTATGCGCTGGACGTACTCCAGACGCACGAGCATGTCGTCGAAGTCCGCCGTGGACAGGAGGATCTGAAGGTAGTCG
>JAXMLJ010000027.1:0-19262 GCA_034368805.1 Coriobacteriia bacterium
TACGGCGTCATCGTCTCCACCGATTGGCGGCGCGGACTGCTCCTGCCCGATCTCGAGGGCGTGGACACCGCCGATGAGCAGGTCGCTATCGCGCTGGCTAAGGCCGGTATCTCACCGGGTGAGCACTATCGGCTCGAGCGCTTCAGAGTCGAACGGTACCACTGAGCGTGATGCCGAGCCGCATCATAGCGATCGTCGGCCCGACGGCCGTCGGCAAGAGCGCAGTCGCCGAACACCTTGCCCTGCGCCTTGGCGGCGAGATCGTGAGCGCCGACTCGATGCAGGTGTATCGCGGCATGGATGTGGGTACCGCGAAGACCCCGGCACGAGAGCGCGGGGTCCCATACCACTGCATCGACCTCGTCGATCCGGGAGTGCCGTACTCGGCCGCCGTGTACCAGCGTGACGCACGCATGGCCATCGGTGAGTTCTTCGCGCGCGACGCGGTGCCGGTCATCGTCGGCGGGACGGGGCTGTACGTGAGAGCCGCCCTCGACGAGATGGCGTTCCCGGCCGGCGATCTTGACGACTCGCTCCGCGACGTTCTCGAGCGCCGGGCGGTGGCCGAGGGGCCCGAGGCGCTCTTTGCCGAACTCGCGCGCCTCGACCCGGACTCTGCCACCGTCATCCATCCCAACAACGTGCGCCGCGTCGTGCGCGCCCTCGAGATGGCGGCTCACGGGGCTTCGTACGCGGAGCAAGCCGCAGGTTTCGCCCACCGGAAGTCCCACTACCCGAACACGATCCTGGTGGGACTCACCATGGAGCGCCCCGTGCTCTACCGTCGGATCGAAGAGCGGGTAGACACGATGGTCGCATCCGGACTGCTCGACGAGGTACGCGCGCTCATCGGGGCCGGCTTCCGCGATGCGCTCACCGCCACGCAGGCCATCGGCTACAAGGAGTTCGTGGAGGTGCTGGAGGACGGGGCACCCCTTGCCGCCGCCATCGAGGCCGTCAAGCGAGCCACCCGACGCTATGCGAAGCGACAGCTCACGTGGTTCCGCGCCGATCCGCGCGTGCACTGGCTCGACGTCACGTCACTGTCATCCGACGCGGCCGGGGAAGCCGCGGCCGACCTGATAGAATCAGTCGGACACACCGGAGGGGACTCATGACCGCACACCTCGCATTCACCAAGATGAACGGCCTCGGCAACGACTTCGTCATGATCGAGGACCTCGCAGGAGATCTCGATTTCACCCCCGATGCGGTGGCGTGGCTGTGCGACCGCCACTTCGGCATCGGAGGGGACGGGCTCATCCTCGTCCGCCCAGCGACGGCCGACGGCGCCGCCTACTACATGCACTACTACAACGCCGACGGCTCGCTCGCCGAGATGTGCGGCAACGGCGCCCGGTGCTTCGCCAAGTACGTCGTGGACCACGGCCTGGTACCCGCCGATGCGGACGCCCTTGTGATCGAGACACTCGGCGGACTCAGGCCCGTGACGTTCACCAGGAGCACGGACGGGTTGCTTGACTCCGCGACCGTGGACATGGGGGAGCCGATACTCGCACCCGAGGAGATCCCCACCACCTTCAGCGGCGCGCAGGTCTACGACTGCCCGATCGAGACGGCGCTGGGCGAGGTCCGTGTGACCGCCGTCAGCATGGGCAATCCTCACGCGGTGGTCTGGGTCGATGATGTCGACGCCGCGCCGGTCGACACGCTCGGTCCGCTCATCGAGACTCACGAAGCGTTTCCCCGGCATACCAACGTCGAGTTCGCCGAGTTCGTCGATCCCGATCACATCCGCCTGCGCGTCTGGGAGCGGGGCGTCGGCGAGACGCTCGCCTGTGGCACCGGAGCGTGCGCCACACTCGTGGCGGCAGTGCTCTCGTGCAGAACCGGTCGTCAGGCCACGATCGAGCTGCCCGGGGGCGATCTGCTGGTGCGGTGGCACGAGAACGAGCATGTCTATCTCACCGGCTCGGCGGCCACGTCGTTTGCCGGCACCATCGATCTGCCCGAAGACGAGGACGAAGCGTAGTCGCCCGTGCGGGTCTCGTGCGGCGTGCCGCTCTGCTACCATGTCCAGAACCGTCAGCGTCACATGAGAAGGGGATGACGTCCTCCGTGAGAATCGCAAGCCGCATGGCCAACCTCCCGCCGTACCTGTTCGCCGAGATCGACCGCAAGAAGGCCCTCAAACAAGCCGAGGGTGTCGACGTCATCTCGCTTGGTATCGGCGATCCGGACATGCCGACCCCGCAGCGCATCATCGACGCGATGGCCACGGCCATCACCGACCCGAAGAACCACCAGTATCCGGCATACGCCGGCTCCAAGCCGTACCGTGCCGCATGTGCCGAATGGATGAAGCGGCGCTTCGGCGTGTCAGTCGATCCGGACACCGAGGTGCTCGCGCTCATCGGCTCCAAGGAGGGCATCGCGCACCTCTTCCCGGCCTTCATCGACCCGGGCGACGTCACCCTCGTGCCGGGCGTCGGCTACCCCGTCTACCACACGGGCGGCATCCTTATCGGCGGCGAGACCCACTGGATGCCGATGAACGACGGCAACGACTGGCTCGCCGACTTCGAGTCCACGCCGGCCGATGTACTCGCGCGCGCCAAGATGATGTTCTTGAGCTACCCGAACAACCCCTCCTCGGCGATCGCGCCGGTGGAGTACTTCGACCGTGCGATCGCCTTTGCACGCGAACATGACATCCTGCTCGTCCACGACAACGCGTACTCCGAGATCGGCTTCGACGGGTACCGTCCGTCGAGCCTGCTCGAGCGCCCCGGCGCGCGCGACGTCGCGATCGAGCTGTTCAGCTGCTCCAAGGCCTACAACATGACCGGTTGGCGTGTCGCGTTCGCAGCCGGCAATGCCGAGGCGATCAAGGCGCTCGGCACGGTCAAGTCCAACATCGACTCGGGCATCTTCACCGCGGTGCAGGATGCGGCGATAGAAGCGATGCTGGGCCCGCAGGACGACACCTTCGAGATGAGCGCGCTGTACCAGCGCCGCCGCGATCTCGTGATGGAGACGCTCGGCTCCATCGGCCTCTCGGCCCGCACGCCCAAGGGCACCATCTACGTGTGGGCCCGGATCCCCGAAGGCTACAGTTCAGCCGAGTATGCGGGGCTCGTGCTGGACCGCGCCGGTGTCATCGTGGCACCGGGTAATGCATATGGGCCCGATGGCGAGGGCTACATCCGCATCTCGCTTGCCACACCCGATGACAGGCTCAAAGAAGCCCTGCAGCGCATCGCGGACACCTTCTAGGAGACTCGACACACACATGCCACGCGAAGCCTACGAGGTCGTACACGACGTCCAGGAGCGCGCGCTCCTCGTAGGTATCGACCGCCCACGCACCGACGGCTGGACGCTCGAGGACGATCTCGCTGAGCTCGAGCGCCTCGTCGATACCGCAGGAGCGGTCGTTGCCGGTGCGGTCACCCAGCGGATGGAACGTCCCAATCCACGCACGTTCGTCGGGTCGGGCAAGGCCGCCGAGATAGAAGCGCTCGCGCGCGAGTTGTCGGCCACGGTCATCGTCTTCGACGACGAGCTGAGCCCGAGTCAGCAGGCGAACCTCGAAGAGCTCCTGCCCGACATCCGGGTCATCGACCGCACCCAGATGATCCTCGACATATTCGCGGCGCACGCGGTGAGCCACGAGGGCAAGTTGCAGGTCGAACTCGCCAGGCTCGAGTACGTGCTGCCACGCCTTCGCGGCATGTGGGGCCACCTGGTGGCCGAGCGCCTCGGTGGTGGCAGGGGAGCGCGCTTCGGCGCCGGCGAGTCTCAGCTCGGGACGGACCGTCGGCTCACGCGCAGGCGGATCTCAGAGCTCAAGCGGGAACTCAAGGTCGTCTCTCGGGCTCGTGAGACCCAGCGCGCGTCACGGGCGCGCTCGGGCGTCTTCCGTGTCGCGCTCGTCGGCTACACGAACGCCGGGAAGTCGACGCTCCTGAACGCGCTTACCGACGCAGGAGTACTCGTACAGGACCAACTGTTCGCCACGTTGGATGCCACCACCCGGCGCCTCGAACTGCCGGACGGACGGGCTGTGACGCTCACAGACACGGTCGGCTTCATCAACAAGCTGCCGCACGGACTGGTGGAAGCGTTCAAGTCGACCCTCGACGAGGTGCGCGAGGCCGACTTGCTGCTCCACGTCGTGGACGCATCGCACCCCAATGCGGACCAGCAGATCCAGTCGGTCAGAGTCGTGCTCGATGAGATCGAAGCGGCCGAGAACCCGCAGGTGATCGCCTACAACAAGACCGACTTGCTCCCGCCGGCGGAGGTCGCGCGGCTGGCCGCGCTTCCCGGTGCGGTGGCCATCGCCGCAGCGGCCGGTACGGGTCTCGACGCCTTGCTCGAGCGCATCGCAGTCATCGCCGCGAGAGAAGACCGGCCCGTGACCGTCCTCGTGCCCTACGACCGGGGTGACCTTGTGCGCCTCGCGCACGAACAGACACACATCATCGCCGAGGAACACACGGGAACCGGCACGCGCCTCACGCTTGCAGCCAATGCCGAAGTACGCGCGCGTTTCGAGCAGTTCGTGGAAGAAAGCGGCGCCTAGACCCTGCGGAACAGAGCGACGACCTTGCCGAGGACTGCGAAGTCGCTGTGTCCATCGGCATAGATGGGGTCGAGGGCCGCATTCTCCGGCTGCAGCCTGATCCGGTCGCCCTCCCTGAAGAAGCGCTTGACGGTGGCCTCTTCATCGATCATCGCAACGACGATGTCGCCGTTGGTGGCGTCGCTCTGCTGCCGGACCACGACGAAGTCGCCGTCGAGGATACCCGCGTCGATCATGCTCTCGCCCTTGACCCTCAGGATGAACGTCTCTTCTCCCGCGAACGAGGCGGGGAGGGGGAGAGTCGCCTCGATGTTCTCGGCAGCGAGGATCGGCTGACCGGCCGCGACCTGCCCGACGAGGGGCACCGCCTGCACGCGCTCGTAGTCTATGCCGCGTTCGGTGTCCCGGTAGTCCAGCACTTCGAGTGCGCGTGGCTTCGAGGGATCCCGACGCAAGAGGCCCTTGGTCTCCAGGGCGGCCAGATGTGAGTGGACCGTGGACGAGGACGACAGTCCGACCGCCTCACCGATCTCACGGACCGACGGCGGAAAGCCGCGCCGGTGGATCTCCGCACGGATGAAGTCCAGGATCTCGCGCTGGCGAGCCGTGAGTTCCCGCTTGTACACCATTGAGACCCCCTGGGTGACTCGGGCCGCTCATACGCCCCGAGTGTACGGCAACCTTGCCGGTCATGCAAACACATGTTCGTCTCTCGTGTTGACACGCGAACGTATGTTCGGTACGCTGCCCTAAGCGAACGTATGTTCGGTGCGCGCACGCAGTCCATGTCAGACCCGACGGGTACGGTCTGCGCGACATCGAAGAAGGGCGGACGTCATGGAGTACAGCGCGTACACGGCCAACGTACGGCTCCGAATCTCGCAAGCGGGCGGACGTGCCCGTCCGGCGCGCGCGATCGGCGCCACCGACCTCACACTCGTTGCCGTGTGCTGCGCGGTCCTGGTGCTCGCGCTTCTCGGGGCGGCAGCCGCGCCCGCACGTCCTGAGCCCGACGGATGGACGCCCGTCCTCGTCTCGGAGCGAACGACCCTTTGGGACCTTGCGCGGCAGCACCCGGTCTCCAGTCTCACGACCGCCGAGACTGTCGCGCTGATCCGCACGCACAACGACCTGACGGAGCCATCACTCGTCATCGGACAACGGGTCGAGGTTCCTTCAGGTCCTCCATCGACAGCGCTCGCCGCACGTCCGTAGCCGGCAGGAACACCCGGGCTCAAGAACATCGATCTCGCTCACTCGAGCGTCGATTCTCACAATGATTGTCACCCCATATCTTGTGTGCTAGGCTGCTCAATGACCTAGATGTGGGGGTGGCTTCGATGCGGTGTCCATTCTGTGGCCACAGTGAGACCAAGGTCGTCGACTCTCGCGATTCCGATTCGCAGGATGCGATCAGGCGGCGACGTGAGTGCCTCGAATGCGCGAAGCGCTTCACCACCTACGAGCGACGCGAGGAGATGCCGCTCGTGGTCGTAAAGAAGGACGGCTCCACCGAGCCGTTCGACAGGGGCAAGTTGCTCCGCGGCCTTGTCGTCGCCACCGCCAAGCGCCCTGTATCTCCTTCGGTCCTCGAGGGCCTGATAGACGACATCGAGTCGGAGTTGCACAACGCGATGCAGTACGAGATCCCCGCCAAGCAGCTTGGTGACATGGTATTGCGCCGGCTTCTCGAGATCGACAAGGTCGCGTACATTCGCTTCGCGTCGGTCTACAAGGAGTTCAACGACCTTGATGGATTCACGGCAGAACTGAAGCGGCTCGGTTAGGCAGATGGAGACTCTCGCGAGCGGTGCCGCCGGACAGTCGCCGGGGAGGTGGGGCATGTGGAGGTCAAGCTGTTCGTGAAGCAGGACTGCCCCGGGTGCGCCGCAGCCGCTCACGCATGCGAAGGTCTCACCAATCTGTCGGTCTACGATATCGGAGAGATCGAGGGCATCGCCGCGGCATCTCCTTACGCCATCAAGTCCGCGCCCTCCATCGTCGTGGTCGATTCAGCCGGTCGGGAGATCGCAGGGTGGCGCGGCGAAGCGCCCGATCCGGCGGATCTGCGCGCCGTTGTGGCCAACTGAGATGGAACTCCGCGTCAAGCGCCTCGATACGGACCTCCCCCTACCGTCGTACGCTCACGCGGGTGACGCGGGACTCGATTTGTATGCAGCCGAGGACCGCACGCTGGCCCCGTTCGAGCGCGGACTCGTCCGCACCGGAATCGCCGTGGCCATTCCGGACGGCTACGCTGGATTCATCCAGCCCCGAAGCGGCCTCGCTATCAAGCGAGGCCTTTCTTTTGTCAACACTCCGGGACTCATCGACAGCCGCTTCCGTGGCGAGATCATACTCATCGCCATCAATCTGGACCCCGCAGGGCCGCTCGCCATCTCCCGGGGCGAGAGGATCGCGCAACTTGTCATCCAGCGCGTCGAGCACGCTCGACTCACCGAAGTGGACGCGCTGGATGAGACCGAGCGCGGAGAGGGGGGCTTCGGAAGCACGGGACACTGATTGTTGCCTGCCATGCGAATCCTGAACCACACGACCACGCGCATCGACGACGGCGCGCACCTGAGGTGCTTCTTGCCGTTCACATAGACTGCCGGCAGTCGGATGATTCCGGGAAGGAGGGCGGGGCCCACCGAGGACCCATGGCGCGGCGCACGCGACAGCGTGCGCAGCCACACATCCTGCAAGCACCACGAACGAAAGGCTGACGCTATGGAGAGTTTCTTCAAGTTCGCGGAGCGCAAAACGAACCTGCGCACCGAGGTGATCGCCGGGATCACCACGTTCATGACGATGGCGTACATCATCTTCGTGAACCCCGGTATCCTCTCGGCTGCCGGCGTACCGTTCGAAGGCGCCGCCACCGCGACCGCGCTCGGCGCTGCGCTCATGTGCATCGCCATGGGCCTCATAAGCAACCGCCCCCTGGCGCTCGCCTCAGGCATGGGCCTGAACGCCGTCGTCGCCTTCTCTGTGATCGGCTTCGCCGAGGCCAACGTGCCCTGGCAGGTCGGCATGGCCGTCATCTTCGTGGAGGGGCTCATCATCCTACTGCTCGTCATGACCGGTTTCCGTGAGGCAGTCATGAATGCGATCCCCATGAGCCTCAAGCGCGCGATCGGCGTGGGCATCGGTCTGTTCATCACGACCATCGGTCTGAACGAGAGTGGCGTCATCGGCCCCGATCCGATCACGCTCGTCAAGCTCGGCGACTTCTCGCAGCCATATGTGTGGGTATCGCTCATCGGCCTGTTCGCCATCATCATCTTCATGGCGTTCAAGGTAAAAGGTGACATCCTCCTCGGCATGGCGGTCGCGACGGTTGCCGCGCTCGTCCTCGGCGTGACCGAACTGCCCACGGCCGTGCTCGGCAAGCTCGACTTCTCGACGTTCTTCGCCCCGTTCCAGCAGGTCGAAGGCGGCATGGCGCTCATGCAGATCCTCACGCCCACACTGCTTGTCGCGGTCTTCGCGATCATGCTCACCGACTTCTTCGACACCATGGGTACCGTCGTGGCTATCGGCGAGCAGGCCGAGTTCATCAACGAGGACGGCACGGTTCCCGGCGCCAAAGGCATCCTCGCGGTCGACTCGGCTGCGGCCGTCACCGGCGGTCTGTTCGGTGCCAGCTCCATCACCACGTACATCGAGTCGGCGGCAGGCGTTGCCGAAGGCGGCCGCACCGGTCTTACGCCGATCGTCACCGGCATCTTCTTCGCGCTGGCCGCCTTCTTTGCACCGATCATCGCCATGGTCGGTGGCGGCATCATGTTCGAGGACCGCGGCACGATCTACCCGATCACCGCTGGCGCACTGATCATCGTGGGCTTCTTCATGATGAAGGGCGTCAAGGAGATCTCGTGGGACAACGTTGCCGACGCGTTCCCGGCGTTCATCACCATCGTGGGTATCCCGCTCACGTACAACATCAGCTACGGCATCGGTTTCGGCTTCATCAGCTACACGCTGATCAAGCTGTGTACGGGCAAGTTCGACGAGATCCATCCGCTGATGTACGTGATCAGCGCCGCGTTCGTCATCGCGTTCCTCGATGCAGCCGGTGTCTTCACGACGATATTCGGCTAGGGGGAGGGACATGACGCAACGCCCCATCGTCCCTACAGACGCGAAGCTACCTCTCGTCCAGGTCATCCCGCTCGCACTCCAGCACCTCATGGCGATGTTCGGCGCCACCGTGCTGGTACCGATACTCACCGGACTCGATCCGTCGGTCGCCATCATGACGTCAGGCGCCGGTACGATCCTGTACCTCGTCCTGACACGCGGGAAGATCCCGAGCTTCCTCGGCTCCTCGTTCGCGTTCATCGCACCGATAGCCGCCGTGGCCGCCGTGGTCGACGGGAAGGCCGATCCGGGGAAGGTCCCCTATGCGCTTGGCGGCCTCGTGGTAGCCGGTCTCGTCTACGTCGTCGTAGCCGCCATCATCAAGGCCTTCGGTACGAAGTGGCTCTACCGACTGCTCCCACCCGCGCTCGTCGGTGCCGTGGTGATCATCATCGGACTCGGCCTCGCGGGCATCGCTCTCAAGATGTCGTTGTTCCCGTACGCGAACCCGGAGCTCGGGCTCGACTGGAACCTTGTGGCGGTGGCCGCGATAACCCTCGGGGCGTCGATCGCGTTTTCCAGCTACTTCAAGGGCTTCATCGCCACGATCCCGATCCTGCTCGGGATCGTCGTGGGCTACATCGCCGCAATCCCGTTCGGTCTGGTTGATTTCCAGCCCGTGCTCGACGCCGCATGGATCGGACTGCCGACGCTCACGATCGCCAAGTTCGAGTTCTCGGCGATCATGCTCATCGCTCCGGTGGCGCTCGTCGTCATCATCGAGCACATCGGCCACCTGCTCGTCATCAACGAGATCACGGGCAAGGACTTCAATCCGATGCTGCCGCAGTCACTCGTCGGCGACGGTCTGGCCACGTCACTTTCGGCCCTGGTCGGCGGTACGCCATCGACCACGTACGCCGAGAACATCGGCGTCATGGCCGTCACGCGCGTCTATGCGGTACAGATGTTCTGGTATGCCGGCGCATTCGCTTTCGTGATCGGCGGGTTCGTGCCCAAACTCGGATTCCTCATCCGAAGCATCCCGACGCCGGTCATGGGAGGTGTCTCGATCCTGCTGTTCGGGCTCATCGCGTCCTCGGGACTGCGCATGCTCGTGGACAGCGGCATCGATTACAGCCACAGCCGCAACCTGATCCTGTCGAGCGTCGTCCTCGTCCTCGGCATCGGCATGGAAGTCGCCGAGATCAAGATACCGGTTGGGGAGTACGTCGTCCCCGGCATGGCACTCGCCACACTCGTGGGCGTCATCTTGAACCTCATCCTGCCGCGAGAGAGTAAGGGACTCGCGGTCGACTCACCGGATTTCCGAGGTGAGATGGCCGAAGAGGCTGCACAGGCTACCGCGTCTGAGTGACGCGTGCCGCGCAGGGGCGTTCGCGCGCCTGCTAACGACGGCCCCGGGCTGCGCACGGCGCGGTCCGGGGCCGCTTCGCCGATCACTGGACTTATGTTTCATAATTGGGGGGCATCTCGCATGTCACGCGTGGTAGGATTCGACCACGCGTGACTGCATCGAGAATCACACGCATCCGGGGGGATCACGTGACTGAAGACACACGGGTCGAAGACGCGCCGATACGCCGCACGCCGTACGGCTGGGGCCGCGCGATACTGATGCATCTGGTCGTGGTCGCGTTGCCGACGCTTGTCTACTACAACCTGCGTGTGGCCGGTCATGACCTGTTCTGGCTGCACATCGTGGTCGCCACGACGTACTTCATCACCGCGGTCGTGCTGATGTGGGAGGCGCTCATCACGTTGACGCGCAAGCGTGCGTCGCGTGACGACCCCGATGGATCCCGCCCGAGACTGCTGGCCCGTCTCCTCGGCACAGCCGGCGGTCGGCTCACCGTTGCCGATCTGCCGCCCATACCCTCGGCCACGATCATCGTCGCGGCGTTCCTCCCCAACGAGCGCGAGATCATCGTCGATACCGTGCGGCACCTGCTCACGCAGATCCATCGGCCCACAGGCGGCTTCGAGGTCATCCTCGCGTACAACACGCCGACGCACCTGCACGTCGAGGACGAACTCGCCGCGATCGCGGCAGACGACGCCGCGTTCAGGCTCCTCCGCGTCGAGGGAAGCGAGTCCAAAGCGCAGAACGTGAACGCGGCCATCGAGATCGCCACGGGCGCCATCGTGAGCATCCTGGACGCCGATCACCACCCGTGCCCGGACTGTATCACCCGTGCCTGGCGCTGGCTCGCACAGGGCTACGATGTGGTCCAGGGCCGCAGTGTCGTCCGCAATCACGACACCAACATGCTGACACGCTTGATCGCGGTCGAGTTCGAGTGCATCTACGCGGTGAGCCACACCGCACGGTCCCTCGCACTCGATACCGCCATCTTCGGTGGATCGAACGGGTACTGGCGCACGGACACCCTGCGCACGGTCCGGTTGGACCAATCGATGATGACCGAGGACATCGACGCGTCGGCGCGCGCCATCCTTGCCGGCTACAGGATCGCGCACGACCGCAGCATCATCTCCACCGAGTTGGCGCCCACGTCGTTCCATGCCTTCTGGTGCCAGCGCAAGCGTTGGGCGCAGGGGTGGCTCCAGGTGAGCCTCAAGCACCAGGGGCCGATCTGGCAGACCAAGCACCTTACGGCGCTCCAAAAGCTGCACTGGACGTACCTGCTGCTGTACCGGGAGCTGTATCCGCTCATCACGCTCCAGATATTCCCGGTGGTCATCAGCCTCTGGCTTTACCAGGGCGACGTACCACTCCGAACACACTGGTTCCTCTGGCTCAGCACGGTGGCGACGCTGGCGAGCGGACCGGTCGCGACGATCTCGGCGATGAAGAACGCACACATCCGCTATCACTGGTGGTACGGACTCATCTACGGGCTCACCGTCATCGTGTTCGTCATGCTCAAGAACGCGATCGTGCTCGTGGCGATGTACGACCAGCTGTTCAAGAAGACCGACTGGGTCGTCACACGTCGCGATATCTCGCACCAACTCGAAGCCGAGCTCGCCGAACCTGAGTCCTCAGCCGCATAGGTACCGCCCGAGTGCACTACCGTCGAACGTTCATCGTCGTGCGTACGCTCCCATAGCAGCGGGACATCGTGGTCATCTCGTGCTGCGGTCTACGCCCGATAATGTATCTTATGGCAAGTCGCGAAGTACGGAGTCCGACCCGCGTCCTCTCCTGTCGCAGGGGATGTCTCACGCTCTCTTGCGGCCGGTACCGTGAGGTGACATCTTCTGGCGCGGCCCTGAGCGCCACTGAACCGACAGACCGCCTCGCGCCCGACGGTCAGTCGGCGCTCGCGCCGAGGTACCGCTCTTCGAAGCCGGACTTCGTCATGTCCGCAAGCGCCTCCTGGCACTCTTCGAGCAACGTCTGTGCGGCCTCGACGTCATCGAGGGTGGTGATCTCGGTCGTCACGTCTTCGTCGTCCAGAAGCACGGCTTCGACCCTGAACCACTCGTCTTCCACGATAGTGGACGACTCCGGGCGGCGGTACAGGATATCGTCACGCCACTCGAAGTCCACCGCCTCGGTCGCGTCCACGCGCATGATCCTCACGCGATAGAAGTCCGCCGCGCTACCGATCGCCTTGGCCACAGTCGTCCTCCGTCACTCGACCAACTCGGTGTAGCGACCGCCAGCCGCCACCCACCCCTCATCGCCGGCATCATCCCTGACGCGATACCATCCGGTACCCTTCTCCAGCAGCGTCAGCCGTTGCCCCTCGGTAAGCGTCTTGACGACACCCGCGGTCGTCATCGGTTCACTTCGCATATTGAGACCCTCGGTGAGAACGGTCACGTACGGCTTGAGGTCTCCTGCGTCGGCAGGCACGTCGCCACCGGCGCCCTCCGTGGTGCTTGCCGAACCTGCGGTCGGCGTGGTCTCCCCCGCGGGCGACTCCCCCGCCGGTACACCGCCGCCCGACGCATCACGGTACTGGCTCAGATAGCCCCACACAAGGAGCGCGATCAGTACAAGAAGCACCCACGGAATCACGATCCGGACCGCGCGTACCCCGATGCTGTCCCCTCCCGCGTATCCTCCACCCGCCATGCTCCGACCTCCCGCTGCTCAGATGTACAGACCGCCGCCGTAGACCGAGGGATCGGTCAGATCGTAGACCTCCGCCAGCCGGACGATCTCTGCTTCAGCGTCGGCAAGCGCGGTTCTCGGTGCGTTGAGATCAAGCGCCCCCAGCGCATCGAGCACCGCATCGCCTTCGGCCTCACCAACTGCCGCCGCGGCCGATCCGATGGCCTCGACGGCCTCATCCAGCAGATCCGCCAGCGGCCACAGCTTCTTAGGAAGCGGCAGTTCGGCAAGCTCTCCGCCCTGGATCCTCATCCGGGCCGCGATCTCGGCGATAACGCGCCGCTCTTCTGACTCGGAGCGCGCGAACGCGAGTACGTCATCGACGCTGCCGCTCGCAAGTACCGCGAGAACGCCGTCAATGGCCTTGAGAGATGCCATGATGGCCTCTCTGCGGCCGACGAGCGCCACGATATACCGGCGCACTTGGCGGCGCCAGGCAAGACGCGCGAACACGATCGTGACCGCGATCAGCGCGGCGGCGACCAGTCCGATGATGAGGTACGGGACATACTCCGCGAGCACAGGGACCTCCTGATGGGACCGGGACCTACAGCGCCGGACGGTTGTCGATCACGCGGCGTGCCTTGCCGACCGTCCGCTCTATAGTACCAGGCTCTACCAGGGTGACTTTGGTCTGAAGTCCGATGACCGACTGGATACGGGCACTCACGCGGCCCGTGAACGCCACCATGTCCGACATCATGTCCGAGAACATCTCCCCAGCTACCTCGATCCTCACCTCGAGTGTGTCCATCGCACCCGCCCGGTCCACGACGATAAGGTAGTGGGGCTCGACGCCCTCGACCTGAAGGAGAGCGTCTTCTATCTGGCTCGGGTAGACGTTCACACCACGGATGATGAGCATATCGTCGGTACGCATCCGCACCTTACGCATGCGCGCCAGACTCCGGCCGCACTGGCACGCCGATGTATCGATGACCGTCAGATCGTGCGTCCGGTAGCGCAGCACGGGGAACGCTTCCTTGGTCAGCGTCGTTATGACGAGCTCCCCCTCCTCCCCTTCCGGCACAGGCTCGCCCGAGGCCGGATCGACGACTTCGAAAAGGAAGTGGTCCTCGGCCATGTGGAGTCCCGACTGGTGCTCGCACTCGCCCGAGACGCCGGGCCCCATGACCTCGGACAGGCCGTAGTTGTCGGTGGCAATGATTCCCAGGCGGCGTTCGATCTCGGCCCGCATACCTTCGCCCGACGGCTCCCCGCCGAACAAGCCCACCCGAAGCGGCATCGACGCGACATCGATACCCATCGTCTCGGCGACCTCGGCGATGTACAGCGCGTAGCTCGGCGTCCCGACGATCGCGGTCGTCTTGAAGTCCTGCATCATCATGAGCTGGCGCTCGGTGTTGCCCGCGCCGGCCGGGAACACGGTCGCCCCGACACGCTCGATGCCGTAGTGCATGCCCCAGCCACCCGTGAACATGCCGTAAAGGAAGAGCATCTGCACCCGGTCGCGTGAGGTCACGCCCGCCGCGGAGGCGATACGGGCAGTGAGCTCCGTCCATGTGTTGAGGTCGCCTTTGGTGTAGCCGACGACGATCGGCTTGCCGGTGGTGCCCGAAGACGAGTGTACGCGGACGACCTGCTCCATCGGCACGGCGAACATGCCGAACGGGTACGTGTCGCGCAGCGCGCCCTTGTCGGTGAACGGCAGCAGACGAATGTCGGCGAGCGACTTGATGTCGCGCGGCTTCACTCCCCGTTCGTCGAGCGCCTCGCGGTAGTGCGGGACTCGCTCGTACACCCACGCCACCACCGATTTGAGGCGCCTGAGCTGCAGTCCCTCGAGAGCCGGACGTGACATGGACTCGTATTCGGCGTTCCAGATGGGCATGCGACTCCCCTACTCTCTTCCGTGCCAGGCGCCCAGGTAGATCAGGCGGACATCGTCGTTGGCGAGCAGATCGGCCGAGCTGCCTTCAAGCGCCACCGATCCCGTGCGCATCACGTAGCCGTAGTCGGCGTGCTTGAGCGCCAGCCTGGCGTCCTGCTCGACGAGCACCATCGTCAGGCCTCCTTCGCGGAGTCGGTCGAGCACCGCGAAGATCTCGCTGATGACCTTCGGCGCCAGACCGAGAGACGGCTCATCAAGCAGCAACACCTTTGGGTCGGACATCAGCGCCCGCCCCACAGCAAGCATCTGCTGCTCGCCTCCCGAGAGCGTTCCTGCGGGTTGCGTACGCCGTCGCGCGAGGATCGGGAAGAGTTCGAATACACGCTCGCGCTCCGCCTCGGCCTCGCGCCGGGCCTCGGCCCCCGTCTTCAGGTACGCACCGAGTGTCAGGTTCTCATCGACCGACATCGCCCCGAAGAGCATCCGTCCCTCGGGAACGAGCACCACGCCTTTGCCGACCCGCCGGTGGACGGGGACGTTGGTGACGTCCTCCCCTTCGAGGATCACCCTGCCCGAACGCGCCGGCAAGACGCCCGCGATGGCCTTGAGCAGCGTCGACTTACCCGCGCCATTGGCACCGACGAGCGTGATCATCCGACCGGCGCCCGCCTTGAGCGACACGCCATGCAGCACCGGGATCCGCCCGTATCCGGCAACGAAGGCGTCAACCTCAAGCATCGGACGCCTCCTCTCCGAGATAGGCCTCGATGACGGCGGGATCCTTCTGGATCAGAAGGGGCGGGCCCTCGGCGATCTTGCGCCCCTCGTTCAGGACGACGATCTCGTCGCTCACTTCCATCACGAGCCCCATGTCGTGCTCGACGATGACCACGGTGACCCCGGTGCCCCGGATCCGGCGAAGCGTCTCGCCGAGCTGCGCGGTCTCAACGTTGTTGAGCCCCGCAGCGGGCTCATCGAGCAACATGATCCGTGGCTCGGTCGCCAGTGCGCGCGCGATCTCGAGCAGACGACGCTGCCCGTGAGGGAGGTCGCCGGCCGAGACGGCGTGAACGTCGTCCATGTCGACGAGCCGGAGGATCCGATGCGCCTGCTCGCGCGCGAACCGCTCCTCGGCATGCACGCCCGGGAGCGAGAGTGCCGCGCCGAGGAATCCCACGCGCGTCCGCGCATGCATGCCCACGAGCACGTTCTCGAGCGCCGTCATCTCATCGAACAGCATCGTGTTCTGGAACGTGCGCACCACGCCCAGCCGGACGATCCGATGCGGGCGCATGCCGGTGATCGTCGCGCCCTCGAACACGACACTGCCCTCGTCCGGCCTGTCGAAGCCCGTCATGACGTTGAACGCCGTGCTCTTGCCAGCACCGTTCGGGCCGATGACCGCATGAATGGTGCCCTCGAAGACCTCGAACGACACGTCATCGACGGCTGTGACGCCACCGAAACGCTTCGTGATCCCCTTGACCGAGAGCATGCTCATGCCCCACCGCCCTGATGGACGGAGCCGCCGGCCCGATCACGGCCACCAAAGCGCGCGACGAGCGACGTGGCCCACCCCGCAAGACCGCGCGGCATGAACAGCATGACAAGGATGAGCACCATTCCGTAGATATCGTTCGTCCAGTCCTGGATGAGCTCCACGGTGCTCCTCGGCAGACCGGGGATGATCGCGTCAACGTACGGCAGCAAGGTGAGCAGAACCGTCCCAGCGACCGCGCCTCCCAGCGACCCCATGCCGCCGAGAGCCACCATCGTCACCAGGATGAGCGAGTAGTGCAGCGTGAACGTGGATGGTGACACGAAGCCGACGTAGTGGGCGTACAGGACGCCGGCGAGGCCGCCAAGCCCGGCCGAGAGCACGAAGACCTGGATCTTGACCTTCACCGTGTCGATGCCACACGCCTGAGCACCGGTCTCGGAGCCGTGTATGGCACGCAGCGCGCGCCCCGGCCGTCGGCGGACGATGTTGGCGGCGAGAACGAGCACGATGCCGACGACGGACCACACCAGGAAGTACTTGGCCACCGGCGTGGCGAACTCAAGCGGTCCGATGCTTGCCGCCGGGATGCCCCGCAGTCCGTTCGAACCACCGGTGACAGACTCCGTCTCGGTGAAGAAGAACAGCATGATCTCGCCGAAGCCCAGCGTCGCCATCGCAAGATAGTGCCCCTTGAGCCGGAGACTCGGCAACGCGATGAGCAGTCCGCCGATGGCCGCGACCGCGACCCCGCCGACAAGCGCGAGAAGCCACGGGACGCCGGCCTTCGCGAGGTAGCCAGAGGTGTACGCGCCAAGGCCGTAGAAGGCGGCCTGTCCGAGCGAGATCTGGCCAGCGTAACCGAAGAGCAGCGAGAGCCCCGCGACCATGATCAGGTTGATGCCGACGAACGTGAGTATCCGCAGGATGTAGCGGTCCGTCATCACGAACGGTGTGATCGCGACGCCAAACGTCAGGGCGAGGATCACGGCCGCCCGGATCGAATAGCGCATCCTCGTCGCCCTCACGCTACATCTTCTCCCGGCGGGCCCGCCGGAACAGGCCCTGGGGACGAAGGAACAGGACCGCAAGCAAGACGCCAAGCGCCACCACGTCCTTGAGTGCGGACGAGAACGGGATCACCGCCTGCTCTACCAGTCCGAGCAGCAGTCCGCCGGCAACCGCGGCCAGCGGACTCCCGAGCCCGCCGAGGATGGCGGCTGCGAAGCCCTTGACCGCGATCCCGGCACCGATGTCGAACCGCGTTGACGTCAGCGGCGTCACCGCCACCCCGGCGAGCGCGCCGAGCGCGGCGGCGAGGCCGAAGCTGATCATCACGACGCGCGCGGTGTCGATCCCCATGAGACGGGCAGCCTCGCGGTTCTGCATGCACGCGCGCATAGCCCTGCCGAGACGGGTCTTGCTGTACAGAAACGTGAGCCCCGCAACCGTGACAAGCACGATCCCCCAGATCCACACCGTCTGCCGCTCGATTGCAGCGCCCGCGAAGAGGAACGACGGTCCCGCGGTGAACTCGGGCAGCGGCAGCGCGTCACTGCCAAACGCGTGGCGTGCGAGCGACGCGAAGACGAGCGACCCGCCGACCGTGATTATGATGAGAGCCATCGGCTCGGCATCCTTGCGCGGACGGATGGCGAGGGTTTCGAAGAGCATGCCGATGCCCGCAACCGCCAGCACGGCGAGCGGCACCGAGACGAGGAGCGGCAGCTCGAACTGCGTGAACGCGTAGACGGCGAACATCCCGCCGAGCATGTAGAACTCGCCCTGCGCGAAGTTGATGACGTTCGTCGCAGCGTAGACGATCGTGAAGCCCAGGGCCAGCAGCGCGTAGATCGAGCCGTTCTTCAGGCCCGCTATGGCGAGCTGCAAGAGCTCTGACGTCTCCAAGTCGTCCTCACCCTGCCTCGCGTCGCCCTACTCGGCCAGCGCCCAACGCCCATCTTCGATGCGGTACATCACGATGTCATCGGCCGTCATGCCGTTGTGGTCCGTGGCCGAGAAGGTGAACACGCCACCGATGCCGGCAAACCCGCTCGTCTTCTCGATCTCGTCACGAAGGTCTGCCGAGGTGAAGCCCTCGTCGAGCCTCTTCAGGGCCTCGACCACGAGATACAGACCGTCGTAGGCGTGCCCTGCGAAGTGGTCCGGAGCGACACCGTACTCGGCGGTGTAGCGCTCCACGAATCCCGTCGCGGCCTCGTAGCTCTCGCTACCAACGCCGTACGTCTCAGGCGCCAGTACCTTGCCAGCAAACGCGATGACACCTTCTCCCGCAGCGCCCGCGCCGTCGATGAACTCCTGCTTGGCGATGCCGTGACTGCAAACGAGCGGTATATCGAGGTTCAGCTGCTCCAGATTCTTGGGCACGATCGATGACGCGGCGACCGACGACCACATGAGCACCACATCGGCACCGGCGCCCTTGATCACGGTGAGCTGGCCGGTCATGTCCGTGTCGGCCGGCCTGAAGACCTGGTCGCTCACGACCTCGAGGCCGTAGTCAGCGGCCGTCTCATTGACGAGCGCCTGGCCGTCCTTGCCGAAGCCGGTGTCCTCGGTGATGAGGCCGATCTTGGTGTGGCCCTCGGCCTTGAGGTACTCGAGAGCGAGCGGCACGATGAGATCGGCGGTCCACGGTGTCTGGAAGACGAGCGGATCGAACTCGGCCGTGATGATGCTGCCACTGCCGAGCGCGACCTGCGGGACCTGCACCTCGTCGATGACGTCACGCATCGCCATGCTCTGGCCGGTACCGGTCGAGCCTATGATGGCCACGACACCGTCCTGCTCGATGAGCTTCGTGGTCCGCGCGATCGCCTGGTCCACGTCGCTCGCGTCGTCTTCGATGATCACCTCGAGGGGATGACCGTTGACGCCGCCCTCCTCGTTGATGCGCGCGACCTCCATGTCGATCGCATTCTTCTCGGGCCCGCCGAGGCCGGACTGCGCCCCGGTAAGCGACAGTACCGCGCCGACGACGTACGGCTCTGTCGCAGCGCCGTCTCCGCCCGCTCCGTCGCTCACGCATCCTGACGGAAGCATGATCCCGAGCGCGAGTACGAGTACCAGTGCGCCGAGGGTCCCGCGTCTCAACGTATCCATCGTCGTGCCATCCCCAATCCCCGTCGTCCGCCGCGAACCGGGCTCG
>JAXMLJ010000028.1:0-13782 GCA_034368805.1 Coriobacteriia bacterium
GGCGCAACCCCAGCCGCGCGACGGCCTCGGCCACACGCGCCGGCTCATCGGGGTCGAGTGGAAGCGGCGCCCTGGTCTCCACCGCGCAGAAGCGGCATCCGCGCGTGCAGACGTCTCCAGCGACGAGGAACGTGGCGGTACCGCTCGCGAAGCACTCGCCGCGGTTGGGGCACTTCGCCTCCTGACACACAGTCGCCAGGTGAAGTTCGCCGAGCAGATCCTCGACGGCGCGATACTCGCCGGCGTGCGCGAGCGGCCTCCGCAGCCAGGCCGGGAGGCGCCCTGCGTCCGAGCCGTGCTCGTACGTCACGTCAGCAGCCGCACTTGCCCGCCGCATCCGCGCACGCCATGCGGATGACCTCGGAGACGGTGGGGTGCGCATGCACGGTCTCGGCGAGATCCCGCACGGTCAGTCCGTGGCGGACCGCCAGTGCGACCTCATGGATCGTCTCGACGGCATGCGGTCCCACGATCTGGCAGCCGACGATCGCGCCAGTTCCCTTCTCGGCGACGATCTGCACGAATCCGTCGGCGTCACCCTCACCGAGCGCCTTGCCGTTCGCAGCGAACTTGGCGACCGCCTGCACCACGTCGACACCGCGCTCCTTGGCGCTGTCGCGCGTGCTCCCCACGACCGCGACCTCGGGGAAGGTGTACACGCACGCCGGGATGCAGTCGTAGCGCACGCTCTCCAGGCTCGCTTCGGCGCCGACCGTTGAGAACTCCGCCACCGCGTTTCTCGCGGCGACGACGCCCTCCTCGTCGGCCACGTGGGCGAGCATCATGCCGCCGATCACGTCGCCGATGGCATAGACACCCTCGACGCTCGTGCGGAAGTACGGGTCGACCTTGACCGCTCGTCTTTCGAACTCGACCCCAGCGTCCTCGAAGCCAAGCCCCGCCGAGTTGGGGATGCGCCCCACCGCACTCATCACGATGTCGCTCTCGAGGACCGTACCGCTGCGCAACGTCGCACGCATCCGCTCACCGATGCGCTCCACGCGCTCGACCGCGTCACCGAGATGGAAGGTGACACCCATCTCCTCGAGCGCAGCCTGCGTCTGCTTCACCACGCGCCGGTCGTTACCCGGCAGGACCTGCTCCATGAGCTCGACCACGGTCACCACGCTGCCGAACGCCGCGTACGCGCACGCGAACTCGAGACCGATGACGCCACCACCGATGATGACGATGTCCTTGGGGATGTCCGAGAGCGCAACCGCCTCGTCGCTCGTCCACACGCCCTCGAGATCGTGGTCGATGCCCGGGAGCTTGAAGACGACCGACCCGGTCGCAAGGATCACCGCGTCACCTTCCACGGTCTCGGTCGTGCCGTCGGCGAGTGCGACCTCGACCGCCTTGGGTCCGGCAAGCCTGCCGGTCCCGGCCACGACGCGCACCTTCAGGCGCCGCGCGGTCCCCTCGACCTGACCTACGAGCTCGTCGACGACCGCCTCCTTGCGCGCTCTCAAGGCGGGTACGTCCACGCTGGCGACCGACGCGCTCAGACCGAACGCTGCAGCCTCGCGCGTGTCGGCGACGATGTGTGCCGAGCGCAAGATCGTCTTCGTTGGGATACAGCCCCAGTTCAGACAGGTACCGCCGAGGCGACGGGCCTCGATCAACGTCACGTCTGCGCCGAGCCTGGCCGCCTCGAATGCCGCACCGTGGCCGCCGGGCCCGCCACCGAGTATGACGATATGCATGATGACCTCCCCGTTCGGAGACGACCGTCTCGCGTGTCCGACGATTGTAGCAGCAGGTGTCTACGCGCTCGGCTCGGGCGCAGGAGCGGGCTCCGCGTCGGCGCGCTCGAGGGCGGCACGGACCGTCTTCACGTTCACCGGATCGACGCCGAAACGACCGTCGACGATCACGGGCGCGCCTTCATGTGCCCGGTCCTCCGGCTCCCACTCGCGGATGATGAGCCTGCCCCGCCACCGGGGCCAGCGCGACACGGCTTGGACCAGCCGCAGCTCGTAGTCTCAATCGGGACATAGACGCATCACGTCCACGACGATACGTCGCGACTCGGGCGGATCCGATGTCCCGGACGGCGTCATGTGCAGACTCGTCTCGGACGGCGGAGCGCTACTGCTCCGGACGCTGTTCGGTCTCGGTGACGACCTCGGTCTTGATCATACGCACGAGTGCCGCGAGCGCCTCGAAGACGTTGTCGCGGATATCCCCGCCGACCATGACGTACATGATGTCGTCGCCGACCTCGAGGTGTCCCTCATTGACCCAGACGCGCACGATCGACACGCCGTCCATGAGCCGGGTCGTGGAGAGGATCTCGGCGAGCCGCCCGTGGTCGACGGCGAGATCCATCCCGCTCACCGGCCGGCCGTCACGCGAGAACGAACGGACGACGCCGTTGTGGCACAGATACATACCCACGCCCGCGGCGTCGGCTTCGCGTTTTGCCTCGGCGAGCCATACGTCCAGGCTCGGGGGCGTCTGCTCGTTCACTGTGGACCGCCTCCCTGGAAGTGCAAGCCGTCCGTGCGCGCCGATGATAGCACGCCCGATGCGGACCCTCTCTCGCGCATCTCGCAGTATTCGGGAACCGCCGCCCTGAACGTGGCGGCCTCGCAGATGAGGTACTTGTCGAGCGCGAGGCCCACGTAGTGCATGACCGGCTCGGCCGCCTGTTGTGCGGTGACCACGGCGAGAAGAACGGCCCAGTCGGCAAGGTGCCCCGCGAAGAAGTCGTGCGCCAGGCCGAGACTGTCCGAGTCGGCGGCCGAACCGTGCCTGAGACAGTGAGCCATGAACGCCAGTTCGACCGAGATGTGCCCGACGTCACCGGCGCCGTTCCCTTCCGACGTGAAGCCAGCGGCAGTGTAGAGCGCCTCGAGTCCCGCCGCGTTTCCCGCCTCATCGCCCGCCAGGTACGTCAGCTCGCTGGGCGAGAGCACGTGGGTGAACGGGTCGAACCGTCCCGGCTCACCGTGAAGGCGGACGCGCTCGGCCGCAAACGCCTCCAACCCGGCCGGGCGCTCGAGTGCGTGAAGCGCTTCGTCTCGAGCGGCCTCGATCGCACTGTCGTCGAGGTGGGGATTCTTCCGACAGGAACGCATCGCTGTCGCCAATCTGGCCACCGCGCCTGGTGCCGACGCCGGCGGGTCCCGGTACAGCGCCGCAAAGCACTCGTAGGCCGCGATGCGGTCCCCGAGCGCGCACGTACACTGCCGGCCCTCGCCTGCGGCTTCGCACCCGTGGCTCGCACCTCCGCTGATGGTGGAGAATGCCCGGCGAATCACACCGTCCCGGTGGCGGTGTGGATGGTCGTGCGGCTCGGAGACGCTCGAAGGAGACAGGGTGTGACGCGTCTCCGACCCGGTGGAGAGCGCCGAGGCGAGCGTCGCGGGAAGTCCGCGCGCGACGGTGTCCTGCACCACGGACTCGGTGTCGTACGCCACTCGATGCAGGTGTGCCGACAACCAGAGGTCCGTCTCGCCGATACGTCGGCATGCAAGGTCCTCGACCGCGCGCGTGAGCACCTCCTGGTGCGTGCCAAGCGCGAGTTCCGCCCACGCGGCACGTGGGTCGCCGTCTCGCGGACGGCCGACCGACCCCGCGTTCACCCAGTGGCAGACACCGGCCTCGGTGGGAATGGAGCGGTGGAACGGGACGTGCACGTGACCGCAACACACGGCATCGACGCCTGCGCCACGAACGAGCGACACGAGCAACGAGCCGGATGCGTCCGGCGCGATGATCTCGTTCATCCTGCGCGGAGTCCCATGGCACAGCAGGATGCGTACGCCATCGATCTCGAGCACGATCTCGCGCGGTAGCGCCGAGAGATACCGCTCGTCTTCCCGGCTCATCGCCGCGATGGTGTACGCGTACGACTCGGCCGCATCGAGCGTCTCCTGCGGCGTCGGCAGGTTGCTGCCCGAGTCGCGAAGCCTCGCGCCGAGCGCGCGATCGAAGTTGCCCTGGACGACCGTGTCGCCGATAGCGCGCATGCGTGCGATCACCTCGGCTGGGTGCGGTCCGTAGCCGACCAGGTCACCGAGGCAGTATCGCTCGGTGATCCCCTCGGCCTGCATGTGATCGAGCACGGCCTGAAGCGCAGGCAGATTCGCATGCACGTCGCTATACAGTCCGATGCGCCTCATACACTCCGCCTAGCTGCTGTTTCCGAGGATGCGACCGACCGCCGCGTCAAGGCCGAGCGGCATGATATGCACGCCGTCGGCGATCGCCCGGATCTCGCGCACCTGTTCGGTGGCGAGCACGATCGCCTCCTCCGCAGGGTCATCGGCCGATCGGATACGATCGGCGATCGCGTCGGGCACCATGAGCCCGGCCAGTCGCTCGTTGATGAAGTCGATCACCCGCGGACTCTTGAGCACCAGCACGCCCGCGATGATCTTTGCGCCATGCGGCCGCAACGCCTCGACCGCCCGCTCAAGTCTGGCCATGTCGAAGATGGCCTGCGTCTGGAAGAAGCGCACGCCGGCCTCGATCTTCTGCTCGGCCCGGGCGAGCTGCACGTCCCACGGCTCGGCTTCCGGGAACATCGCCGCGCCGATGAAGAAGTCCGTTGCGCCCGCCAGAGGTCGATCCATCATGTCGTGACCCTCGTTCATGCCCCGTGCGATCTCGGCCAGCTGCGTCGAGTCAAGGTCGAAGACCCCCTTCGCATTCGGGTGGTCGCCCGCGCGCGGATCGTCACCGGTCACGACGAGAACGTTCTCGAGGCCGAGAGACCACGCGGCGAGCAGGTCGGACTGCAGCGCCAGACGGTTCCGGTCGCGGCACGTCTGCTGGAAGATGGGTTCGATGCCCATGTCGAGCACGAGCCGGGACGCTGCCAGGCTCGCCAGATGCAGGCTCGCACCCTGGTTGTCGGTCACGTTGAGCGCATGGCAGTGCGGCGCGAGCAGCTCGACTGCCGCGCGCATCGCCGTCACGTCGGCGCCCTTCGGTGGTGCGACCTCGCCGGTCACCACGAACTCACCCGCCGCGAGCATGTCCCTGAGGCGGCTCACCGGCTGCCTCCGCGTCCGCGGATGTCCACGCTGCCCGGCTTCAGCGTCTTGCTGAAATCCTTCGGCGCCATGGTGCTCTTGCCGGCACGGTGTTGCTCGACCAGGCGGCGGCGGATACGGACGTGCGTGCACTCGCGGTCGGTCAGCACCTCGCACATACCCTCCCACATCCCGCCGCACGGGCCGTTCAGCAGGCCCTTCGGGCAGGTCGTGACCGGGCAGATGCCGGCGGTCTTGTCGAGCACGCACTCGCCGCACATCAGGCAGCGCTCCTCAAAGATGCCGTTGCGGATGACGTTGCCCAGGAACAGCGACTCGAGCCCCGGGAACACGGGCTTGGTCACCGAGTCGGCCACGGTCTGCACGCCGGCGCCGCACGCGAGCACGAGTACGGCGTCGGCCGCCTCGATGTCGCCGCCGTGCTTGCGGCTCTCGCGCTTCGTCCCGCCGAGATGGCACGTGACCTCGCCGACGGTCCACCCGGTGACGTCCAGTCCGAGCGCCTCGAGTCTGGCGGCCACCTCGGCCACCTCGGTTTCGCCGCCCGTGTGGGCGACCGTAGCGCACTGGCCGCAGCCCATGATGAAGACACTCCTCGCGCCGATGCTCGCGAGGTTGTCCTCGATGCGCTCCCAGTCGCGCGGCCGTGTGATGATCATGCGCGTCCCCTGCTGGTCTCGATGGCCTCTCGCACGGCCGACACGCAGCCGGGAGCATCTTCAGAGTACCCCGCGCCGAGTGAATCGGCGAAGTCCCGCGTGACCACGGCACCACCGACGAGCACGGATGCCGGGCCAACGGACCGCACGGCCTCGGCAGCGATCTCCATGTTGCGGAGCGTCGTCGTCATGAGCGCCGAAAGACACACGACGTCCGCGGTGGCGGCTGCTTCGGCGAACCGCTCGGGCGACACGTCTACGCCGAGGTCCTCGACGAGGTAGCCCTGGCTCTCCAGCATGCTCACGCAGATGTCCTTACCGATGGAGTGGATGTCGCCCTTGACCGTGCCGAACACGACGCGGCCCTCGTGCGCGGCCGATCCCTCGGGTAGGTGTGACTTCGCGCGCCCGACCGCGGCCTTCATCGCATCGGCGGCCGCGATGAGCTGCGGCAAGAACACCTCGCCGCGCCCGTATGCGTCACCGAGACGCTGGATCGCCGGCGTGAGCACGTCGGCGATGACCGCCTGCGGGGCGATCCCCTCACCGATCAGCTCGTCGACGAGATCCGGGGCCGAGTCAGTGTCGCCGCGCTCGATGGCCCGACCCAGGCGGGTGGGGACATCACCACCACTCGCGGGCGGAGCTGGCTCATGTGCCTGCGACGTAGCGAGCGCGATCCACCGCTCGGCACGCGGATCGCGGCCAAGGAGCACGTCTGTCGCAGCGGATGCGGTTGCATCGTCGAGTTCGATCCGCTCGGATGGGTTCACGATGGCTGCGTTCAGACCTGCGGCCCCGGCAAGCGCGAGGAACCGCGCGTTGAGTGCGGGCCGGCCCGGCAGGCCGTGGCTCACATTGCTCACACCCGCAACCGTCGCCAGCCCGAGGTCATGACTCACCGTGCGGATCGCATCGAGCGTGGCCGAGGCGCCCATCTCCTCGGTGGCCGCGGCAAGCACCAGCGTGTCGACGAGCAGGTCGTCGTCGGAAAGGCCGGCGGCGTGAGCCTGCTCGCGCACCCGCCGCACCACCGCCACACGCGCGTCGGCCGCATGGGGGATGCCATCATCGTCGAGCGCAAGCACCACGACGGCCGCACCGTAGCGGACAGCGAGCGGGAGTACGGCGGCCAGCGAGTCGGCCTCACCGCTGACGCTGTTGATGAGCGCACGACCCGGATAGACCCTGAGAGCAGCCTCGAGCGCCGCGTGGTCGGTGGTGTCGATCGCAAGCGGGACGTCTACCAGTCCGGACAGTGCGAGCACGGCCTTCGGCAGCACGTCTGACTGCACCACACCGGCGGCACCGACGTTCACGTCGAGCAGATCGGCACCGGCGTCTGTCTGCTCGATGGCATACTCGCGGACCACGTCGAGCGCGCCTGCGCGTAGCGACTCGGCCAGACGCTTCTTCCCAGTGGGGTTGATGCGCTCGCCGATCCTCGCCAACGGCTGTCCCGGGCCGATGCGGACGACGCCGCGGGGACCGGCGAGCGTGATGCCCGCCGTCGGCGCGGCGCGCCCGGCCAGGCGGCGCTCCTTGGCGAAGTCGACGATCGAGCCCGTGAACTCGGGTGTCGAGCCGCAGCACGAACCGACGAGAGCGGCACCGGCATCCACGAAGCGCGCGGCGTACTCGCCCATCTCCAGGGCGGTGCCGGGAAACACGGTCGCGCCGTCTACCAGCTGCGGCAGGCCGGCGTTGGGCTGCACGATGATCGGCAGCGTCGTGGCGGCTGCCATGCGCTCGACGAGCGGCAGCATCTGCTCCGGGCCAAGACCGCAGTTCATGCCGACCGCTGATGCTCCGGCGGCAGCAAGTATCACCGCGGCGGTCTCGGGTTCGGTGCCCGAGAGGTCCATCCGGCCGCTCAGGCCGAACGTGCACGTCACCAACACCGGCAGATCGGTCACCGAGCGCGCGGCAAGCACGGCGCAACGAGCCTCCGCGATGTCGGTCATCGTCTCGATGAGCAGCGCGTCGACGCCCTCGGCAGCAAGCGCAGCGGCCTGCTCACAAAACGCGTCGAACACCTCGTCGAACACCGCGGTGCCGAGCGGTTCGAGCACGAGGCCGGTCGGTCCGATGTCGCCTAAGATGTGCGGTGCCCCGCCGGCGCGCGCGAGCCGCACGGCTGCCCGGTTGAGCTCGGCCACCTGGTCGTCTAACCCGTGCGCGGCCAGCTTGATGCGCGTGCCACCGAAAGAGTTGGTGGTGGCGCACTCGGCACCGGCGAGAGCGTAGAGGCGGTGCACCTCCTCTATGACCTCAGGAGCGGTGATGTTGAGCTGCATCGGCGCGATCTCGGGCGGAACCGCTGCGCGCTGGAGCATCGTGCCCATGGCACCGTCGATGACGAGAACCTCACGGCCGAGTCGACGTCCGATATCAGGCATCGGCCACCTCCCTGCTCTCGGTGCCGGCCAGGTCGTCGAGGAAACGCCCGACGAACCGATAGCCGGTCGACAGGATGATGCCGAAGAACGCCCCTATCTGCAGCCATGCGTCGAGGCCCATGCGGGTGTTGAACGTGGCAAGATCGCCTGTCACATGGCCCCACCACAGGCACGCAGCGATCGTGACGAGCAGCACGCCGAGACTCGCGCGCAACACAGCGCGTCCGGCATGCGCCCCGGCGCGCCTGCCAACGGGCATGGCGACGACGACGCCGACAAACGTCAGACAGGCGACCACAGCCATGACCTGCAGGAATGGGAGTTCGGGCATGGTGTTGGGGACTATCCTCCTTCGGCCTAGAAACTCAGCGTGATGGCTCTTCGTGGACAGGCTATCACGCACGCTTCGCAGTACACGCACTTGTCCTTGTCGAACACGAGCGTCTGGGTCCCGGGGTCGAGCGTGAGCGCGTCGGGCTTGCACACCGCGGTGCACAGACCGCAGTTCACGCACAGCTCTTCGTCGAGCACGATGTCGCTCGCGGCCTCACGCACGGTAAGGCCCTGGCTTTCCAGGAAGGCCACACCGGCGGCGTAGCTCTCCTTGCTGCCGGTGACCTCGAGGACCATGCGCCCCTCCTGTGCGGGATGGATCTGCGCCCGCAGGATATTCGGCACGAGGTCGTAGTCCTTCACGAGATGGTAGATGACCGGCTTCAGGGACTGCCGGGGCGGGAACGTCAGGTCGAGTCTCTTGCGCGGCATGGCTAGATCGCCTCCCCTGTCCTGATCTCAAGCGGTTTGAACGCCTGGCTTCCGACCTGTGGCAACGCCTGGAGCGGCGGCGCCAGCGTGAACCGCTCCTCGGCCACCCAGCGCTTCAGCTCGGCCGCGATGCGCCGCGCCACCGGCAGCGATGAGATCGGGCCGGTGGGGATCGTCCTGCCGTCCACCTCTATCGAACCCGAGCGGAGCTCGGCGTAGGTGACCGTGCCGAGCGAAGGCCTCGATCGGTGCTGCACGCCGTAGTCGTAGATGGTCGCTTTGAGGTCCGCGTCGGTGAGCGCGAGTGTGGCCGCGATGTCGTCGTCGAGCACGGGGATCGGCACGCCGATGCCGACGAAACTCGAGACGCCGTACCTGGTGAACGTCGCCGCGCTGAAGAACTCCGGGCTCGCGGCCTTCAGGTCCGCGATCACCGCGAGTGTGCCCGACGGACGCACCGGCACGCCGTGTTCGTTGCGATCGGTGTGCGGGTTGTGCTGCGTGCCCTCCCAGGCGACATAGCCGGGGGCACCGGCCACGAAGCACCGGGTCCCGACACCGATCGTGCGGTACGTCGGATCGTTCAGCAGCGGCGAGAGCGCGCCGCCGGAGCAGTACGTCGCGTTGCCGAGGCGCGGCAGGAGCGTGCCGAGGTACGTGTAGAGCGCGGTGTCGGTCGAGTTCACCGCAACGGCGTAGTTCTGGTAGGCGTTGCGCGGATTGAAGAAGTACGCCTGGTTCAGGTCCTCGAGCGTCACCCACGTATCGATCTCGGTCCGCGGATAGCAGTCGGTCCCCGGCCCGGTCGCGCGAAGGCGCACCGCACGGCCGCGCAGCAGGTCCTCGATGACGTGCGCGCCGCCGTACTCGATGCCGCGAACCCGGCTCGGCTCGGTCACGCCCAGGTACGTGTCCACCGCGGCAAGGCCGCCTGAGGCCGGCACGTCATTGAGCGTGATCTCGCCCATCTTGATCGGCGGGTCCGAGTGCCCGAAGTTCAGGAACACGCCCGAGGAGCACATCGGCCCGAACGTCCCGGTCGTGACCACGTCGACGCGCTTCGCCGCTGCGGCCACGCCCTCCTCGGCGGCAAGCGCACCGAACTCCTCGGCCGTGAACACGACCGCCTCGCCCGATGCGATACGCACGTTGATCTCTTCCCAGCTCTTCGCCATACCGTCCACCTCCGAATAGAAAAACGCCTCCCGCCTGACAACATCTCTGTTCGTCAGGGCGAGAAGCGTGTCGCTTCGCGCGGTACCACCCGACTTCGCCGGCTGCTCACGCAGACGGCCTCTCAAGCTCCGGACCCCTCGTGCCCGCGACGGCGGGAGTGCCGCGGCTAGGTCTTCGAAACTCTCTAGCCCAAGGTAACGGGGGCGTCCGTCCGGCTCTACTCCGCGCTGGCGCGTTTCTACCGGATGCCTCCGGGGCCATGTTCCGCGGCTGTTCAGACGCCGGTTCTCAGCTGCCCCGGCTCTCTGGAAGTCCTAGTAGGACCGCGTACTCTTCCCCATCGACGGCGTGGTGCTATCGATTTGTCCCGCTAGGGTACGGGCGCGAACGTGCCCGTGTCAACCGGGACCGCAGACACGACGGTCGCCTGTCAGGCCTCGCCGAGCACAGCAAGAGCGTCGGCGACGATGACATGGTGATCGAAGGCGAGCGGCGGCAGGTCGCCTGTCGGGAACCATCGCGCTTCGGCGGCGTCGTCGCCGCCATCCACCTCGGCCTCACGATCGAGCACCGCCAGGTAGACCGCCGAGACCGTCCAGCCGCGAGGATCGCGCCCCGGTTCGCCGTACACGCCGACGATCGCAAGCGGGCCGCCATGCGCCAGTCCGGTCTCCTCCGCAAGCTCGCGCCGCGCCGCATCCTCCGGCCGCTCCCACTCGTCCACGAACCCACCAGGAAGCGCCCACTGGCCCTCGAACGGCGGGTGTCCCCGGCGAATGAGCAGTACGCGCGGCTCGCCGTCGGTGGCAATCGCCACAACGTCGGCCGTGAGCGCCGGTCTGCAGAAGTCGTAGTGGGGCATACGCGCAGTGTAACGCCTCCGTGACGCCGGCGCCCGCCCGTCGCGTACACGAGCCCGCTCGTCTAGACTGACGCGTACATCGCCGAGGAAGGACGCTCGTGTCACTCAACCCGTTCTCGTGGTCGCACCGCGTCAAGCTCATCGTCGCCTTCGCGACGCTCTACGTGGTCTGGGGATCGACCTACCTCGGCATCCGCGTAGGCCTCGAGGCCGACCTGCCGCCCACGCTGTTCGCGGGCTGGCGCCTTGTCCCCGCCGGGCTGCTGCTACTCGGCCTCGCACGACTGCGCGGGACCTCGCTGCGTATCCGCCTCGATCAGTATCGCATCGTGGCCATGATCGGCCTGTTCCTCCTCGTCGGCGGCATGTACTTCACATTCCTGGCCGAGCAGACCATCCCCTCGGGCCTGGCGGCGCTCATCGTGGCGCTCCTGCCGCTGTGGGTAGCGCTCGCCGAGTCGTTCGTCCCCGGCATGGAGCGCCCGAGCGCCCGGGGGTACCTCGGACTCGTCATCGGCTTCGCGGGCCTTGGCGTTCTGATCGCGCCGCGTCTCACGGGCATCAGCGGGACGCCCGAGGAGTTCATCGGCATCGGCGTGCAGATCCTGGGCACCTGGCTGTGGACGACCGGCTCGATCCTGTCCAAGCGCAACCCGGTGGATGTCGACTCCCTCGTAGCCACCGGCTACGAGATGCTCACCGCGGGCGGCGTGCTGCTCGTCATCGGTACGATCGCCGGAGAATGGCCGCGCTTCGTGCTGACACCGGCCGGTCTCGGCGCGCTCGCCTACCTGAGCGTCATCGGGTCGTGCGTCGCATTCACCGCGTTCGTCTGGCTGCTCGCCAATGCGCCGGCATCCAAGGTGATGACCTACGCGTACGTGAACCCGGTCATCGCCGTGTTCCTCGGCTGGGCGGCGGGCTCGCTCGGCTTCATCCCGCCCGAACCGGTGGACGGCTGGGTGGTGGCCGGTATGGCGATCATCATCGCCGGCGTCGCACTCACCACAAGCGCCCCCACGCGCACGGCCGCCATCGTCGCGCCGGAGCCCGAGGCCGAGTTGGCGGTCGCGGCCTCCGCCGACGCCCAGTAGACCCGCGGCGTCTCCACGACATCTCCACGCCCGCCGCACGCGCGCCCCATACCGGCTGGTGATACTCGTCTCGTGCCCCATGGAAGGAGACACGAGATGAACCCCCACTTCGGTCCCGGGACGATAGCGTACGGTCAGCGGATGATGGACGGCCAAGGAGTGCCCGGTGGCTTCGGCATCGCCGCGCTCTTCGTCGCGGTTGTCGCCGCGGTGGTCGTCGTGGCGATCGTCGTCTGGGCCGTGTCGCGTGCCCACAGATCCCCGGTTGCCTCATCCACTCCGCCCGCGGGAGACACCGCGCTCGAGATAGCCCGCGAGCGCCTGGCCCGGGGCGAGATCGACCCTGGGCAGTACACCGCCATCGTCGCGGCGCTCAAGACCTGACCCTTCCCTCTCCTCTCTTCCCTCCCCCCTCGCTCGCGGAGCGGGACCTGCACGCAGGTCCCGCTCCGTCCCGTCTCCAGTCGGCTGCACCGCCTGCGCCCGCGTGCGCTATCCTCGTGTGAGCCCTGTTCCGAGGAGACACGTGAACCGCGCCCTCTTCCGCTCGCTGCGCTTCATGCGCCACTATGCCGGAGCCGCCACGCTCGCCGTGCTCGCGGTGCTCGCGGGCGCTGCCGCCGACCTGGTCGCGCCGCAGATCCTCAGGCGCATCATCGACTCGGGGATCGCGGGAGGCCGCCAGGACCTGCTCGTCGGCAGTGCGCTCATGCTCGTCGCGGTTGCCATCGCGGGCGGCGTCGCGCAGTTCGTCCAGGGCTACCTCTCGGCACGGGCGAGCCACGGTGCGGCCTACCGGATGCGCGAGGCGATCTTCGCCAAGATCCAGGCGCTCTCGTTCAGCTGGCACGACAGCTCGCAGACCGGGCAGTTGATCACACGCGTCACCTCCGACGTCGACCAGGTGCGCGAGTTCGTCGGCGGCGGGCTCGTGCAGGCGCTGTCGGCGCTCATCCTGCTCGTCGGCGCGATGGTGTTCCTACTCGCGATGAACTGGCAGCTCGCGCTCGTCGCGTTCATCACGATACCGGCGACCGTGTTCGTTTTGCTGCGCTTCGTACGCGGACTCGGCCCGACCTTCCGGGCGTCGCAGCAGCGCCTCGCCGCGCTGAACGCGATACTGCAGGAGAACGCCGCGGGCGTACGCATCGTCAAGATCTTCGCGCGCGAGCCGTTCGAGGCCGAGCGGTACAGCCGGGCCAACGAGGCGCTCCTCGAGCAGGGACTCATCGTGCGACGCACGGTGGCCAACGCGTTCCCGCTGCTCTTCGCCGCCGGCACCCTCGGCATGGCGCTCGTGACCGGCGTCGGCGCGGTGCAGGTCGTGGGTGGGACGCTCACCATAGGCGAGCTCGTCGCCTTCACCGGCTACCTGTCGCTGCTGCTGCAGCCGCTGTTCACGTTGGGATTCGGCGCGCAGCAGGTCGCCCGGGCCGGCGCGTCCGCCGAACGCCTCTTCGAGATCCTCGACACGGCCGAAGACATCGCCGAGTCACCCGACCCGCTCAGGCCGGCCGACCTGATCGGCCGCATCGAGTTCTCGGGCGTCGGCATGCGCTACCCGGGCGCGGAGCGCGAGACGCTCGCCGACGTGAGCTTCGCAGTCGAGCCCGGCACCACGGTAGCCATCGTCGGCGGCACCGGCTCGGGCAAGAGCACACTTGTGAACCTCATCCCGCGCTTCTACGACGCCACCGCCGGCGCCGTACTCGTGGACGGTCACGACGTCCGCGAGTACGGGCTCGACGCGCTGCGCTCCCGCATCGGGGTCGTCATGCAAGACTCGGTGCTGTTCACCGGCACGGTGGCCGACAACATCGC
>JAXMLJ010000029.1:0-9897 GCA_034368805.1 Coriobacteriia bacterium
TCGGTGGCGATCCACTCGGCGGTGGCGGCGATGGTGGCGAGTACGGCAAGCACGTGTGCGTGACGGTCGCGCGCGATCACCTGCTGCGAGGCGGGGTCCGGCGTGAGGCCGAGCTTCTCGCAGACGTAGGTCTCCACGTACGGGTCGATGTTGGAGTAGCTGCCCACCGCACCGGAGATCGCGCCCCACGCACACGAGTACTGCCGCGTGGCGATCAGTCGGCTCTCGGCACGCTTGAGCGCCTGGGCCCACGCTGCCCACTTCATGCCGAAGTACATCGGCTCGGCGTGGATGCCGTGCGTGCGGCCGACGCACAGGGTGTCCTGGAACTCGGCGGCCCGACGCTGGCAGATCCGGCCGAGGCGACGCACGTCGTCGATGATGATGTCCTGCGCCTGCGTCATCTGGTAGCACAGCGCGGTGTCGCCGAGGTCGCTCGACGTCATGCCGTAGTGCACCCAGCGGCTCGGCTTCGGATCGTCCGGGCCGTAGCCGGCATCGATGTGCTCGGCCATGTTGGTGAGGAACGCGATCACGTCGTGGTTGGTCTCGCGCTCGATCTCGGCGATGCGCTCCACCCCGAAGGCGGCGCGCTCACCGATGATCGCCACGTCGGCGGCCGGCACCACGCCGAGTGAGGCCTGCGCCTCACAGGCGAGGACCTCGATCCGCTTCCAGATCTCGAACTTGTTCTCGAGGTCGAAGATGGCGCCCATCTCGGGGCGGGTGTAGCGATCGATCATCGTCGGCTCCTTATAGGTGAGTCGGCGCGGGGGCGAAAGCGGGCAGGTCAGATTCGCCCACGATACGGCACCCCTCCGTGACCCCCATTATCGCCGAGCGCGCCCGCAGGCGCGAGGCGCTGTGCGACGAGCGGCGTCCGATCACGATCGGCAGAGCCGATTCGGCGGGCTGCGCTATGCTCAGGGACATGGCCGAGTACTCACACATCTCCTCGTTCCACCACCTCCACGTTGCGGACAACAACGGCGTGCGCACGCTGCGCTTCGAGCGCAACCAACAGTCATCGATGCGACTCGACGCCCCCTACGAGACCGACATCGAATACGTCGGCTATCTGCATCTCGCGCTCGCCATCGCGCCGCATGCGTCACGCGTCCTCGTGGTAGGTCTCGGCGGCGGCATGCTGGTGAAGCAGTTGTGGCGCGACCACCCGGCGATGCTGATCGATGCGGTGGAGCTGGATCCCGAGGTGGTGGCCATCGCACGGGAACTCTTCGCGCTACCCGCCGACGAGCGCATCCGGGTTCATGTGGCCCACGGCCGCACGTTCCTCGACGGGTGCACGGACACCTACGACATCATCGTCATCGACGCGTTCGACGACGATCACCTTCCCCGGCCGCTCACTACCGAGGAGTTCATGCGGACCGCATACGCACGGCTGACACCGGGTGGCGCGCTCGCGTACAACGTCATCGGCACGATCAGCGGCGCCCACAGCAAGCCACTGCGCAGTCTGCACCGCACGGCACGCAATGTGTGGCCGCGGGTGTGGCTGTTCCCTGTCGGCGCCATCGACCCCGGCGGCATCGTTCCGGAAAACGTCGTGATGCTCGCAAGCGACGCGGAGATCTCCGATGAGACGCTGCACGCGAGCATCGCTGACCGCGTGGGCGGCCGGGTGACCGTCCCGGGATTCGAGTCTCTCGGCGAACGCCACTTTCGCGGCTCCATCCGAACCGGCGACGTGCCGATCATCACCGATCCTCCGGGCAGCGGTCGTCGGCCTTAGGCCCGATCACACACATCGCGAACATCGCCGATGCCTCTCGCGCACTCCATTCGCGTGGCGTATCATCGCCACCGAAGGGGAGTAGCAGCCCGGTCGAGCGCCGGGCGGCAGGCCGTCATCACGGGCGAACGCGCCCCGGTCCTGCCAACGAGACACCTCGCGTGCGAGACCTTCAGGAACGGCACCGTCCTGTCCTGAGAGACTGCACCGGAGGTTCACATGCCCAGGCCCGCTCCCGCGCCCGCCGAACTGCCTGCCGAGTTCGCCGCCCCGACGCCCCACACCACATCCGTCGACGAGGTGCTCGGTCACATCGGCAGTACGCCCGACGGTCTTACCGACGCCGAGGCCGCGCGCCGCATCGCGATCATCGGCGGCAACACCCTGCCCGAGGGCGAGGTGCGCACCATAGCCGCGATGGTCCTCGACCAGTTCAAGGACTTCCTGATCCTGCTGCTCCTGGGAGCCGCGGTGGTATCCGGCTTCCTCGGCGAGTTGGCCGACACGATCGCCATCCTCGTGATCGTCGTGCTGAACGCCGTCATCGGTGTGGTGCAGGAGTACCGCGCCGAGCGCGCGATGGAGGCACTCAGGCAGATGGCCGCGGAGACAGCCACGGTCCGCCGGGACGGCCGCGTCGTCGAGATCACCGCCGCCGAGCTCACGATAGGCGACATCGTGCTCCTCGAGGCTGGCCGCATCGTCCCCGCGGACCTCCGTCTGGTCGAGTCGGCCGGGCTGCGAGCCGCCGAGGCCGCACTCACCGGCGAGTCCGTGCCGGTGGAGAAGTACACCGAGCCGATCGAGGAGCCCGACGCGCCTATCGGCGATCGGTCGAGCATGGCGTACCGGGGCACGCAGATCGTGCACGGTCGCGGCGCAGGCGTTGTCACCGGCGTAGGTCTCTCCACCGAGCTGGGCCGCATCGCACATCTGCTCGGCGGCGCCGGCGATGTGAAGACCCCGCTGCAGAAGCGCCTCGCGCAGTTTGGCAAGCAGCTCGGGCTGGCGGCCCTCGGCCTGTGCGCCATCGTCTTCGCGGTCGGCGCGATCCGTGGCGAGGACCTGCTCGTCATGTTCCTCACCTCCGTGAGCCTCGCTGTCGCGGCGGTGCCCGAGGCGCTTCCGGCGGTCGCAACCATCGCGCTCGCGTTCGGCGCGAGCCGCCTGGTAAAGACGAACACGCTCGTACGCAAGCTGCCCGCGGTCGAAACGCTTGGTTCGGTCACGTACATCTGCACGGACAAGACCGGCACGCTCACCGTGAACCGGATGACGGTGGAGCACCTGGCATCCGGCGACGCCGAGACCGACGTGGAGCTCTCACCCGACGCACCCGTCGAGAGCGCGCTGTGGTTCGCCCGGGCACTCGCGATCTCCAACGATGTGGAGGGTCCGACGGACGCTCTCGTCGGCGACCCTACCGAGATCGCCTTCTACCGGGCCGCCGAGTCCGCCGGGTTCGATCCAACCGCACTCCGTCTCGAGCTTCCCCGCTCGGCGGAACTACCGTTCGACTCGGATCGCAAGCTCATGACCACCGTCCACGACTCACCCGGCGCCGGGTACACGAGCTTCACCAAAGGCGCCGCCGAGGCGGTACTCGATCGGGCTACCGGCGTACTGGCTGCCGATGGAAGCATCCAGCCGGTCGACCGCGCCGCTGCCGAACGCCTCGTCGACGACTGGTCGGCCAAGGGCCTGCGCGTCCTCGCCTTCGGCATGCGCCGCCTCGACACACTACCCGCCACGGACGGCTTCGACGAACTCGAGCACGGCCTCACCATCATCGGATACGCCGGTCTCGTCGACCCGCCGCGCGAGGAGGCCCGGTCCGCGGTAGCCGAGTGTGTGGACGCCGGCATCGTACCGGTCATGATCACCGGCGACCACCCCGCCACCGCGCTCGCCATCGCCCGCCGGCTCGGCATCGCCGAGAGCGCGACCCAGATGGTCACCGGCTCGGAGCTCGACGCGCTCAGCCTCGAGGAGTTCGAGGGGCGCGTCGAAGGCATCCGCGTCTACGCGCGCGTCGCGCCCGAGCAGAAGCTCAAGATCGTCCAGGCGCTGCAGGACCGCGGCGAATACGTGGCGATGACCGGCGACGGCGTGAACGACGCGCCCGCGCTCGCACGCGCCGACATCGGCGTGGCGATGGGCATCACCGGGACTGACGTTGCCAAAGAGGCCGCGGACATGGTGCTGCTCGACGACAACTTCGCGTCGATCGTCTCGTCGGTGCGTGAGGGGCGTCGCATCTTCGACAACATCCGCAAGTTCATCAAGTACACGATGACGTCGAATTCGGGCGAGATCTGGACCATCCTGCTTGCGCCGCTGCTCGGCATGCCGATCCCGCTCCTTCCGATCCATATCCTGTGGATCAACCTCGTGACCGACGGCCTTCCGGGTCTGGCGTTGGCGAGCGAACCCCACGAGAAGAACATCATGAAGCGGCCGCCCCGCGCGCCAAAGGAGTCGATCTTCGCCGACGGGCTCGGCACGCATCTGCTCTGGGTCGGCCTGCTCATGGGTGGCGCATCGCTCTTCACCCAGGCATGGTCGATGGGCCAGGTGGCGAGCGAGCACGACCTCTACTGGCGCACGATGGTCTTCACCGTGCTCTGCCTTTCGCAGATGGGCCACGCCATGGCCATCCGATCGGACCGTCAGTCGCTCTTCGACATTGGGTTGCTCTCCAACAAGCCGCTGCTCGGTGCGGTGGCGCTCACGTTCGCCCTGCAGATGGCCACGATCTACGTGCCGTTCCTGCAGCCGGTGTTCAAGACCGAGGCGCTCTCGCTGCCCGACCTGCTGCTGGCACTCGCGATCTCGACCGTCGTCTTCTGGGCCGTCGAGATAGAGAAGGCCTTCAAGCGCCGGCGCGATACGCAGGTCGAGGCATCGGTGGCCTAGCGGCTAGTGCATCAGCCACCCGATCAGCTCGGTCATACGCGCGGCGTCATCCCCCTCGGCTAAGGGCAGGGCCGCCCGGAGGAGCGTGAGCGCGCGGGTACGCTCGGCAGCCGCCTCGGGCACCCGCCCGAGTTCGCCGTACGCCTCGGCGCGTGCGACGAGCAGTTCGCCGAGCATGTGTGCGCGGAACACGTCGAGCTCGCCGCCCGCGGACAGCAGCGTCACCAGGCCCTCGCCGGTGAGCGCATCGATGATCGCGGGATCGCTCTCGAGGAGCTCTCCTGCCGCCTCGCGCGAGATCTCCACGGCGGCGTCGGGCCGATGCTCGCGAATAGCGTCGAGCAGTCGACGGAACGCATGGCCCATCATCTCGATCTGCCTCAGCAGCCAGTCGCTCTGGTACACGCTACTCGCTCGTGCCCGTGAAGCCGGCCTGCACGTGCTTGCCGTCGCACAACGGCTTGTTCCGTGACGCGCCACAACGACACAGCGTACAGTGCTCGTCATGCGCGGCCTCGGGCAGGTTCGGGTCCACGACCTCGACGCCGCCCTCGAGGAAGTAGGGCCCCTCGGCCGAGACGACCACCGTCGGCGGGCGATCCGGCGGGACGCCACGCACGCCGCCGATCGAATAGCCGAGTGCTCCGGACGGGCACTTGTCGCACAGGGCGATGATCTCCTCGACGCTGGCCCCGTCCGGGTTCACCCACGGTCGTTTGCTCCGGTCGAAGACTCCCGGGAGCTCGAGCACGCAGTACTCCACGTGGGCGCAGAGCGCCCGGTTGTCATGAATGGTGATGTCCGCACCGTGGTGGTCGATCTCCGACCCCGCGCCCGGCTTCCACATTCGCGTGCTCGAGAACCCGATACCGACATGCGAACCGTCACAGAACGGCTTGCGTTCCGAAGCCCCGCACCGGCACAGGAGCACCGAGTCCCTGCTCGGGATCTCGTCGCGATCGGAGCCGCACAACCGTGCGCGCGTATCGGTCTCGCTTCCGCGTCGATAACGAAACGGTCCGTCTTCGATGGCCTCGACGTGTGGGCCCTGGGTGGGATCCGCGCTCATCTCGTCAACTCCCGCCGTTCTCGGACTGATGTTCCCAGGATACCGCCGAGCAAGGATGCGCGCTCGTCTCGCGGCACGCTCCGTGCTACCGTCACGTCATCACGCACGACGAACCGTCCGGAGACACGCATGCGAAAGCCATCCCGCGCAACAGAGCCGACACGGCCAGCCGACGACGGCGTGTCGGGCGGACTCGACGTGGAACTGCACCGGCGGGGCCTGCGCGCCACGCCCGCGCGACGGTACGTCCTGTCCCACCTGCGCCTCTCAACGGGCCACCCTACGGTCGAAGCGCTGATAACGCTGCTCGCGGCGCACGGACACCCGCTCAGTGCTGCCACGGTGTACCAGAATCTCGAGCGTCTGGTCGAGGTCGGCCTCGTGTCGAGATTCCTCGACGACCGGGGCCGCTACCGGTTCGATGCCGACCGGTCCCACCACCATCATCTGGCCTGCACGCGCTGTACGCGCATCACGAACCTCGAGACCGACGCACCGGTAACCGAGTGTGTCGGTCAGGTGGCCACCGAGGTGACGATCGCTACGCGAGAGTGGCGCGTCGAGGACGTGCGGCTCGTGGTCCTCGGCGTCTGCCCCGTCTGTCAGCAGGCCGAGAAGTCCCCAGCAGGCCACTGACCGACCGCCCGAACCGCCCTGGGTACCGCTCGTCGCACGATCGGCCCCAGGCGTTGACCTGACCGGCCCAGACGGTAAAATCGTTACTACTACCCATAACGATTATGGCTATTGTGCGTTCGTGCAGTTGGCGCACCCACCGATGGGAAGGGGCCACCATGTCCGACAGTAAGCGGCTCACCACCGCCTTCGGCAAGCCCGTCGCCGAGGACCAGCATTCGATGACCGCCGGACCTCAGGGGCCGGTACTCATGCAAGACGTGCACCTGCTCGAGAAGATCGGACACTTCGACCGCGAGCGCATCCCGGAGCGGGTCGTGCACGCCAAGGGCGCCGGGGCGTACGGATACTTCGAGGTCACGGCCGACGTCACGAAGTACACGCGTGCAGCGTTCCTCGCCGAGGTCGGCAAGAAGACGGATGTGTTCGTACGCTTCTCGACCGTGGGCGGCGAGAAGGGTTCGGCGGACGCCGAGCGCGACCCGCGCGGTTTCGCGATCAAGTTCTACACCGAAGAGGGCAACTACGACATGACGGGCAACAACACGCCCGTCTTCTTCATCCGCGATCCTCTCAAGTTCCCTGATTTCATTCACACCCAGAAGCGCAACCCGAGAACGAATCTCAAAGACCCGGACATGTTCTGGGACTTCCTGTCGCTCACCCCCGAGTCCGTGCACCAGGTCACGGTGCTCTTCTCGGACCGCGGCACGCCGGCCACGTACCGGAACATGAACGGCTACTCGAGCCATGCGTACATCTGGACCAACGCCGATGGCGAACAGTTCTACGTGCAGTACCACTTCAAGACCGACCAGGGCATCAAGAACCTCACCGCGGCGGAAGCCGATGCCATGAGGGCGAGCGACCCCGACCATGCGACGCGTGACCTGTTCGAGGCGATCGAGCGCGGTGAGTACCCGAGTTGGACACTTGAGATGCAGATCATGCCGGTGGCCGAGGCGGACTCCTACCGCTTCGACGTGCTCGACATCACCAAGGTCTGGCCGCACGCCGACTACCCGCCGATCGTCATCGGCAAGCTCATTCTCGACCGCAACCCGGACAACTACTTCGCCGAGACGGAGCAGGCCGCGTTCAACCCGAGCAACTTCGTGCCCGGTATCGGCCCCTCGGCCGACAAGATGCTGCAGGGCCGCCTGTTCAGCTACCACGACACGCACCTGCACCGACTCGGCCCCAACTACCATCTGCTACCGGTGAACTCACCCAAGCACGCCCCCGAGGCGAGCTATCAGCGCGACGGCGCGATGCGCTCCGACGGTAACGGCGGTTCGGGTCCCAACTACTGGCCCAACAGCTTCGGCGCTCCGGGACCCGACGCGAGTGTCAGCGAGCCGGGGATGCCGCTTGCCGGGGACACCGGTCGCACGCCGTACCCGCATGAGAACGACGACTTCGTCCAGGTGCGCGCGCTCTTCCTCGACGTGATGACCGAGCAGGATCGCGACCATCTCGTGAGCAACATCGTCGGCCACCTGTCCGGCGCGCAGGCGCGTATCAAGCTGCGGCAGTGCGCGATCTTCTACAAGGTCGATCCCGTGTACGGCACGCGTGTGGCCGAGGGTGTGGGCGTGGACGTCGCCGAGGTCGCACGGCTCGCAGCGATGACCGATGACGAGCGCGCGGCGGCGACGTCGCGGTAGACTGTCAGTACGTGACCCGATCGAAAGGAGCCACCAGGGCATGGGCATCAAGGGAACCCGCACCGAACAGAACCTCCTCAAGGCGTTCGCCGGCGAGAGCCAGGCACGCACGCGCTACACGTACTTCTCGAGCGTTGCCAAGAAGGAGGGCTACGAGCAGATCGCGGCGCTCTTCCTCGAGACTGCGGACAACGAGAAGGAGCACGCCAAGGTCTTCTTCAAGTACCTGGAAGGCGGAATGGTCGAGATCACGGCGATGTACCCGGCCGGCGTCATCGGCACCACCGCCGAGAACCTGCTCGCGGCAGCCGACGGCGAGCTCGAGGAGTGGGGGACGCTCTACCCCGACTTCGCAGCCGTGGCCGACGAGGAGGGCTTCCCCAAGGTGGCCGAGTCGTTCCGCGAGATCGCCGAGGTCGAGCAGCACCACGAGACGCGGTATCGCAAGTTGCTTGCGCTCGTGGAGAGCGGCGGCTTCTTCCGGCGCCAGGGCGTCGTCCGCTGGAAGTGCCGCAACTGCGGCTACATCCACGAGGGCCCCGAGGCCCCGGACCTGTGCCCCGCATGCGTGCACCCGCAGGCGCACTACGAGCTGTTCTGCGAGCCGTACTAAGCCGCGACCCGGCATCGCATGTGACAGCGGCCCGTCCGGTACCTCCGGGCGGGCCGCTTTGCGTCAGCCGATGAACCGGCGCACCAATGCGGCTTGCAGCACGAGGTCGGGCACGAAGGTGTCTTGGCCCGAGGCGAGCGCTTCACGGATCCGCCGAACGAGTCCGAGGTGGCCGTCGTCGGGCTGCCAGTCGTAACCTGCCCGCAGGACCGCGTCGCGGACGGCCGCGGGCACGAGTGGCCCGTCGAGATCGGCGTACGCCAGTGCTTCGGCGATCTTGGCATCGAACGACGGGTAGGTCTCACGCACGAACGCCAGGTCGTCGGCGGATAGCGCCTCGAGCGCCAGCAGCTCCGGCGGCAGGCCGCCGGTGTACAGGGCACACGTGAACGAGATGGCGCGCGGCAGGGTCACGCCGCCGAGCTGTCGTGCGTAGCCGAACAGCCCCACATGCAGCTTGCGCGCCCGGCGGCGCGGCACGAACACCGCGAGCCGGTTGATGGCATCCGAGAGCTCGACGACCCGCGCGCGGTACGCCGCGCTGTAGCGAGTGATGAGCTCGCCAGCCCGCTCCTCGTCGATCGGCCGCGCGGATCCGATGGACCGCGCCTCGAGGTGCCCCACGGCGGCCCGCACTTCATCAGGCGGGAAGTCGAACTTGAACGCCGACTGGATGGTGAACGTCACCACACTCGGATACTCGAGGCCCACGCGCTCGGCGGTGTCAGGCCTGAGACCGCCCCTGAACGGTGCCGAGCCCATGCCGAGGATCGGATGCAACCGCACGCCGATACGGGCCGAAAGCGCATCGAGGCGCGCAAGGGCGATCTTGTTGGAGAGCGCCGCGCTCACCAGGCCGTAGTTCATCGCAGTGTCCGAGCGCGCCAGGAAAACGCGCTGGTCGGCGACGTTCTTGTCGGCCAGGTAGCCTTCCACCACATCGGCGGCGTTGTACATACCGTCGAGGTCCTCGAACAGCGGGATCACCGAGATGCGCTCGGGACACGTGCGGCCGACCCACTCGGCCACCGACACGTCGCCGCTCCGGAGCGGCAGGTGCTGCCTGCCGACGATGAAGTCGGCATAGTAGTGATAGATGCGGTCGATGTCGGCAACCGACGTGGTCATCGGCAGGATGACCTCGAAAATGGGGTTCACATCGCGGCCATAGAACAGACGTGCCGCGTCGAACGAGCGCGGGATGGACTCGAGCGTCTCGAGCAGCACCTTCGCCTCGGCA
>JAXMLJ010000030.1:0-2812 GCA_034368805.1 Coriobacteriia bacterium
AACGGCGGGAAGTTGTAGTGGTGGATGTAGCGCTTGCCCTCCGCCACGTCGATGGTGTCGATGCGCTGCCACTCGTTGAGCATGCCGAGTGTGAGTACCGAGAGCACCTGCGTCTGGCCGCGAGTGAACAGGCCGGTCCCGTGGGCTCGCGGCAGATAGTCCACCACGCAGTCGATCGGGCGAATCTCCGCCGCGGTGCGGCCATCGGCGCGCTCGCCCTCGTCGAGGACCATGTCGCGCATGGTCTTCTTCTCGAGCTCCTTCAGAAGGCTCTTGATGTGCTTGCCGCTCGCGGCGAACTCCTCCTCGGAGAACGTGGCCTTGATCTCGTCCTTGACCGCACCGACAGCGTCCATGCGGGAGAACTTGTCCGGGTTGTGCAGGGCGGTGCGCATCTTCTCTGCACCCGCGCTGAAGATGCGATCCTTGAGCTCGGCAGGCGCCTCATCGAGCTTGATGACTCTCGGCGTGATCTCGACGCCAGACAGGAAGTCCTCCTGCACGGCGCAGAACTCGCCGATGGCCTCCTGGGCGAAGGTCAGCGCGGCGAGCATGTCCTCCTCGGACACTTCGTTTGCCCCGGCTTCGACCATGAAGATCGCGTCGCGGCTTCCGGCCACCACGAGATCGAGATCAGAGGCCTCGGACTCGTCGAACGTGGGGTTCACGAGGAAGGCGCCCGTGTCATCGCGGCAGATGCGCACGCCAGCGAGCGGACCCTCGAACGGAAGGCCAGCGGCTTTGAGTGCAGCCGAGGCGCCCATGATCGAGATGACATCGAGCTGGTGGACCTGGTCGGCGGAGAGCACCGTGACGATGACCTGTACATCGTTGCGGAAGTTGCCGGCGAACGCCGAGCGGATCGGGCGATCGATCATGCGGGCAGTGAGGGTGGCCTTTTCGCTTGGCCTTGTCTCACGCTTGATGAAGCCGCCGGGGAGGCGGCCCGCCGCGTACATCCGCTCTTCGAAATCGATGGTGAGCGGGAAGAAGTCGAGATCCTTCGCCTCCCGGCTTGCCGTCGCGGTGACGAGCACGATGCTGTCGCCCTGGCGGACCAGGACGGCTCCGCCGGCCTGCTTGGCCAGCTCGCCTGTCTCGAGGGTGTACTCCTTGCCGTACAGTTCGAAACTCTTGGTTACCTTACCCATCCTCGTCCTCTTCTCCGGTCGCGCGCCCCCTTGGCGGCGACCTCATCTGGCGGGGCCTCGTGCCCCAACGTCAGCGGTGGCGGGGCCTTCCCCACCACCGCGTGATTCTGCTACTAGCTGCGGAGACCGAGCTTCGCGACGATGGCGCGATAGCGCTCGATGTCGTTCTTCTTGAGGTAGTTCAGCAGCCTGCGGCGCTGGCCGACGAGCTTCAGGAGCCCGCGACGGCAGTGGTGATCGTGCGAATGCGTCCGCAGGTGCTCGGTGAGATCACGGATCCGCTGCGTGAGCAGCGCGACCTGGACCTCGGCGGAGCCGGTATCGCCCTCGGAACGGGCGTGTTCGGCGACGATGGACGTCTTGACGTCCTTGGGAAGCGGCATATTCGGTTCACCTTTCTTGAGGAGTCGCCTGCCTCCGAGAGTGGCGTCGGTGAGTCGCCGGTCCAGGAGACAGGTCAGTGGGACAACCAACGAAGTATAGCACACGCGTTCGGCCGGGCGACCCCGGACTCAGGGTGCGTCCGAGTCCGCGACTGCATCGAGAAGTGCGGCCGCGCGCCGGGCGTCTCGGCCGATTGCACGGGCGAGTGACCCGGTGTCCGGGAAGGCGCGTTGGTCGCGAAGACGCTCGACGAACTCGAGCATGATCTCGGCACCGTACAGGTCGCCGTCGAAACCGACGAGCATGGCTTCGAGTTCGCACGTGGCGTCCGGGAACGTCGGCGGCACGCCCACGGAGACCGCCGCCGTGAAGCGGCCTGCCGGAACGGTGGCCCGGGCAGCGTAGACGCCCGGTGCGGGAAGCGCGAAGCGCGCGTCGACGTCGAGGTTGGCCGTGGGCGTACCGAGCGTGCGTCCGAGACCGCGGCCACGGATGACGGTGCCGTGCAGGCGGTGCGGACGGCCGAGCAGCAGTGCTGCCGTCGCGACGTCGCCAGCGCCAACGAGTGTGCGGATGCGGCTCGAGGTGACGGGCTCCCCCTCGGCGACCACGAGATCGTAGGCCACGACCTCGAAGCCGTGCCGCACGCCGAGCGTGGCGAGTGAGTCGACGGTGCCCTCGGCACGGTGGCCGAAGCGGAAATCCCGGCCCACGACGCACACGACCGGCCGGCAGGCGTCGAGTACGACCTCATCGAGGAAGGCCCCAGGCGAGAGAGCCGCCAGGGCGCGGTCGAACGGCACGACGAGTATCGCGTCCGGTCCGAGTGAGGCGATGAGGTCGAGTTTGTCGTCCAGTGTCATGAGTTGCGGTGCCGCACGTTCAGGGGTGACGATCTGGTCGGGATCGCGGTCGAACGTGAGGACGCACGAGGCCACGCCCCTGCGGCCGGCTTGGGCGATCGCTTCTGTGATGAGCGCCTGGTGGCCACGATGGACGCCATCGAACACTCCGAGCGCGATGGCCGCCGCACCTACGTCGTGCACGCCGGGCTCGTGACGGATGACGACCGTCATCGGTCCATCCCAGGGTCGAGCACGGTCTCGGCGCGGAGCGCAGACCCCGCGCGCCGGTAGACGCCGATCAGCCTGTTGCCCGCCGTGACCGCGACGCGTTCGCCCTCGGCGACCGGCAGAAGCTCGGCGGACAGAGGCCGCCCGTCACGAGCCGAGGCAGGGTCAACCTCGGCTACGGGGAAGCCGAGGAGGGCCACCGGG
>JAXMLJ010000031.1:0-3507 GCA_034368805.1 Coriobacteriia bacterium
TCGCCTCCGGCATCGAAGTCCACGTCCAGATCGTGCTCGTACCTGGCGTGAACGACGGGGCCGTGCTCGATGAGACGCTCGGGTATCTGGCCGAGCGCGACGGCATCCTGTCGGTGGGATGCGTGCCGATGGGCTTCACAGCGCATCAGACACGCTGGGGCGGCTCGTACGACGCAAGCCAGGCATCCGGTGTGCTGTCTGCTGTGGCCGCCTGGCAGCGCCGTATGCGGCCGCTCGTGGACGCAGGCTGGGTCTATGCAGCCGACGAGTTCTACATCCTCGCTGGTGCGGCGTTCCCGCCGGCGGGGGAGTACGGCGACTTCTGCCAGTTCGAGAACGGCATCGGGATGGTGGCCGCGTTTGCCGATGAGTTTCCCGAGTCCCCGGACTTGGCCGCCGCGCCGTACACCGTCGTCACCGGAGAGCTCTTCGCGCCGGTGCTTCGGATGCTTCTGACCGAACGCGGCTGGCGGGGCGTCGGCGTCCTCGGCGTCGCCAACGACCTGTTCGGCGGCAACGTGAGCGTCACCGGACTGCTCGGCGGGGGCGATATCGCATACGCGATCGTCGCCGACGGCGGTCGGGGTACGTACCTCGTGCCGGACGTTGTAGTAAACTCCGACGGGCTACTCATCGACGATGTCCCGGCGGCCGTCCTCGGCGCCCGGGCAGATGCCGACGTGCGATTCGTCGGCAGCGATGCGACCAGCCTCGCAGAGGCCCTCTCACAACGATAAGGACGGGTTTGCGTATGACGCTCCCGATCATCGCCGTAGTCGGCAGACCGAACGTGGGCAAGTCGACGTTCGTCAACCGCATGATCCAGGCACAGGACGCCATCGTGCATGCTGCGAGCGGCGTGACGCGCGACCGCAGCTATCACCGCACCGACTGGAACGGCCGCGAGTTCATGCTCGTGGACACAGGTGGCATCGAGTTCTCCGCCGATGACGCCTTCGGCGACTCGATCCGCGACCAGGCGGTCGTGGCCGCCCGCGAGGCTGACGTGGTCGTCTTCCTCGTGGATGGGTCGGTCGGGGTGGCCGCCGGTGACGAGGAGGTCGCCGCGCTGCTCAGGCGACAGAAGACGCCGGTCTTCCTCGCAGTCAACAAGCTCGACACCCCCGGGCGCGAGGATGCCATCCACGAGTTCTGGAACCTCGGTCTCGGGCAGCCGTGGGCGGTCTCGGCCCTCCACGGCCACGGCTCGGGCGATCTTCTGGATGCGCTCGTCGAAGCACTGCCCGACGCCGAGCCTGCCGACGACGAGGAGGCCATCGGCGTTGCCATCATCGGAAAGCCGAACGCCGGCAAGTCATCTCTGTACAACAAGCTGCTGGGGAGCGAACGGGCGATCGTGTCCGAGGTCGCCGGCACCACCCGCGACGCGATCGACACGATGCTGATGAGCGGCGAGACCGCGTTTCGCCTCGTGGACACCGCCGGACTCAGGCGCAAGTCGCAGATCGAAGAGTCCGTTGAGTACTACGGCTTCGTGCGCGCCATGCGTGCCATAGACCGTGCGGACGTCGCGGTGCTCGTCATCGACGCCGCCTCGGGCGTGACCGACCAGGATCAGCGCGTCGCGCGCTTCGCCGAGGAGCGCGGGTGCGGTATCGTCATCGCGCTCAACAAGTGGGATCTTGTGGAGACTCCCGAGGAGAAGATCGACCTCGTGGCACGCCTGCCCGAGAAACTCGGTTTCGTTGGCTTCGCGCCCGTGGTGCGTGTGAGCGCCCTCAAGGGCACCGGCGTGCACAAGCTCCTGCCGATGGTCGCTGCGGTGTACGAGGCGTACTGCAAGACGATTCCCACCAGCGCGCTCAACCGGATGCTCACGGACCTGCGAGCGAGCGGACACACCATCTCCAAGGGCGGCAAGATGCTGCGCCTGCAGTACGCCACACAGACCGGTCACAAGCCACCGGTCTTCACGTTCTTCGCCAACCATCCTCGTATGGTGGACGCGAACTACGAGCGCTACATGGAAAACCGCCTGCGCGAGTCCTTCGACCTGGTGGGGACTCCCGTCCGTCTGAAGTTCCGGCAGAAGGGCTGAAGTGGAGCCCGCGCTCCGCATCCTCGCCGCCGCTGCGGGCGCGTACCTGGCCGGCTCGATCCCGTGGGCCGTCATCGTCGTTCGCGTGTTCTGGAAACAAGACATCCGCACGCTCGGCTCGGGTAACACCGGCGCCACCAACGTGCTCCGCGTCTTCGGGACCGCTCCCGGCATCGGCGTTCTCCTCCTCGATGCTGCGAAGGGCGCGCTCGGGGTGTGGATTGCCATCTCGCTCGCGCCGCCCGCGTGGGCGGCGGGCAACGACTGGTTCGGCGTGCTCGGCGCCATGGCCGCAATCGCGGGGCACTCGTTCTCCCCGTTCATAGGCTTTGCGGGCGGCAAGGGAGTCGCGACCGCCGCCGGCGCCATCACCATGCTCGCGCCGACCGTCTCGGCTGTCCTGTTCGTCACGTTCATCGTGGTCGTCGCCGTGTGGAAGATGGTCTCTCTCGGCTCCGTGGTCATCGCGGTCCTGTTTCCCGGTGTATCCTGGTTGCTGTACCCGGACAACCTTCCGCTCAGGGTGTTCGCACTTCTCGCGGCGGCACTCGTGGTATGGCGCCACCGGACCAACCTCCGGCGTATCGCAGCCGGGGAGGAGTCGAAGATCACGTTCAAACGCCGCATGTGGGACGACGTGAAGCGGCGCATGACGAAGGGGAGTGAGTGACGGCATGCGAGTCTCGGTCATAGGCGCCGGCTCCTGGGGCACGGCCGTAGCGTGGCTTCTGGGCAACAAGGGCGTTGATGTCGCGCTGTGGGCGCGCGAGCCCGAGATCGCCGACGGGATCAACACGGAGCATCGCAATCCGTCGTATCTGACCGACATCGTGCTCGATCCCCGGGTGAAAGCCACCCCCGACATCGAGCAGGCGGTGTCCGCTGCCGAGGTCGTGGTCATCGTGACCCCCAGCCACGGCGTGCGCGGCGTAGCCGAAGCGATCAAGCCCGCGCTTCCGGTCGACACCCCGGTCGTCAACCTCGCCAAGGGCGTCGAGCAGGGCTCGCTCATGCGCATGACCGAAGTACTCGAGGACGTGCTCGGCAACCGGGACCGTCTGGCCGCGCTCTCCGGTCCCAACCACGCCGAGGAGGTCTCCAAGGGCGTCCCCTCCGCCACCGTCATCGCCGCGTACAGCGAGGGTGTCGGGCGGCTGGTGCAGGACGTCTTCATGGCCCCCGCGTTTCGCGTCTACACGAACCCCGACGTCATCGGCGTCGAGCTCGGCGGCGCCTCGAAGAACGTGGTCGCGGTAGCAGCCGGCATGAGCGACGGTCTCGGTTACGGCGACAACACGAAGGCGACCCTCATGACCCGCGGACTTGCCGAGATGAGCCGCCTCGGCGCGCATCTCGGCGCCAATCCGCTGACGTACATGGGCCTCGCCGGCATGGGCGATCTCATCGTGACCTGCACCTCGCGTCATAGCCGCAACCGCGCGCTCGGG
>JAXMLJ010000032.1:0-6910 GCA_034368805.1 Coriobacteriia bacterium
GGAGCAGGTGACGACAGATAAGCCCGGCACACCGGCCGGGCTTTCCGCTCCTTGCGCGGCACGCATCACGCTACGTGGCGGTGAGTCACCCCACGCTCACGACACTATCGGCCTCCATGAACAGCGCCGCGGCGGCGTTCATCGTGCCGACCTCGCCCACAGCGAGCTGCTCTTTCAGGCCGAACCAGTCCAGACAGGTGCCGCACGAATAGAGCTTCACGCCATCGCCGGCGAGCAGTCGCAGGCCGTCGAGCGCGGGCGAACCTTCGCACGCCAGGCGTACGGCGCCGTTCATGAGCCCGATCACATCGGGCTTCGGCTCGGTGCGCGCAAGCGAGTACAGGAAGCTCCCCATCAGCTTGCGTCCGAGCTCATCATCGCCCTCGCCGATCCGGTCCGAGTTGATGAACACGACCTTCATGCCGCATTCCCCCTTCTTTGCGAAGCCGACGCTCACGGGCCGCGAACGCCGACCACTAGACGACTCTAATCGTCCCGGGCTCGCCGGCTACCATCCGCCCCACCACTGCGGCCTCTTCGCCGCGCCCCTCGAGCGCCGCGATCAGCGCCTCGGCCTTGTGCGGAGCGACCGCCATCATCAGGCCCCCGCTCGTTTGCGGGTCGGCGAGGATACCCTTCCAGGTGAAGCCGGCCGGCCCCCAGTCCACGAACGGGTCGAGGAACGCGATCACGTCGGCGGTCCGGCCGGGGCGCACCATCGCCTCGGCGTACTCCACGACTCCCGGCCACACCGGCACGGCGGCGAGTTCGATCTCGCATGCGCAGCCGCTGCCGAGGGCCATCTCTCGGGCGTGGCCAGCCAGGCCGAAGCCGGTGATGTCGGTACCCGCGTGCACGCCGACCTCGAGCATCGCCTCGGCGGCGGCGCGGTTGAGGTGCGCCATGCTCTCGATCACCTCGCGCTGGCTCTCCTCGGTCTCCAGACCCTGCTTGATAGCGGTGTTCAAGATGCCCACGCCGATGCGCTTGGTGAGTACGAGCAGGTCGCCGGGCATTGCGCCGACGTTGCGCACCACCTGTGCCGGATCGCACACACCCATGACCGAGAGCCCGTACTTCGGCTCCTTGTCGTCGATGGTGTGACCGCCGACGATCACCGCACCGGCCTCGCGCACCTTGTCGGCACCGCCGCGGAGCACTGCGGCGGTGATCTCAGGCGGTAGCGAGCACGGCATCGCAAGCAGGTTCATCGCGGTCAGCGGACTCCCGCCCATCGCGTAGATGTCCGAGAGCGCGTTGGCGGCGGTGATACGTCCGAAGTCGTACGGGTCGTCCACCATCGGCGTGAAGAAGTCCACGGTGAGCAGCACGGCCTGGTCGCCCATCATGTAGACGGCGGCGTCATCGGAAGTGTCGAAGCCTACGAGCAGGTCGTCGGACTCGCCCGGGTTCATCTTCTCGAGTACGGCGGCGAGGTCGCCCGGACCCCACTTGGCGGCTCAACCAGCCTTGCTCGACATCTGTGTGAGACGGATCGGCTCCACGCGGCCTCCGAACGCTGTAGCTCCAACGATACGCAGCATAAACCATGCTGATGCATCTGTGTAAGTGCAACGGGCGGGAGGCAGGCGTCTAGGACATCCGGAAAGCGGGTATTCCTACTAGAACGGTCAGAAATGCACCGACACGACCGGGAGGTTGGAACCATGCGGAAGCCATGGATGCTCGCACTCGGTCTCTCGCTCCTGATCGTCGGAGCGACGGGGCTGTTGCTCACGTTCGTGTTCGCGCGCCCGACGGCACTACCGATCTGCCCCGGCGGAGGCGCCCGCTCTGACGATCGTGTCGGAGCAGAGGCCAGCGGCGTCGATGCGATGTTCATCGAGGAGATGATCCCGCACCACGATGATGCGATCGCCATGGCCGAACTCGCTCTCGAGCGCGCGGAGCACGAGGAGATACGAGAACTGGCGAGCGACATCATCAGGACACAGACAGCAGAAAACGCGCTCATGCGCGGTTGGTATCGCGATTGGATCGGCACCGACGCGCCGGAGTACTCCGGTCGTCAAGGAATGATGGGCCGCGGAATGATGGGCGGCATGACCGACATCACCAGACTCGAGGACGCAGCGGACTTCGACCGGACCTTCATCGAGGAGATGATTCCGCACCACGAGATGGCGGTCATGATGGCCCAGATGGCTGGCGCCAACTCACGTCGGCCGGAGATGCGCGAACTCACGCGCTCCATCATCCGGGTACAGTCCGAGGAGATCGAGAAGATGCAGACCTGGTACCGGGAGTGGTACGACCGCTGAGGCTCCCCGGCACCGACTGGTAGAAGGAGTTGAACCGTCATGATGGGCGGATACAGAGGACTAGACTGGGGCTACGGCATGATGGGCGGCGGCGCGTGGAGCGGCCTGCTCATGCTGCTGTTCGGCGCACTTGTGATCGCCGGTATCGTTCTGCTCGTGATATGGGCCGTACGTGCGGGCGCGAAACATGGCGGCACAGGCACGGGATCGCCGCCCCCGCCGTCGGCAGGACATGACGACGCGATCGCGATCGCGCGCAGACGCCTGGCCGGAGGAGAGATAACTCCCGAGCAGTACGAGGAGATCGTCACCGCGCTCGGCAGGTGATACAAACCCGCGGTGTCGGCCGCGCCCGACCTACAGGACCGGCGTGACGTCCTCGTCGGCCGGGAACGGCTCCTGCGGGGTGCAGAACAAGAAGCCCTGCCCGAACTCCACGCCGAGCGCCCGGAGTACCGTGAGCTGCTCGACCCGCTCGATACCCTCGGCGATGAGTTTTACGCCCACCCGGTCGGCGAACGTCACCATGCTCGCGACGAGGCTACGGCGCACCTCGTCGCTGTCGATGTCGCGCACGAGCGAGATATCGATCTTGAGCCATTCCGGATGGACCTCGGCGAGACACTGGAGCGAACCGTAGCCGGCCCCACCGTCGTCGACCGCCACCCGAAAGCCGAGCGTTCGCAGGTACTCGAGCGTCGCCCGGAAGCTGCAGAAATCGGTGATCGCGGTGCGCTCCGTGATCTCGAGCACCACGTCGGACGGCGAGAGGGCCGCATCGGAGAGCAGCGTACTGAACATGATGTCGCGGAGCTCGGGGTCGGCGACCGCCTCGGGCTCGATGTTGATGAACAGAAGCCGGCCTTTGGGCAGATCACGCGCGGTCTCGAAGGCGCGCTTCCGGCAGATGCGCTCGAGCTTGAGCACAAGGTCGGCATCGTAGGCCACCTTGAACAGCTTGTCCGGGCGCTCGAACTCGCTGTCGGCAGGCCCGCGCGAGAGCGCCTCGTAGCCGATGATGCCGAGGTCGGAGAGCCGGTAGATGGGGTGCACGAGCGTCCGGATCGACTCACTTGCGATGATCTCCTCGAGCCGTTGCATGCGAACAGCGGCATCGCTTGATTCGCGCGAGTCCGAGTCGGCCAGCGCGCGCTCGAGCGCCTGGTGCACGAGCCGCTCCAGACGGACGCGGTCGTCACTGCGGGCGATGGTGTGACCCACGTAGCACCCGAACTTGGGGTAGACCGCGGGATCGAGCACGTCGGCGAGATCCTCGCGCACGCGGTCCTCGACTCGGCGGGCAAGCCGCTCAAGGCTGTCCTCGTCCATATCGTCGGTCGTGCGCGGGGGCGACAGCAACACGACGAACGCGTTGCCTGAGATCATGAGCTCCGCGACGATGTCGCTATCCCTGAGTTCCATGCCGGTGATGCGCTCGAGCGCGCTCGCCACTTCGCGCATCACGCCGTCGAAGATCTCCCAGCCGTAGATCTCCTCGATCTTCGAGTACTTGACGACGTTCAGGCACAGAAGGGAGATCTCGCCTCGCTCCTCGAGGAGAGACTCTATCCGTGGGAACAGCAGCGGCGTCGTGGGCAGTCCCGTGACCGGATCGAACAGCAGCCGTCGCACCTCCGGGTGCGCGGCGATGATGTCGTGGAACTCGAGCCACGACTCGAGCAGGAACGAGCGCTGGTCCTGACTCTCGGCCATTCGATCCTCGCTTCTCTACGCGTACGTAAGGCGCAGGGCGACCGCGCCATTCGATTCGAGCGGCACCCCGAAGGCCTTGGATCCCACGTCCGCGGCAGTCCCCCCGCGGACATCCGTGACCGAGGCTACCACACGCTCAGCCGTCAGTGTCACGGTTGTCGGAACCGGACTGTGACTGAGCACGACGACGATGTCTGCCGACTCACCCTGGAACAGCGCCACCTCGGCCGATGGCTCGTCGCAGTCGATGATCGGCCCGGCACCGGCGGCGCGTGCCACCGAGCCATACACCGTCCGGAGCAGATCGCGGATCGCGTCCGGCGCGGCCCACGGGTCACTTTGCGCGATCGCGCGCTCGAGCGGCGCGGCCAGGAAGATCGCCCGCCCTTGCCCGTACTGGTGGGCGGTCAGCAGCGGGCTGCCGGTGGCATCGGTGGCCACGACGGTCGCTCCGCCGCTGCCGAGCAGCGCGTAGTGCGGCACATCGAGGCGCACGTCGAACGACGTGAGATCGCCGACGAGCCCCGGTTGCGCGATCCGGCAACTCACCACCGGCCGCACCCCGTGGTCGCCGAGAAACTCGACGCCGAACAGCTCGCGCACCGCCGGATCGGCGTCGCCACCGCCATAGGAAAGCACGACCGAGCCGCCCGACTGGACGAACGCGGCGAGCGATGTCCACATGGCCATCGTGAGCTTCGCCGCCGAGGGCACGAACAGCGCCATCAGCCCGTCGAGGTCTTCACCCTCGCTCACGAGCCGCACGGGCAGATGGGCCTCCTTGGCGGCGATGTAGGCCTGGAGACACGAGCGCGGGTCGTACAACCCCGCAAGCGACGGCAGCGGCTCGTAACGCTCGGCGGGAACAAGGATCCCCGCTCGCTCGGGAACCGGCGTGTAGCGCCTGAGATCGATGTGCGCCGCCACGCGCGCGAACCGCGACACCTCGGCGAGCACCGGCTTCGCGCGCCCGGTCGCGTCGTTGACGCCGACGAGCACCTCGAACGGATCCTGGTAGTAGGGCTCGCGGCGCTCGGTCTCCACATCGCGCCAGCGGCGCAGCATCACGCCCGAGGCGCGGTTCATGAGCGCCGAGTACATCGCGGTCCTCGTGTAGGCGGCCTCCTCGGCCACCGAGACGTCGAGCGCGTGCACGCCGATGCCGTCGGCAAGCACCTGGTGCGCTACCCCGCCAGCGCGCAGGACGAACGAGTCCATGTACGTCGCGGGTCCATACGTCAGCGGGCCTTCGGCAGCGTAGGCCCGGTACGGCGCCGTCACGCGGGAGACGCCATACTCGAATGCGTCACGCGTGGGTCGCACGTCGAGGCCGCTCTCCCGCACCAGCGTCTCTGCGCCCGCGCCGAAGACGATCACCCGCGCGGTGTCCACTTCGCGGATGGCATCCCGGATCGCGAGCGCCCAGGCGTGCAGCGCGTCCTCGCTCGCAAACCCGGCGAAGAACGCCTCGTTGCCGATCTCCCAGGCCCAGATGGCCGGTTCGGTCCGGAAGTGGTTCACCACACGCTGCACGAGCGAGATCTCCCGCTCGAGCAGGTAGTCGTCGGTGCGCGGATCGCGCTTCCTCGCCCAGGTCACGTCGTTCATCTCGGCCATGCGGTCGTCGGCGAAGAAGCAGACGATGGTGCGCATGTCGTGAGCGCGCGCCGCCCCCATCACGGCATCGAGCCGGTCGGCCACGGCGTCGTCGTACTGGCCGACCTGCGGCTCGAGCACCTTCCAGGAGACGAACACGCGCACGAGCGAGATGCGCGCGGCCGCCATCGCGGCGAAGTCGGCGGCGACATCGGTGTCGTACCACTCCGAGTACGAGGCACGCTCGGCGTCGATCGGGTAGTAGTCCACGCCCACCGGGAACTGCGTCACTCGACGCGGAGCGACGTCCTCGCGCGTGTCGTCGGCGGTTGCCGGTGCCGGCAGGTCCTCGGGCATCACACGTCACCTCCCGACGTGTATCGATCGTACAGTCGCCAGAACAGCCCCTGCCGCTTGGTGTCGTAGTAGGCGGCGCGCCGGATCTCCCACTGCGCCTCGGCATACCGCCCCTCGGTGAGGTACGCGGCCGCCAGACCGAAGCGCGCCCGGACGCACGCGGGATCGAGCCGCACCGCGAGCCGGTACGCCCGTCCCGCCTGCTGGTAGCGCTGTAGGCCGAGAAGTGACTCGGCGAGCAGCACGTGAACGAGCGCCTGACCGCCCGCCTGTTTGGCGAGCGCGATGAACACGCGCGCGGCGTGGCGGTTGAGGCCGGTGCGCCGCGCATAGACCACGCCGAGCGAGTACAGCGCGGTGGCAAGCGTCGGCTCGATGGAGAGTGCCCGGAGAGCGCAGGCCATCGCCTCGTTGGTGGCCTCCTGCTTGAGGTACACGTAGGCGGCCAGCGCGAGCGCCTGTGGGTCGTCGGCCACCTCGTCGAGCGTGAGACGCACCAGTTCGGCCGCAGTGAAGAGATCCTCGTCGCGAAGCGCGAGGGCAGCGGCGGCAAGACGCGCCTCGCGATTCGGCTCGACAGCTGCGGGATCGACCGGCTCGGCAGGCCGACCGCGGACGTCGAGCAGCACGAAGAAGAGCTCGTCCTGGCTCGGGTCGAGTTCGCCGGCCTTGCGAAAGAGCGGCAGTGCGAGGGCCATGCCCTCCCGCTTGAGGCTCGCGATCGCCAGGTTGTAGGTGGCGCGGGCCTCCTTCGGATCGAGTTCGAGCGCACGCTTCCAGCTGTCGAGCGCCTCATCCTGAAACGCGGCCGCCGCGAAGGCCTCGCCGAGCTGCACGTGCGCGGTCACGAGGTCCTCCTCGACCTCGGCAAGCTCGTGCCACACGAGCACCGACTGGTCGGACATCCCACCGCGCCGGTCGTAGGCCAATCCGAGCGCAAGGTACGCCGGCGAGCAGTCCGG
>JAXMLJ010000033.1:0-4476 GCA_034368805.1 Coriobacteriia bacterium
CTACATCACCGGACGGTTCGGGTAGGGTCCGGTTCCAGGGGCCGCGCCAGCAGACTGCCCTGTCAGCCGGAAACCCTCCTTTGGAAATGAGGAACGAGGCGCGTGGGGGGCGCGCCTCGTCTCAGTTGAGCGGCGATTCCCCGCGTCCGAGGGGGGGAGGGATTGCGGGTCGCACTGCTCTGCCGGACTGTATGCAATGAGCGTGCCATTTCCGGCGACCGGTCACAAAAAGTGGCGGGAGCCCGAAGGCCCCCGCCACTCCCGATGCTCGGGCGCCAAGTGACGCTACTGGCAGGTGTAGCTGCCGTCGACGGCGACGTTCGAACCGGTGACGAACGATGCCTCGTCCGAGGCAAGCCAGACGATGAGGTTGGCGACCTCAGAGGCTGTGCCGAGGCGGTTCATGGCGTGCTTGCCAGCGATAAGGGCCTCGAGATCCGAGCCGCTCGTGATGCCTGCGTTGGTGAGCAGCGGTGTCGCGATGAAGCCGGGGTGCACGGAGTTCACGCGGACGCCCAGCCGACGAGACCGAGGATGCTCGAGATGTTGACGATGGCGCCGCCGCCGGAGGCGAGGATCGCCGGGATGCCGAAACGCATGCCGTAGAAGACGCCGTTGAGGTTGATGTCGATGACCTTCTGCCAGCCCTCGAGCGAATACTCGCCGGTCGGGGCGGCCTCACCACCGATGCCGGCGTAGTTCACGACGATGTTCAGTCCGCCGAACGCCTCGACTGTCGCTGCTACAGCGGCTTCGACCTCGGCTGCGTCTCCTTCCATCGGAGACGTGCGTACGCCAACGATTGTAACAAGAGTTACAAGTGAATGTCGTCACACAGGACTCAGCAGCCGGCGGTACCTCTCGGGCACAGCAGTCCAGGTCTGAGATGCAGGAACAGTGCCCAGCCGAGCAGCACGACGCCGCCGAGGACGACGGCCCACCCCGAGCCGATCACGTCGCCGAGCGCGCCGAAGGCGAGCGAGCCGAACGGCATCATTCCCATGAACGCGACGACGAACAGCGCCATGATCCGGCCCCGGAGGTGGTTGGGAGCCGCGGTCTGCAGGTTCGTGTTGATGCTCGAGACGCACGCCAGGAACGCAGCGCCCAACACGACGAGCATCACCGACGAGAGCGGGTAGGAGTGCGAGAACCCGAGCGCCACCGAGCCGAGGGCCATGGTCAGGAGCCCGCCGCGGATGATCCGCTCCCGCCGCACGCTCCTCGGCAAGGACGCGACGGCGAGCGCGCCGGCAAGCGCGCCGAGGCCGTTGAAGACCATGAGCGACGAGTACCCTGCGCTGCCGAGGCCGAGTGTATCGACCGCGATCGCCGGCAGGAGCGTCATGAACGGCATGCCGAATATGACGAGCATCGTCGCCGTGAGCAGGTGGGCGGCGATGTGCGAATGGTCGCGGGCGTACGCGAGACCGGCGCCAAGCGTGCGGCGGGCCGACTCCCCGTTGCGTCGCTGAACCTCCTGGTTCGGCCGGATGACGGCGAGTGCCCAGATGACGAAGAGGAAGCTCAGTGCGTTGAACGAGAAGACCATCGTGATCCCGAGGCTCTCGTTGGCCGCGAAGGCTGCCATGATCGCCGCGGTCACCATCGGGCCGACGAGGCGGGCGGCGTTGAACTGCGCCGAGGACAACGCGACGGCGTTCAGCAGCGATGAGCGCGGTACCAGGTCGGGGACCATCGCCTGCCAGGCGGGGAACATGAACGCCGAGACCACGCCACCCGCGAGCGTGAGCGCGTAGATCCAGCCGATCGTGATATGCCCGGTGTGGTTCAGGTACGCGAACGCCGCCGCCTGAGCCATCATGACCACCTGCGCCCAGATGAGCAGCGTCCGACGGTCCATGTGGTCCACGAGCGAGCCGGCGAGAAGCGTGAGGAAGAAGATCGGGATACCGGAGAGGAAGTTGACGATGCCGAGGGAGGACGATGAGCTGGTCAGCGCGTAGATGACCCAGCCGAGTGCCACGGTCTGCGTCCACGTTCCTATGTTGGAGAGCAGGGCGCCGGCGAAGAAGTACGCGTAGTCGCGGTGCCGGAACGACTCGAAGGTGCGCAGTCCCCGCAGCACGCGCCGCGGCGGACTCGAGACGTCGGCTTCGTAAGTAGGGGTGTCTGCAGGCAGCGGTGCCTGTGGTTCGGGTGGCTTCGCGTATCGGTCGGTCACGGTCAGATCGTCTCCCGGAAATACAAGCGCCGCCCCCGGCGCCCGGGAGCGGCGCTGGTGCGCCGAGAGGTCAGTCTACACCTACTCGCTGATGATGCGCATGGCCTCCTCGCGCTGCACGTCCATCACGTACGTGAGGCCGGAGACACGGGCGGCTTCCTCGGTCAGCGCGAAGACGTCGGAACGCGAGATCGACGGGATGTCGAACTTGCGGCTGCCGCTCATCAGCTGCTGCAGGCCGACCTTGAGCTTGTCCGAGAAGGTGTACAGCGCGATCGCCCCGAGCGGCATGTCGTCGACCTCGGCGCCGAACTCGGCCTTGAGCGTCTCGTACGATACGAAGATCTCTTCCTTGGTCGTGCCGAACTCGGAGACGGTCTTGGGCAGGTTCTGCTCCTTCATCCACAGGTCGATGTTCTTGCCGACGAAACCGGGGATCATGAGCGCGCGGCCCATGCACACGGCCACCGTGTGGGGGGCGCCCATCGCAAGGACCTTGTACACATGGTCTTCCGTGGAGAACCCGCCCGCGATCGCGATGTCGGGGATGTATGCGCCGCCCTTCTCGCGGAGCTTGTTGACGAGTTCGTTGGCCATCGACTGGAGGTAGAAGGTGGGAATACCCCACTCCTCCATCATCCGCCAGGGGCTCATGCCGGTGCCGCCGGGCGCGCCGTCGATCGTGAGCAGGTCGATACGGGCGTTGCTGGCCCACTTGATGGCCATCGCGAGCTCGCGCATGCCGTATGCGCCGGTCTTGAGCGTGACGCGCCTGGCGCCGAGACCGCGCAGCCGCTCGACCTCCGCGTAGAAGCCCTCCTCATCGATGAAGCCGAGGCGGCTGTGGCGCTCGAACTGGCGGATGGCGCCGTCGCGGAACGCCGCCTGGATGGCCGGATCGCTCGGGTCGGGCGTGACGAGATAGCCGCGGCGCTGCAGTTCGAGCGCACGCTCGATGTCGTTCACCTTGATCTCGCCGCCGATGCACTTGGCGCCCTGGCCCCACTTGAGCTCGACCGTCTCGACTCCGAGCTTCTCGATGACGTACTCGGCGACACCGAGGCGCGTGTCCTCGACGTTCATCTGTACGAGGATGTCGCCGTAGCCCTGGTGATAGCGGCGGTAGTTCTCCACGCGGCGATCCATGTCGGGTGCTCGTGTGACGTGACCGTTGGCGTCGCGCTCGAGCAAGGGGTCGATGCCGCAGACGTTCTCGCCGCACACGAGCGAGATGCCACTGATGGCGGCGCCGACGGCAAAGTGCTCCCAGTTCTTGCGGGCGATCTCGGTGGAGCCGAGCGCGCCGGTGAAGACGGGGAGCTTCATCTTGACCTTGTTGACGTCGCCGAAGACAGTCTCGGTGTTCGCGTTAGGGAAGAGTGTGTTGTCCGAATCGCCCACAGCGCCCCCCGGCAGGCCTTCGGCGCCGAGTGCATAGCCCATGATGTTCAGGTGCGAGTAGTCGACCGGGTAGTCCTTGTCGCCGCCGGCGGTGATCTCGCCGAACGGGCCGGGGTAGATCACTTCCCGGCCTCGGAACGAGGCCTTGAAGACCTCGCAGTTGCCGCGGCACCCGTCCAGACAGCGGGTACATATCCCGCTGGCAGGCGCGACATCGCGAGAGCGGTTGGAGGTCTGGGTCGCGTCGTTGGCATTCGGGCGCTGCAAGGTCATTTCTTCTACCCCCTGGCTGGATCCGGCCACACGGCCGTTACGATTTCGGCTATTGTAACCTGTTGGAAACACAGTAGAAGTGCTTTCGCAATAGTAGGTGGCGCTGATCCGAGGAGACACTATGCCGCAGCAGTTGAGACACGACACGGTCAAGGCCATCAAGGACAAGAAGATCGAGTTCATCCACCTGTGGTTCACCGACGTCCTGGGATTCCTCAAGAGCTTCACGATCGACGTCGAGGAGCTCGAGCTCGCTATGACCGAGGGGATGGGATTCGACGGCAGCTCCATCCAGGGTTTCGCACGGATCCAGGAGTCGGACATGATCGCGATGCCCGACCCGAGCACGCTCCAGATCCTTCCGTGGCGTCAGAAGGGCGTACTCGTAGCAACGATGTTCTGCGACATCGTGCGTCCCGACGGCACGCCGTACGATGCCGATCCGCGACGGGTGCTCAAGCGCAATCTCGAGCGTGCCGAGGCGCTGGGCTTCACGATGTACGTGGGTCCCGAACTCGAGTACTACTACCTCAAGAGTGACCGCGAGCCCGAGGTCCTCGAATTAGGCACGTACTTCGATCAGACGACGCGCGATCTGGCCATCGACTTACGCATGG
>JAXMLJ010000034.1:0-11404 GCA_034368805.1 Coriobacteriia bacterium
CGAGATCGCCGCCGAGGGCGCCAACTCCTCGGGCGTGGTCACCTTCGACGTCTGGCTGTCGGTCGACGTGGCCGACGACACCCTTCGCGCGGGCATGTCGGCGGCAGCCACGATCGTGACCAACATCGCCAAGAACACGCTCATCGTCTCTAACGGCGCAGTGAACTCCGATGGTGACGGCGGCTACTACGTACTCGTGATGGATGAGAGTGCCACCGAGCCGCGGCAGGTTGTCATCGAGACAGGACTTGCGAGCGCCACACAGACGCAGATCCTCTCCGGTTTGGCCGAAGGCGACGTCGTCGTCACGCAGACCGTCGACTCGTCCGACGCCCCCACGCAGCAGTTCGGACCCGGCGGCGGCGGCGGCGTGATGATGCTCGAGAGCAGGCCGTGATGGGCACCGCCGTCATCGACGCCCGCGATCTTACGAAGGTCTACGACGGCGCTGGCGCCGAGACCGTGGCGCTGCGCGGCGTCACACTCCGCATCGACGAAGGCGAGTACGCGGCGATCATGGGGCCGTCCGGCTCGGGCAAGTCGACCTTGATGCACATCCTGGGCTGCCTCGACACACCCACCGAAGGCGCCTACCTGCTCTCCGGCCGCGATGTCGCCGAACTCGACGACTACGAGCTGGCCGAGCTCCGGCGCACGACCGTCGGTTTCGTCTTCCAGGCGTTCAACTTGCTGCCGCGCTCCACGGTCATGCGCAACGTCATCATGCCGATGCTCTACACCCGCGTGTCGCACGACGAGCGCGACGACAGGGCTGCGGCAGCGCTTCGGGCGGTGAGTCTCGAGGAGAAGTTGTGGACGCACCGCTCCAACGAGCTCTCAGGCGGACAGATGCAGCGCGTCGCAATCGCCCGCTCACTCGTCAACGACCCGTCGCTGGTGCTCGCCGACGAGCCGACCGGCAACCTCGACACCGCCACCGGCGACTCGGTGATGGACCTGTTCGCGCGCCTGAACGCCGAAGGACGAACCATCGTGCTCATCACGCACGAGCCCGACATCGCCACGAGGACCCGCCGCGTCGTGCGCATCACCGACGGTCGCATCGTGGAAGACGCGGCCACCGCCGACGCGGACATCCGGCAGTACGGGAACGGCGATGCAGCGGACTCCTCCGTGGCGCCGAGGGTGGGTGGTGCGTGATGCGCTTCTCCGACCTCATCTCCGAGACGCTCCACTCGCTGACCGCGAACAAGGTGCGTAGCAGCCTCACCATCCTCGGCATCGTCGTGGGCATCGCCTCGGTCATCGCTATGGTGGCGATCGGTCAGGGCAGTCAGGCGTCGATCGAGCAGAGCATTCAGGCGGCCGGTTCGAACGTCCTCACCGTCATGCCGTCCGCAGGCGGACAGAGCGGCCCCGGCGTCCGCATGGGCGCCGGTTCGGTCGAGTCGCTCACCCGCGAGGATGCCGAGGCGCTCGCTGGCCTCTCGCTCGTCACCGGTGTGGCGCCGTCGTCGCAGGGCCAAGGACAACTCGTTGCGGCGGACGCGAACGCGAACGCCCAGCTCCTCGGTGTCACCGCCGACTACGCGAAGGTGAGTGGACTCACAGTGGCCTCGGGCTCGTTCATCACCGGCCGCGACGACGAGAAGAACGCGCAGGTCGTCGTTCTCGGCGCCACGCTCGCAGAAGACCTCTTCGGCGAGAGCGTGGACCCGGTGGGCAAGCGCATTCGATCGGGCAACATGCTGCTGACCGTCGTCGGCGTGCTCAAGGAGAAGGGCACGTCGGGCTTCACGAACGTGGACTCGGCGGCGATCCTCCCGCTCTCCACGTGCTCGCGGTATGTGACCGGGAGTGAGTACCTCTCCTCCATCACCCTCACCATCGCCGACGAGGAGCAGATGGACGCGGCTGAGAACTCGGTTTCCGGCCTGCTGCTCCAGCGCCACGGCATCGCGAACGCCGACTACGCGGACTTCTCCATCCAGAACATGGCCGACATGCTGAAGACGGTCTCCGACGTGACCGGGACGTTCACGACGCTCCTCGCCGGTATCGCGGGCATCTCGCTGCTCGTGGGCGGCATCGGCATCATGAACATGATGCTCACGACCGTGACCGAGCGGACGCGCGAGATAGGCCTCAGAAAGGCGATCGGCGCCGACAGCTCCGCGATCTCGGCGCAGTTCCTCGCCGAATCGGTCACCCTGACGCTCATCGGTGGTGCGCTCGGCATTCTCACCGGCTGGGGCATCGGCGTGCTCGCCGCGAGCCTCCTCGGCGCGAGCGCGATCGTCACGCTCGACTCGGTGCTGCTCGCCGTGGGCGTGTGCGCCTTCATCGGCATCGTGTTCGGCTACTATCCCGCCCGACGGGCCGCGTCCTTGAGCCCGATCGAGGCGCTCAGATACCAGTAGAACCCTCGCCCGGCATAGCGGCGTATCGGAAGGGAGTGACGATGAAAGGTCCAGTGAAGGCGATCATTCTCGCGGTCGCGATGTTCGTGCTCATCGGCGCGGCGTTTTGGGGCGGCATGTGGTACCAGAACTCCAAGGCGCCGACCGGCCCGGGCGGTCTGATGATGAACAGCACCGACAGCGGTGGCCGGACGTTCCAAGGCGGCCCGATGGCCGGTCTCACTGAGGAGGAGCAGGCCGAACTCGAAAGCATGTCCGAGGGAGAACGGCAGCAGTGGCTCCAGGATCAGATGCCTGCAGGTGCCGGACAGGGCGGTCCCGTGCGTGGTGGCAACCTGGAGGGTGAGGTCGTCGAGGTCGCCGACGACTCGATCACCGTCAAGCTCGACAGCGGCTCGCAGACGTTCTACACGGACGAGGACACCGTCGTCGCCTACGCGGAAGGCGCCGGCGCTCTCGCGCCAGGCTCGGCGGTCATGGTCTTCGCCGGTTCGTCGAGCGACGGCGTGGCCACCGCCACGCTTCTGGTGGTGAAGTAACCATGAACAACAACACACGTCTCGCGCTCGATCTCGGGCTGTTCATCGCGTTCCTCGTTGCGTTCAGCCCCGGCGTCACCGGCATCTCCGTGCACGAATGGCTCCGGCCTATGACCCCTCCACCACCAGCACGATGCCGATGTCCAGGCCGCCGCCACCGCCCAAGAGGTTCACCGTAGCTTCGGTGCGGCCCTTCTCCACGCTGAGCAGCGCCGAGTCGCTGCTGCCCTCTGAGACCCTTACATCGCCCTTGATCTCCCAGCCGGCGTCCAGCAACTCCGCCTTGTACCAGGCGTATGCGTCATCGACAGTGCCGTCAATCGTCAGGTTAACGTAGTAGTTGACGTCGTCCTCGCTCGTGACGCTCGATGACGTCCCGACCACTGCGTCGTCCGGGATGGGGAAGTCCGCAGGGAAGCCGTCAGGCAGACTCTCCGACCCGCCCTCGATCGTCGTCTGCCCCTCATCGGTCTCGATGGTCACGCTGTCGCCGCTGACCTCCACATCGCCGCCTATGGCACCACCCGCGATCTCCTCGGCGGCCTCCTCACCAATCTTCTCCGACAGACTCTTGCACCCCGTCAGTCCAGCCACAAGCAGCAGAACAAGCGCGACCATCAATGTCCGCCTCATCACGCAGCACCCCTCCCGATCCCTACCCCACGCCCTCCGCGGCCCTCGGACGACGCGTTGACGGCGTCTGCCCGTCGTCACGGGGCATATACCCGTGGCAACCACACGCGGTGCCCCGGAAGGACCACGATGACCTTGATGCAGCACGATGTGCACCCCGCCACGATCGATTGGCTCACCGACGGTGATAACCCCGCGGTCACCGTGCTGACCCGCCTCGGCCTGCTCGCGGAAGTGCCGTCACCTCCGCTCGACTCTCTATGGGCCCGTCGCAACGAGTACCCACCTGTGGCGCGCATCCTCGAACTCGTGCAGCCGGATGGGTCGTGGGCCCCACCCGGTCGTGACTACCAGAAGTACGGCGGCAGTCTGTGGCAGATCCACTTCCTCGGCGAGCTGTACGCCGACGGCGATGATGAGAGGGTGCGTGCGGCAGCGGAGTACGCCTTCACGCGTCAGCTTCCCGACGGATCGTGGAGCTGCACCGGGGGGCGCCCCGCAGGCTCGATCCCGTGCCTGACCGCCAACGTCGCCCGCGCACTCGCGCGTCTCGGCTACGCGCGCGACGAACGCGTGACTGCGGCGCTCAGGTACTGCTCGGACCTTCACGGCGAACTCGGCTGTATCGACTGCCGGGGTGGCAAGGGCTCCCACCTCAACGGCTACTGCCACATGCTCACACCCAAGACGCTGCTCTTCCTTGCCGAGGTGCCGCGCGACCTGTGGCCCGCAGGCGCCATAGAACTCCGGGACGCCTGCGTGACGGCACTCCGCGACAAGCAGGTGTTTCGCAGCCTGCCGGCCGAGGCGCGCGCGTTCCAGGACGGTGCGTTCAACATGCCCGCCGCCGAGGTCGAGGACTATCGCGCGCGCTTCTTAGCCGGGCACGAACAGATGGCGTATGGACCCAAGCCCGGCTGGCTGCGCTTCGGCTACCCGCTGTCGTACAACTCCGACGCGCTGGAGGCGCTCCACGCACTCGCGCTTCACGGCGAACCGGCGCGACCGGAGTACGATCCGGCGCTCGAAGCGGTCCGCTCGGCAGCCGACACCGAGTCACGCTGGACGCTCCGCACCACGTTCAACGGTAAGATGCTCGCGGACGTCGAGGAGAAGGGCCAGCCGAGCCGATGGCTGACCTATCGCGCACTCACCGTCCTGACCCACTACGGGACCGGCTGACAGCCGGGCGATCTGTTTGCGAACCCCGCAGCGCCGGGTACCGTCTGAATGCGCGGAAGGACTTACAACCAGGGAGGTGCACCATGTACGCGCGAATCGCGGCACTCATTCTGACACTGGCGCTCGGCGCCGTGCTCATCGGCTGTGCGTCTACGGCCGAGCCGGAACCGGCTGTGGACGTGCCCGGGGATGCCGCCGGACTGCGGCTTGCACCCGGCCTGTACGATCTTGACGACGGTACCGTCCAGGTGATCGGCACGCTCGAGTATCGTGACCTCGAGGGTGGCCTGTATGCGATAGCCGGTGGCACCGAGGCAGGCGGCGGTCCCGACGCGGTCATCGCGGTCGTGAACAACGCCGACGAGTTCGCACGCGAACTCGAGGCGCTCGAGGGCAAGACCGTCTCGATCCTCGGAACCCGCTTCGAGGGGGCGTCGATCCGCATGGCTGGCCCCGAGGTCATCGTTGACTCGATCGAGGAGATCAGCGACACCCCGGGTATCGCCGAATAGCACCCAACGAACACCGTCTCGCGGCGGCCCCCTTCCGGGCGCACACTGTGCGTGTCATCGGCGGAGGGGGGCCGTTTCATGCTCTTCGCTCTGCTCTCGGCAGCTTCGTAAGGAGGCGCGCCACAGCACCCTGAACGGGTATAGCCACATCCGGAGGTGGTTCTCATGTTCGAGGCGGAGATCAAACAGTCCGAGGCACATACCGTGGTGTACCTTCCGATGCGGGGAGCGTACGCGCAGACGCCCGAGGGCTACGGTCAGCTGTACGGGTGGATCGCCCAGCACGGACTCACACCCGCAGGGATGCCCACTGCGGTGTACCTCACGATGCCGTCCGAGGTGCCCGAGTCCGAAGCGCTCTGGGAGCTCTGGGCCCCGGTTGCCGGTGACGCCGCCGAACAGGAACCGGATGCCTCGGGGGTCGGCGTAAGGCTCGTCCCTGCCGCCACAGTCGCGAGCACCATGCATGTCGGACCGTATGAGACCGTGGCGCCGACCTACGACGCACTCCGGACGTGGATCGCCGCGCAGGGCTATCGGCCGACCGGCCCGCCGATCGAGGTTTACTACTCGGATCCGGCAACGGTCGCGCCGGAGGAGTACGTCACCGAGATCCGCATCCCGATCGCCGCGGCCTAGAGCGCCGATGTCCCCCGACTCCCTCGAACTGCTGGAGCCGAAGGACCGCGCCGAGTGGCGTGCGTGGCTCGTCGAGCACCACGCAACGTCGCCGGGCGTCCGGCTCGCCATCGGCAAGAAGGGCAACACGGTCACCGCGCTCACCTACGAGGATGCGGTGGAAGAAGCCCTGTGCTTCGGCTGGATCGACTCGATGGCCCGGCGGCTCGATGAACACCGCTACACCGGGGCGATGACCCCCAGGCGGCCCGGCAGCGTGTGGGCGAAGAGCAACAAGGAGCGTGTTGCTCGGCTTTCCGCCGCAGGCCTCATGATGCCCGCGGGCCAGGCGGTCGTGGATCGCGCACGGGCCGACGGATCCTGGAACATCCTGACCGATGCGGACGACCTGATCGAACCCGACGACCTGTCTCACGAGCTCCGGGCGCACCCCGGGCCCGAGCCGGTTTCGACTCCCTTGCCGTCTCCGCCCGGCGCATGGCTCTTTTCTGGATCGCGAGCGCGAAGCGGCCGGAGACACGCGCACGCCGCATCACCGAGCCGTCTAGCGCGGCCGCCGAAGGCCGCCCGCCGCGCTAGACGGCTCGGCCTCACTCGGCCCGCCGCACGCTCGCGAGCAGCGCGCCGGCCACACTGCGCGTCCACTCGGTCACGGCCGCCATGTCCCGGAAGTCGCCCTGCAGCGCCTTCATCGCCTTCATGATCAACCGCTCGGGGAGCGAGAACGTCCTGGGTTCATTCATACCGGCGAACAGACCGACGCCCACAGGTGTGATGCCGGTCTCGGTGATGAGCGGATCGGTGTAGGCACGCACCTCCTCGACCTTCTCGGGATCAGACGCCATCGTGAGGCACGCGGTGAAGAACGCCGTCGGCCGTGTCTTGAGCACACCGGCCTGCGCCGTCACCCACTCCTTCACAGCGCCGTGCCAGCTGCCGACACGGACGCCGCTGCCGACGACCACCGCGTCGTAGCCCGACGCGTCGGGCTTGTCCTCGGCTCTGATCACGTCGACTCCGGCGCCCGCCTCGGCCAGCGTGCGTCCGATCTGCTCGGCTATGCCCGCCGTGCAGCCCGTCTTCGTCCCGTACACCACCAGTACCGTACTCATCGCGTCATCACTCCTTCCTGGCAGCGGCCCCGGACCAGAACAGGCCGAGCTGCTCGAGTCCTTCTCTCTACATCGGCGGGCACCCCAGCGGCGCCCTCACCTGCCGGTACGTGCATACTAGCGCGGCGCCGCTACGCCGGGATGACCTCGAACTCGGGCTCCTCTGCCCACTCGGTCACCGGAGCCTCGGCCTCCATCCTCCGGAACAGGTGACGGAACCACAGCACGCCGACGACGCCCGCAACGCCGTTGGCCACGAGCGCCGCCCACCACACACCCGTGAGCCCGTAGAGTACCGAGCCGGCGTACGCGAGTGGGACGTACAGGACGAACATCCGCAGCACGGAAAGCACCAGGGAGTGCACCGCGCGGTGGAGCGCGTTCAGGGAGTTGGTGATCGTCACGAGTGCGCCGAGCAGCGCATAACTCGGGAAGACGATCGCCATGTACGACACGACGGTGGCGATGACCGTCGCGTCATCGTTGAAGACGCCTGCGACCGCACGACCCCCCACAAGCGACAGCACCCAGACGAACGCTCCCCAGCCCGCCGCCATGCCGAGCGCCACCTTCACGGCACGGCTCACGCGCGCCTTGTTGCCGGCGCCCCAGTTCTGGCCGACAAAGGGCACGAGGGCTGCGCCGAGCGCATTGATCACCATTACCGCGAACATCTCGAGTCGGCCCGCCACACCGAAACCCGCCACGGCGGCGACACCGTACGTCGCCACGATCGCAGTGATCACACCGGTGGAGACAGGCGTGATGAGTTGCGTGACCGCTGCCGGTAGACCGACGGCGAGCACCCGGCGCCATGACGCCAGAAGCTCGCCGGCCCCCATCCGGACCCTGGTGAGGATGCCTCTGCGCCGCAAGACGCCGAGTGCGAGAACGAGCGCACACGCCTGAGCGATCACGGTGGCGATCGCCGCGCCGCGCAGCCCGAACGCAGGCACCGGACCGAAGCCGAAGATGAACAGCGGGTCGAGAACGGCGTTGATGCCGAGTGCGGCGATCATGATCTTGGCGGGCGTCTTGGTGTCGCCGGTTGCCCGCAGACCGCTGTTGCCGGTCTGCGGCACGATGATGAGCGGCAGCCCCAGGAACCAGATCGACATGTACGCGTGAACGTGCTCGAGGACCACGCCCTCGGCGCCCAGCGCTCCGAACAGCGGATCGATCGTCAGCAGACCGGCCACCGTGATGGTCGACGCGACCGTCACCCCCAGTAGGATCGCGCCGAGCGTCAGCCGCCGCACACCCTCGGTATCACGCCGCCCGATCGCCTTGGCCACCACCGCGGTCGCGCCCATACCGAGCCCCTGGCTGATCGAGTTGACGGCCATGACCACAGCGAGCGTGAAACCCATCGCCGCAAGCTGCTCGGTGCCGAGCTGCCCGACATAGAAGGTGTCGATCAGGTTGAAACCGACCATCGCGAACATCGCGATGACCATCGGCATCGTCAGCCGCACGAGCGTGCGCGCGACGGGACCTTCGGTCAGCCGGGCCTTCTGTTGCATCGGCCAGCCCCCTACCGGCCCGATTGCGAAGCGGACACCGCCGGGCCGCCCAGGGGTGGCCTCGGCGCGTAGTCCTCGACGAAGAAGCCGCGCCACCGCTTCGCGCGCCCGCCGATGTGCTCGACCACATCGGGCGTTATCTCGAGCGGCACCTCGATCGTGATGTCGTCGCGCAGCGGATGGTTGGGGTCGTACACGCGCACGAGCGCGGCATCTTCCCCAAACTCGGCGGCATACGCGAGCACCTGATGATTCCGCGCAATATGGGGCAGCCCGAGCGCGCTCACGAGACCGAGCGGCACGGGCCGGCCGGAGCGCAACAGGTCGAACAAGCCGAGCAGCTCACGCCTGGTGGCCGGACCGATGCCGAGCAGATGCGTCGTCGGGAGGTAGGTGAATCGCGCGAACTTGAGCGCGTTCTCGCCCGGTGGCATAAGGACGCTATCCATCTGGCGACGCCAGATCCAACGGGCGAGCGCCGAGTCGTGCGCCGGTAGCGAGTGCTCGTGCGAAGCGCCGGGCAGCGACGTGCCGGCAGCGAACGCGTCGAGGGCGGCGAAGACCATACCGCCACACCGTCCGCGCGATGCGACCACGCCGAAGAGCGTGTCGTGCCACGTGTTGGGAAACGAGAAGCCGTGCTCCGACGGACGAAATCCTGTATCGAGCTCCACCGACAGCCCTCACTTGTCTCGGAGTGGCCAGTACCCCGATGATAGTCGTTGTCACCCACGCTCACACGGTCTTGGAGGCTACATGAGTACTCGCTCGTGTGAAGCGAGGGCGGCCACCGTGGTCGGGTGACCGCCCTGTGACTCACCGTACCCGGATACTGTCAGGAACGTGGTACTCCGCATGATTCCGCCCGCACGGACCGACGCGGTTGCGGGGCAACTCGGCACCATGCGCAGACAGTGCGCTCACCGCACGGCGGGCGTAGGCTGCGAGCGTGTCGAACGCGTGAGCGGACAGGCCGGGCAAATCGAGAGTGTAGCTTGCGCGCGTGAAGGCACGCGTGGTGGTCTGGTCGAACATCGCGGGGCTCCTCCCCTTGCAGGGTGCCCGCGCGGCTTAAGCTGAAGGTCAGGCGGCGCGGCACACCGGAGTACGGACATACAGTCGTGTGGGCGACAGTAGCGCCCTTTTCGAGATCGCATTCTTCACGTGTAGTCCCTCCTTCCGGTGGCTCGTAGTGCTGCTGACAACGCGTTGCATCATATCACCTATAGACTGCATGGCAAGAGACTCCAGCGAACCGATCAGACCGAGAACTCCCCGCGCGCCACGACGACCGCACTCCCACCGACCTCGACGCGCGTGACGCCGTCGGCGCTCCCTTCGGCCCGCGCATACAACGTGCTCGGACGCCCGACCTCTGCTCCCTGCGAGATGACGATCTCCTCTCCCCACGCGATGCGGCCGTGCCGCGCCAGGTGCAGCGCGAGCGGACCGGCCGCCGAGCCGGTCGCCGGATCCTCGAACACGCCGAGCTCCGGCGCGAACATGCGCGTCTTGACCCGCGTGCCGTCCGCGGCGAAGCAGTTGACCCCCGTCTGACCCACGAGATCGCCGAGCGCGCTGAAGTCAGGAGCAAGCGCGACGACCTCGGCGTCACTGCCCAGCTCCACGTAGAGGTGCGGGATGCCGTTGTCGTAGACATCGACCGGCAGCCCCGAGCCGCTCACGCCGAGCGCGGCGAACAGCTCCCCGGGCGACGGATACGGCGCCACCGTCGGGAGCGGCTGCGTCATGCGGCCGAAGACGAGTTTCGCTCCTTCACGCTCGAGGACGACCGGCACGATCCCCGCAGCGGTCTCGATGCGCATCACGACGCTCTGCAGCGGTCCGGCGAGCGCAAACGCCGTCCCGAGCGTGGGATGACCGGCGAACGGCAGCTCGCGGACCGGCGTGAAGATCCGCATGCGGATGTCGCCGCCGTGCTCGGCGGGCAGCACGAACGTGGTCTCCGAGAAGCCCATCTCGCGGGCGAGCGCCTGCATCTGGTCGTCGGCAAGGCCGCGAGCGTCGGTGAAGACCGCGAGCTGGTTCCCGGCAAGCGGCACATCGGTGAAGACGTCGACGACCAGGAAGCGGTACGTGCGGGACATGGCGGCTCCTCGCGTTTGGGGTCGCGCTCAATGATACCCGCAACGGAACGCCGCACCACTCGACGAAAGTTGCTGCGTACGAACCCGGTAACGCCCGCACGCTTGACATCCGACGCTCTGGGCATATACTGACTGACCGTCAGTCAGTACGGTACGCGGGGGCCCTCTCCCGCACCATCGGGAGGCGACCGGCATCATGAGACTCGGCACCCTGATCATCAAGAACGTGCTGCGCCAGCGGACCCGCACGCTGCTCACGCTCCTCGGCATCAGCATCGGCATCGCAACCATCCTCACCCTGGGGGCAGTGGCCGATGGCCTCACGGCCGCCTTCACCGGCGTGGTCAACTCCGGCGAGGCCGACTTCCTCGTGGGCCAGGCGGGCTCGGCCGACCTCACCTTCAGCCGCATCGACTACGCCCTGCTCGAACGACTCGCCGCCGAGAAGGGCGTGGCGCAGGTCGAGGGCGTGAACATCGGTGTCACCCAGTACGGCGACAACCCGTTCTTCATGGTCTTCGGACTGACCGGAAGCGGTGTGGATCTCGGTGGGTTCAGCCTCGTGGACGGTGAGACGCTCTATCCGGGCGAGGACGAGATCGTGCTCGGCAAGGTGGCGGCGAGCGTGACCGGCAAGGAGATGGGCGACACGATCACCCTCTTCGGGACGGAATTCGAGGTCGTGGGCGTCTACGAGACCGGCGAGCAGCTTCAGGACGGAGGCTCCGTCCTCCGCGCGCCGGTGCTCCAGCGCCTCACCAAGAACGAGGGCAAC
>JAXMLJ010000035.1:0-3750 GCA_034368805.1 Coriobacteriia bacterium
GCTCGCCGATGCGCTCGCGGGGGTGGGCCTGGCCGATGTGGCCCCGGGCCGCGACGTGTGCCGGCTGTCCGTGGGGCAGATCGCGCGGATCGCGCTCCTGCGCGTGATGCTCGCCCGTCCGCGCGTGCTGCTGCTCGACGAGCCGGATGCGAGCCTCGATGATGCGAGCGCGGCCGAGGTGGCGCGGCTCACGGCGGCGTTCGTGGCCGAGGGCGGGAGCGTCGTTCGCGTGAGTCACGTGCGCGCCGACGCGAGTGCGACCGCCCGTTACCGCCTTGCCGATGGGCGACTGGAGGCGCTCCATGCCTGACGTCACCCCCGGCGGAGCCATCCCCATCGGCGCGTGGGAGCTCGCGCTCGCCACCGTGTTCGTGCTCGTCGCGGGCGGGCTCTCGCTCCGCATGGGACTCAAGCTCGAGCGCGATCTGGCCATCGCGACCGTGCGCACGTACCTGCAGCTCTTCGCGCTCGGCTTCGTCTTGCGGTGGGTCTTCGTCAACCAGACGTGGCCGATCGTGCTCGCGCTTCTCGGGGTGATGGTGGCCGCCGCCGCGCGCGTGGTGCTCAAGCGCGCGGGCAACGCGCCTCCCGGGGTCTTCGGCAGCTCGGTGGTAGCGATGGCGCTCACCGGCTTCACGGTGACCTTCGCGGTGACCGCGCTCATCGTGCGCGTGCCGGTGTGGTACGAGGCGCGCTACGTCCTGCCGATCGCCGGCATGGTCATCGGCAACTCGATGACCGGCATCGCGCTTGCCGTCGAGCGGTTGTTCGCCGACCTCGACGCGCGCTCGGCCGAGATGCTCGGCCTGGCCGCGCTCGGGGCCGGGGTCTGGGAGTGCGCGCGGCCGAGCGTGCGGACCGCGCTCACGGCGGGACTCGTGCCGACGATCAACTCGATGGCGGCGGCCGGCGTGGTCTTCATCCCCGGCATGATGACCGGCCAGATCCTCGCCGGCGCCGATCCGCTCGAGGCCACGAAGTACCAGATCGTCGTGATGCTCATGATCGCGGCGGCGACCTCTATCGGCGCGATCGCCTCGGTCATGCTCATGTACAGGAAGAGGTTCACCGAGGAGGGTGTCTATCTGGAGAAGGGATATCGGGAGCCGGCGGCGTAGTAACGGGGTACGGTCCGGGTTGCCCGAGCCACCCTCGGACCCTACACTATGACGGACCGTGGCCCGGGGCCACAGCCTTCCGGGAGGGTCATGACCGCGTTCGAGCTCTACCTCAGGCGACACCACAAGAAGTTCGACGCGTATCTTGCGGACTTCTTCGACAATGGCACGCACGCCGATATGCGCCGGTATTTGTACGGGCCGCTCGGCGAGTACACCAAGAACGCCGGCAAGCGCCATCGGCCGCTCATCTGCCTGCTGGCGTGCGAGGCCGTGGGTGGCGAGCCCAAGCGCGCGTGGCCGTCGGCAGCCGCCATCGAGCACTTCCACACGGCCGCGCTCATCCACGACGACATTATGGACTCGTCGCTCACGCGACGGGGCGAGCCGTGCCTGCACATCCGCGAGGGCGAGGGGCTGGCCATCAACGCCGGCGACCTGGCGCTCTCGCTCGTGACCGGCACGGTCGTCAGTGACGAAGGCCTGCCTGCCGAGACGCGTCTGCGCGTGCTGCGCGAGCTCGTGGACATGACGACGCGCACGATCGAGGGCCAGGCGCTCGACATCGGCTGGGCGCGCGACGACCGATTCGATCTCAGCGTCGATGACTACCTGCTCATGGCCAACCACAAGACGGCCTACTACTCGGGCGCGGTGCCGTTGGCGGTCGGCTCGATCATCGGCGGCGGTACCGAGGCGCAGACCGAGGCGCTACGCGCGTTCGGCCTGGCATCCGGGCTCGCGTTCCAGATCCAGGACGACGTGCTCAACCTCGTCGGCACGCGCGAGGCCACCAAGAAGGACTTCCGGAGCGACCTGACCGAGGCCAAGCGCACGCTCGCCGCGGTCCACGCGCTCGCGCACTCGGCGGATCGCGAGCGGCTGCTCGTGATCCTCGCGTCGCGTGCCGAGGATCCGGCCGCGCTCGAGGAGGCCGTGGGGATCATGTCCCAGGCCGGTAGCCTCGACTTCGCCCGGACGTACGCGCGCGACCTCGTGCTCGGGGCGAAGGCGGACCTCGAGGCCGCGCTGCCCAAGACGAAGGCGCGCGATCTGCTGCTCTCGATGGCCGACTTCTTCGTGGAGCGCGACAACTAGTCTCACGTTCGCGGTGCGGCCCACGGTGCCGTGCGGTTCGCTGCGGGTATCATGTACGGGTACCGCGAAGCCGAACGGAGGCCGAAGACATGCATGCTGTCCAGGTGACAGATGGTATCTGGTGGGTCGGTGGGATCGACTGGGGTCTGCGCGACTTCCACGGGTTCGAGACTCCCGAGGGGACGACCTACAACTGCTATCTCGTGGTGGGCGAGACCGGCGTCGCGCTCGTGGACACGGTCAAGGCGCCGTTCGTGCCCGAGCTGCTCGCGCGGATCGAGAGCGTGATGCCGCTCGAGCGGATCACGCACATCATCGTCAACCACATCGAGCCCGACCACAACGGCGGCCTGCCCGACGTGATGGCGGCGATCCCTCAGGCACGTGTGGTCGCGTCGCCTTCGGGCGTGCGCGGCGTGGCCGAGTATCACAACGGCCTGGAGATCGAGGCGGTCACAGGCGACGACGTCATCGACCTCGGCGGCAAGACGCTCGAGTTCATGCCGGCAGCCATGGTGCACTGGCCGGACTCGATGTTCACGTACTGCCCCGAGGCCGCCACTCTCATGCCCAATGACGCGTTCGGGCAGCACGTGGCGAGCGAGGAGCGGTTCGCCGACGAGTTCGGCATCGACGGCGCGCTTTCCGAACTCGGCATCTACTACGCCAACATCCTGCTGCCGCTGGGCACCGCGGTGGGCAAGGCGGTGGCCAAGGTCGTTGAGGCGGGGTGGAAGCTCGACATCGTGGCGCCGAGCCACGGACTCATCTGGCGCGGCGACGACATCGGCCGCGTGATCGACGCGTACGCGCGCTGGGGCGCGGGCGAGAAGCGCGACAAGGCGCTCGTGGTGTTCTCCACGATGTGGGGCTCCACCGAGACGATCGCGCGGAGCGTGGCCGAAGGCATCGCCACGGCGGGCGTGGAGGTCGAGGTCTACGACCTGGCGTTGAGTCCGCTCGCGCACGTGACCGCCGAGCTGCTCGAAGCCAAGGCGCTCGTGCTCGGCTCGCCGACGCTGCACCACGGGATGCTCTATCGCGTGGCCGGCTACCTGCAGTACCTGTCGGGGCTCAAGCCCACCGACCGGATCGCAGCCACCTTCGGCTCCTACGGCTGGAGCAAGGGCGCCGACAAGGAGATGCGCTCGCGACTCGAGGAGATCGGCTTCGAGCTGCCGTTCGAGGACTTCTTAGTGAAGTTCCGGCCCACGGCCGACGACCTCTCGGCTGCCGAGACGTGGGGTCGCCAGATCGCCGAGGCGGTCAAGGCACGGTAGGTCACATCCGGTTCAGTTCTGACTCACACGCGCTCCCCATACTGCGGGCATCGAACCCGGGTGTGGGGAGCGATCGTGTGTAGCCAGCAGTCAGCGGAGCCGAAGCTGCTCGACCGGATGCGCGACGCGCTGAGGACGCGCCACTACAGCGCCCGCACCGAGAAGGCGTACCTGCTGTGGGCACGCCGCTTCATCGTGTTCCACCACGTGCGGCATCCGGACGAGATGGGCGAGGACGAGGTCAACGCGTTTCT
>JAXMLJ010000036.1:0-28688 GCA_034368805.1 Coriobacteriia bacterium
GACGGCGACACCGCGAGACGCATGCGCGAGGAGCGCGAGGGCGCTCCCGATCGCGAGTGCTCGATGTGCGGCTCGCTGTGCGCCATGCGTCTCGTGTCCGAAGGCGTGGGTGCACCCGCGTGAAGCGCGCGCTGCTCATCAACGGTTTGGACCCGTCACCCAACACCGGCATCGTGCTTGTTGCATTCGTGGCCGCCCGCGCGGGTCTGGCCCCGGTCACCGTCGCGACCGTCGTCACGGCGCAGAACTCCTCGGCGTTCGTGGACTCGATGGCGGTCGACACGACCCTGCTGCGCCGACAGCTCGAGAGCGCGGCTGCCGACGGCGGGTTCGCCTGCGCCAAGGTGGGCGCCGTCGGGCCCGCCGACAACGCCGAACTGATCGCACGCTTCCTCACCGAGGCGCGCGTACCATGGGTGGTGGTCGACCCGGTCCTGCGCAGCTCCTCAGGCGGGTCACTGCTGGACGGACCGGTGAGCGGCATCGAGTCGCTCCTCCGGTGCGCCCACCTGATCACCCCCAATGCCGAGGAGGCCGCGCTGCTTCTGGACTGCGGGGTGCACAACGATGCCGCTGCCGCAGTCGGAGAGCGCCCGGTCGCGGCGCACGGTGATGTCTCCGCCGCCGTGTCCGACGTCGCGGTCGCGCTTACATCGTGGCTGGGCACCGCCGTGCTCGTCACGGGCGCGCGGCACGGAGACGGCGCCGAAGACGTGCTCGCGGTGGGTGCCAGCGTGCTGTCGCTCTCGCACGCGCTGGTCGAGGCGGCCGGCGACCCGCGCGGCACCGGATGCGCGTTCGCGACGTCGATCGCGGTGAGGTTGTCGGACGGCCTCGCGCTGCCCGAGGCCGTGCGCTCAGCGCAGACGGATCTTCTCGGCATGCTTGAAGGCACGGTCGCTGTGGGCGGGGGACGGCGCCAGTTCGACCTTGCGCGCATGACTCGCCCGGAGTGAGTATCGACTGCGCAGGCCGCTGCGGTGCGGCGTGGTGCGAGCGCCGCCGAGCCTACTGGGGAGCTGGCATGCGGTAGCTGTCCACGAGGACGCCGGCGGCGTCACGGAACTCGAACACCAGGGCCGAATCGGTGACGGTGACTTTCTGCGCGCCCCAGCCTGCGGTGTAGCGAACCACACTGCCTTCGACTGGGGAGCCAAAGGCGTCGATACCCTTCTCGCCGTTCACCTAACCCGTTGACGAAGTAGACGATGCCGTCGCGCATCACCCGTTCGTAGACATGAGCGTGGCCCGAGATCACAGCGTCGGCGCCCCATTCGGCGAATGGCCACCGCATAGTCTTGCTAGGGCCGTGGCGCCGGTCGGACGTGTAGGGAGGGTGGTGCTCGTAGACGATGTTCCACGTCGAGGTCGACGCGGCGAGCTGCCGCTGCAACCATGGCGGGCGCACTACTTGCCGTTCTTGCGTTGATAGATCGAGTGTTCGCCGTTGGCTCGCTTGCCCATTGCCCATTGTCTCCAGCTCTCAAGGTCGGGCCATTCCTCGGTGATGGTGTATAAGGTTGCACGAACGGCTTTCCGCTTCCTGACTTTGGCGGCGCACACCCTAGTGGAACCCCGTGTAGCAACGCGTGTAGCAACGCGTTTCAATTCGCGGGGGTACGCCACCGTCCGATGATGTCGCCGCAGGCCTCTCACCTGCTTGAATCCGACAATGGCGGTCACCTACGGACAGCCTGACGTACCTTGACACGGAAGAGGTCGGGTTTCGAATCCCTCATCGCACGCCTCAGGGCACACAAGTTCGTAAACGATATCATGAGGCCCTCGAATGATAGCGTTAACGACTCACTGAGTCGTTCTCTCCCACGTCGCGTCGCGCCCGCCCTTCGTGCATCGGATCTCACCGTTGTCCCGGAGCTCCCCGAGCACCCGCACGATCGTTGGCCGACTCACGCCCGGACAGGCTCGTTCCACGTCGGCATAGCGGAAGGTCGCCGGAAGATGCCGGATGCAGTCGATGACCATCTCACGCTTGGCCCCGCGCCCAGTCCCCATCTGTCCGACCCGCTGTTCGAACTCCAGGTACGCCGCGATTAGAACGCCGTGGGAGTACTGCAGCCACGGCACGAGGTCGTGCCGGCCCTCATGCCAGCCCTCGGATGATGCTTCGAGCGCCTCGTAGTAGGTCTCCTTGGAGTCCTCGATGACCTTCTCGAGACTGATGTAGCGGCCGACGTCGTAGCCTGACTGGTAGAGCAGCGTCAGGTTCAGGATTCGAGAGAGTCGGCCGTTGCCATCCGAGAAAGGATGGATGCACAGGAAATCGAGCACGAAGGCGGGGACCGTGATCAGCGAGTCAATCTGCGCGGTGGACGCGATGGAGCGGTAGCCAGTGACCAGCTCGCGCATCGCGGTGTCAACGAGATTAGGGGCGACAGGAGCGAACCTCAGGTGGTGCGTCCCGTCGGGCAGGACATCGACGATGTCGTTCGGAGTGCTCTTCCACGTACCGCCCGGGGCAGGGGAGAAATGGTACATGTCTCGATGGAGCTGGAGTATCAGACCGGTCGAGAGGTCCATGCTCAGCGCGTTTGCGTGAACCGTGGACAGCACGTCGCGATAGCCGGCGATCTCCTGTTCGGATCGGTCCCGGGGTGTTGTCTTCTCGGCGGCAAGGTCGGCAACGCGTCCTGATGCAGCCACCACGCCTTCGATCCTGTTCGACGACTCGATGCTCTGGACTCGCGCGGCTTCGCGCAGCGCGCTCAACATCTGCGGCGACTGCTTCTCGAAGAGCTGCTGTTTGCCCTTGTACTCGCCGAGCAGACCGATCGAGCGGACCGTGGACATGGGCACAGTCAGCTGCTCGAGATAGCTTGGGCCGAAAGATCCGCGCACGGTACCTCCTCGGAAGAATGCATCACCTAACACGTCGATGATATCATTAATGCGTCATGATTCGATTCACGGATCGCGTACCAGCGATGGTGGGGAAGGGCGTTCAGCGAACTCACGCGGTGTCACCGGATCGCCATCATCGGCGCTCACGGGTACCGGGCGGATGCCACCTCGAAAGAGCCTCCGTCGTAAATACCATAGTAAACAGCACCCCGTTCGCGGGAGTTCGCAACGGTTCGCCAGTGACGCAGAAACGCTCTGACCTGCGGTTTCCGGACGCTGGCGAACCGTGGTGAACCCGAAGCCGTCTGCTGGGGGTCAAGGGGTCGCAGGTTCAAATCCTGTCAGCCCGACCAGCATCTTCGGCGGGACCCCGGGAGGGGTCCCGCTTCGCTTTGTCTGCAGGAGTGTCGATCTGATGCGGGACCTTCGCCAATGACGGCGGGGGTCCCGTGCTTCTTGAGGTGCGGTGACGGGGGGACATCCTGGCTTCGGACAAGGCCGTGGTGCTACGCCAGCAGTGGTTAGCAACGGCTAACTGTGGGTATACAGAAGATAGCAAGCGTAGAGAGAGGCGGATATGATGCCCGAACTGGTGAACGTACCTGTTCCCGTCGAACGGCTGCAGGAAGTGTACGCGCTCTTGGCGCGCGATCCCTCCAAGCCATCAGCCATTCATCAGGTGCTGGAGGAGGGCTATCCGGCTGGCTGGAGCACGGCGCTGGTCGATCGCATGTTCATGGAGTCATCGAGCGCCATGAGGCAGATCCTGACCGCGATTGCGCAGAGCTCGCCGAACTGGGTGACGACCGGGGAGATCGCCGACGCCTGCGGGCTGACAACTCGACAGGTGATCGCGTCACTCGGACCGTTCAAGAAGCGCGTCAGGGGTCGGTACGCGATGAGTCACTGGCCGTTTGCCGCACGGGAGTTCGTTGATGCCGGCATCTTGAAGTACTCCATGTCGCCCCAAGTGGCGGCGCACGTTCTAGAGCTTGCCGCGCAGGTTGAGGACGCCAGGGAGGTCGAGTAGCAGGCGCTCCAGGGATGGTATCGGTCGAGTCATCGTTCGCCCGTTGGAGGCGATAGAAATGTTGTGGACCATCATCGTCATTCTCGTGGTCTTGTGGCTTCTCGGCTTCAGTTTCAACATCGGCGGCGGGCTCGTTCACATCCTGCTCGTCATCGCACTGATCGTGCTTGTGTACAACTTTGTGACCGGTCGTCGAGGGTAGATAGCGCCCTCGTAGGCAGAGAAGCCGAATCGTCCGGAAGGGTATCGGACGCTCGGTCAAACGAAGGGTCGGCTCGCGGCATCCGACTGTGAGCCGCACGAAAGGGAGTACGCCATGTCAAGCGCTCGTACTGCTTCAATCGATCATCGCAGTCAGGTTCACACGGAGGTTCGCCGGCCGATAGAAGCGGTGGTCTCACGCGTCGTGATGTTCTTCTTCGGCGTGATCGAGGTACTCATCGCCATCCGCTTCGTGTTCACGCTCTTTGGCGCCAACGCCGAGGCTGGATTCGTGAAGCTCGTGCACGACCTGTCCGGCATATTCATGACTCCGTTCAACGCCATCTTCGAAACGCAGAGTGTGTCAGGGGCGACCTTCGAGTGGAGCGCTCTCGTCGCGATCGTCGTCTATGCGCTGATCGCGTGGGGAATCGTCGCGCTGGTTCGCGCCGCGAGTCCGCGCAGGCGTTCCGAGACCGTCGAGCGTGTCGAGAAGGTCGAGAAGGATGATGCCGGCACCGTCGTGTAGTCTCGCCGGGTACGCGTATACTGTGCACGAACAGATCATTCGGGGGGCCAGGACACAGCAGTCCGCGGCCCCTCGCGTGTGCAGTCCGAGAGGTGGCATGTGGCACGCGAGCGCTCAACAAGAGGCCGACACAGCAGGCGCAGTTCACCGACGCGAGGGCGGCAGCCCGCGCCGGTCGATCCGGCGATCCTCGCAGCAGCCGGGAGTGAGGACGCCGCGCGTCCCCCGCGGGCCTCTCGCTCGCGGGCCCATACGCGACGCGCGCCTGCGCGCCGTGGCCCCCGGACTCGGAGTGCCTCGCCGGCTCGGCCGCGCTCGGGACGCACGAACGTCGGCCGTGTCGCTCTCGGCATCCTCGGCGTTCTGGTGATCGCCGGCGTCCTCGGCGCTGCGGCGGCCAGCTACCTGCTGTACTGGCCGGGCACCGCTAGCGGTGTCACGCCCGGCCAACCGGTCCACGTCGTCGTGGAGCCCGGGTCGTCAACCGCCGTGATCGCCGAGAGCCTGGCGGCCGCAGGCGTGATCGACAGCGCACTGTTGTTCCGCTGGGACGCACGGCGGGCCGGTGTGGACGGCACGCTCAAGGCAGGCGAATACGACATGACCACCGGGATGACGTTCGAGCAGGTCGTCGAGCAGCTCACCGCCGGTATCGTGATCGAGTACGTCGACGTGCCCATCCCGGAGGGCTTCACGGCGGTCCAGATCGCCACGCGCTTCGCCGAGCGCACGGGCCTGCCTGAAGCGGAACTGAGAGCGCTGATGACCGCGGGGGCCGCCGAGTTCGCGGGAGAGCACCCGTACCTGGAAGGCACGTACGGCGGCTCACTCGAGGGGTACCTCTTTCCGGCGACGTACCGCGTGACCGAGGGCTCCACCGCGCGCGATGTGGTCGAGATGATGCTCGATCACTTCGACACGCAGGTCGCCACGCTCGACCTCTCCTTCGCCGGATCGCGCGGCCTCGACCTTGAAGACGTGGTCATCATCGCGTCGATCCTCGAGCGGGAGAGTCGCCTTGCCGAGGAGTTCCCGCTGGTCTCATCGGTCATCTACAACCGGCTCGCCAGGCCCATGCGCCTGCAGCTGTGCGCGACCGTGCTCTACACGCTGCCGGGTGACAAGCAGTCGCTCACCAACGCGGATCTCGAACACGAGAGCCCGTACAACACGTACCTCCATGACGGGCTGCCAGCCGGCCCGATCTCAAATCCCGGCCTGCGTGCGTTGCAGGCAGCGGCCAACCCGCCCGAGACGGACTATCTCTACTACGTGCTGACCGGCGCGGACGGTTCGCAGACGTTCACGGCAACCTACGACGAGTTCCTGCGTGCCAAGCAGGGAGCCCGCTAGCCGGCGGGCGGTCTCCGGTATCGCGCCGCGCGGAGTATCCTGTTCCCGTGGGCTTGTGCCTGCCGAGGGGGGAGGGCCATGACAGCGCACGTCGTCGTACGGTGGATTGCCGAAGGCGTGATGCACGCTGACGGACTTGGCGCGCTGCCCGCTGGATTCGCGGGACCGGTGTGGGTCGACGTGACCGACCCTGACGAGGAGACACTTCGTTCGGTGGCGGAACGCTTCCCGATGCCGCCGCTCGCTCTCGAGGACTGTCTGCACATGCCGCAGCGACCCAAGGTGGACGTGTATCCCGAAACGACGTTCCTGATCTGGCTCGTCCCGGTGGCGTTTGCATCCGACGGCCTTTCCGTCCACGAGATCGATGTGTTCCTCGGCGAGGAACATCTCGTGACCATCCATCACGCACCGGTAGACGCCATCGACCATGCGGTTACCCATGTGCGGATGCTGCTCGAGCGCGGTGTGGAGTGGACGTTGCATGCGATCCTCGACGAGGCCGTCGATGCGGTCTTCCCGATCGTCGATGGTCTTGCCGACGAGCTGGAGACGCTCGAGGACCTCATGCTTGCGGATCCGCGGCCCGAGCACCTGCAGCGTCTCTACGCTGCACGGCGCGAACTGGTGCGGCTGCACAAGACGGTGGGGCCGGAGCGGGATGTGGTGCGCGGACTGGCCCGCCTCGAGGCCTTCATTGAGCCCGATGCGTATATGTACTTCCAGGACATCGGCGATCATCTCGCAAGGGTTGCCGATCAGATCGACACCTATCGCGAGGTCGCCGGCACCACCATGGACATCTACCTCTCGGCACAGAGCAACCGCATGAACCAGATCATGAAGACGCTCACGGTCGTGGCCACCATCTTCATGCCGCTGACCCTCATCTCGGGCATATACGGTATGAACTTCCGTTACATGCCTGAGCTTCAGTGGCGTTTCGGCTACTTCGGCGCACTCGGGCTCATGCTCTCGCTGGGGCTTGGCATGGTCTGGTACTTCAGAAGGAGGGACTGGTGGTAGACGAGCGTGATATCCAGCCGGCTGCCGAGGAGGTTCACCACACGATCTACTCGGTGGCGAACCTCATCACGATCGTGCGCTTGCTCATGGTCCCGTTCTTCTTCACCGTGCTCATCGGAGGCGAGGGTGAGCGTTCGCGTCTGGCAGCGTTCCTCATCTATGCGATAGCCGGATCCACCGACTGGATCGATGGCCAGATCGCGCGGCGCACCAACACCGTCACGCAGTTCGGCAAGATCATCGATCCACTCGTCGACCGGCTGCTGCTCGCCAGCGGCGTGGTGGGCCTGTACCTGATCGGCGAGCTGCCGCTGTGGGTGCCGGTCGTGCTGGTCCTGCGCGACGTGTACCTGCTCTACGGCGCCTACGTGCTCGAGCGCAGCCGGGTCATCCTGCCGGTCACGTATACCGGCAAGCTCACCACGGCCGTGCTGCTCGTCGGCTTCAGTTCGCTCATCGCTGGCTGGCCGGAGGCGCCGGGGCTCGGCCTGCTCGACTCCGGCTGGCTTCCCGGATTCGGCAGTCAGCCGGCGGTGTTCGGCATCTGGTTCGCGTACGTGGGAATCACGCTTTCCGTTTCCGCCGCGGTCCAGTACACGGTCATTGCTCGTCGCGCAATCGGCGGGGTCAGTACCACCACGACACGAGGGGAGCGCCCATGAAGGCGGTCGTCATGGCGGGAGGAGAGGGGACGCGGCTCAGGCCGCTGACGAGTATGCGCCCAAAGCCGATGGTGCCCATCCTGAACCAGCCGGTCATGGAGCACATCATCGGACTCATCAAGCACCACGGCATGACCGAGGTCGTTGCGACCCTGGCGTTCATGCCGCAGGTCATCGAGGACTACTTTGGTGATGGCGACGAGTGGGGCATGGACATCAGCTACGCGATCGAGGAGACTCCGCTGGGCACAGCCGGCTCCGTGAAGAACGCAGCCGATGCGCTCACCGAGCCCTTCATCGTCATCTCCGGCGACGCCCTCACCGACATCGATCTGACCGAAGTGATCGCGTTCCACCGGTCCCGGAACGCGGCCGTGACCATCGCTCTCAAGCGCGTTCCCGATCCGCTCGAGTTCGGCGTTGTCATCACGGATGAGGACGGCAAGATCGAGCGCTTCTTGGAGAAGCCGTCGTGGGGGCAGGTCTTCTCAGACACCATCAACACCGGCATCTACGTGGTCGACCCGCTGGTGTTCGACTACATCCCGGAGGGCACACCGTTCGATTTCTCCTCCGAGCTGTTCCCGCTGCTGATGGAGAACGGCCACGACCTGTACGGCTGCGTGGTCGAGGGCTACTGGTGCGACGTCGGCAGTCTCGAGAGCTACGTGGAGGTCCACCGGGACATCCTCGATGGCAAGGCGATGATCTACGTACCGGGCTCGAGGACCAAAGACGACGTATACGTGGGTTCGGGCGCCGATATCGATCCGTTGGCCGAGGTCGCATCCAAAGTCGTCATCGGCAAGAACACGCGCGTGCGTGCGGGCGCCAAGATCCGGCCGTACACCGTCATCGGCGACAACTGCATGATCGGCTACGATGCCGAGGCCGAGCACGCGATCGTCTGGGACGACTGCTTCATCGGCGCGCATGCAGCGGTTCGCGGAGCCGTGCTGTGCCGTGGCGTCGATGTGCGCGCAGGGGCGCACATCGAGCAGGGCGTCGTCATCGGCGATGAGACGATGGTCGGCCACGGCGCGACGGTGGGTACCGACGTGCAGGTCTATCCGTTCAAGCGGATTGAGCCCGGCGCGATGGTCACATCGTCGCTGATCTGGGAGTCGCGCGGTGTGCGGTCGCTGTTTGGTGATGACGGAATCTCCGGACTCGTCAATATCGACATCACGCCTGAACTCGCGCTCAGGGTGGCGCAAGCCTTCGGCAGCCTGCTTCCCGGCAAGTCGCACGTGGTCGTGAGCCGAGACGCGAGCCGCTCGGCACGGATGCTCAAGCGCGCGATGGCCGCGGGATTGAATGCCACCGGATGCCACGTTCGCGACCTGCGCGTCGCCTCACAGTCGGTCGCCCGGTTCACGACGCGTGACACACGTTGCGCGGGGGGTGTCCACCTGTGCGCCGCGGACAACGATCCCCAGACCCTCGAGATCCACTTCTACGACGAGGACGGCATCGACCTTATGGCCGGAGCCGAGAAGAAGGTCGAGCGACTGTACTTCCGGCAGGAGTTCAGGCGGGCGTTCTTCGAGCAGGTCGGCGAGATCATCTACCCACCTCGCGCGCTTGAGTACTACACTGCCGGCCTGAGCGAGGCGCTTGATGCGGCCGGTCCGGTCGGCCGGTCGTTCAGGGTAGTGGCGGACATGGGGATGAGCCCCGCGTCCTTCGTGCTGCCGCAGATAGCCGCACGGTGGAAGATCGATCTCATCACGTTACGTGCCTTCATCGACTCCGAGAAGGCCCGGACAGACGCGACCGAACGAGACGCGCAGATCGGAGAACTCGCCCACGCGGTCGATGTCTTCCAGGCCGATCTGGGCGTTTCGATGGACTCCTCTGCCGAACGACTGACGCTGGTGACCGGAAGCGGCCGCATACTCGACCACGACACGGCACTCCACGCCATGGTGAAGTTGTGGTGCGGCAGCCATATCGGCGAGCAGGAGGGCGCCGACGTGGCGGTTCCCGCGACCGCGTCGCGCGTCATCGAAGGACTTGCCGCCGAGTGCGGACGATCCGTCGTATGGACCGGTGGCTCGCGGCGGGCGCTGTGTGCCGCCGCCGGGCGGCCCGATGTCGGCTTCGCTGGCTCGCGACACGGCGGCTCGGTGTTCCCGGGGTTCCTGACCGCGTTCGACTCGGTCATGTCGCTCGGCATGTTGCTCAGGATGCTCGACGGTGCCGACACCACGCTGGACGACGTGGTGGACGGGCTGCCTGAGTTCTTCCTGCGCCATGAGGCGGTCACATGCCCGTTCAATCGCAAGGGTGCCGTCATGCGCACGATGGCGGTGACAGGCCAGAACGCAGAGGCCGAGATGGTCGAAGGCGTCCGGCTGGCGACAGACGACGGATGGGCGCTCGTGCTGCCGCACGCGACCGAGGCGGTCGTTCACGTGTACGCGGAAGGTGCGAACGACTCGTCCGTCGACGCCACCCTCGCGCACTATGTGAAGGCGGTCGAGGACGCGATAGCCCGCGGCTAGGACAGCCGTGTGCCGATGCGCTGAGGCGATCCTCACGCTTCGGCCACCATGCGGTACGATTGCGGCTCGAACGATGGACGCATTCTTGCTTGAGAAGTGCCGTATCGGTCACGAGGCCGATCGAACTCCGTATGACAAAGGCGGCCCATGAGCGAAGATCAGGTGTCTGGATCCATCCCGAGGCGCGCCTCGCGTACGCCGCGCCGTCGAGGCCTTGGCTGGCCCGGGTGGCTCGAGCGCTGGCCCGCGCCTGCACGCATCGCCGCGGTCGTGCTTGCGACCGCGATCGCCGTCGTCGCGATCGTGGCCGTGGTCGACGTGGCGCTTGCGGCGGGGCGGATCCACCCGGGTGTCCGCGTCGGCGACCTGCCTGTCGGTGGTATGCGCCTCGACGAGGCCGCCGGGGCGCTTGGCGTGTACGTCGCCCGGGCGAGTGCCGAGCCGGTCACGGTGGCGGCGGGGGAGCACTCGTGGTCGGTCGGAGCCGTCGAGGTGGGGCTGTCGGTGGATGCTACGACGCTTGCCGGAGAGGCGTTCGCCGTCGGCCGCGGGGAGTTCGGCTCTGCGGTGGCCGAGCGGGTCCGCGCACTGCTCGGCGGGGTCACCGTCCCTCTGCGCCTCGACTACGATACCGATGGTCTCGAGACGGTGCTCGCCACGATTCGGGATGCGACGACCACCCCCGCAGTCGACGCGGCAGTCGCTGTGGAGGGCATTTCCGTCACGCGCACGGAGCCCCGCGATGGTCTCGGGGTAGATGAGGACGCGGAGGCCGAGCGCATCATCGCGGCGTTCGTCTCCGACGAGCGTGCGGTCACGCTCGAGCTCGTGCCGATCGCCCCCGAAGTCATGACCGAGGACACCGAAGACGCGTACCAGACCGCCCTCAAGATGGTGTCGGCGCCACTGACGCTGTACTACGACGACAAGCGGTGGGAGGTTGCCGCCTCGACCATCGGCGACTGGATCGATTTCCGCCGTGTCGAGTCGACCGGCTCGGTCGTGTTCGAGGCGTATCTCGTGTCCGAAGAGGTGTCGGCCACCGTCCTGCCCATGGTGGAGCAGGTGGGAAGGCCGGCCAAGGACGCCACGTTCATCGCATCGGCCGGGAAGGTGACGATCGTACCTGCCGAGGATGGACTGGCTGCCGATGCTGAGAGCCTTGCCGAGCGCCTGGCGACCGTGTTGACCGGCAGCGGCGTGCGCGAGGCCGAACTCACGATGCACCGAGTGCAGGCATCACGCACTACCGAGGACGCGCAGGCGATGGGTATCGTCGAGCGCATCGCCACGTTCACCACCGAGTATGCGTCCTCGAACAAGCCGCGCGTGAACAACATCCACGTCTTGAGCGATGCGCTCAACGGAACGCTCGTCGCGCCTGGCGGTGTCTTCAGCTTCAACGAGTCCATCGGTCAGCGCACGGCTGCCAAGGGCTACCAGGAGGCCAACGCCATCGTCAACGGTAAGCTGGTACCGCAGCTTGGTGGCGGGATCTGCCAGGTGGGAACCACCATATTCAATACGGTGTTCTTCTCGGGACTGCCGGTCGTGGAGCGCCGGAATCACTCCCAGTACATCAGCAGCTACCCGAAGGGCCGGGATGCGACCGTGTCCTGGGGCGGTCCTGACTTCAAGTTCAAGAACGACACCGACCACTGGGTACTCGTCGCCACCTCATACACCAACTCGTCGGTGACCATCTCGTTGTACGGCACGAGTCCCGGGTACGACGTGACCTACGAGACAGGTCCGTTCACCAACCTTGTGGACCCGCCTGTACGCGAGGTGAAGGACCCCGATCTCCCGGTGGGGAGCAAGGTCGTTGACGAGCGTGGTGTGAGCGGTCGGACCATCGTGGTGTCACGCACGGTGCGCAAGGGTGGTACCGTTGTGCGCACCGACACGTTCAAGTCGGTCTACCGGGCGGTCGAGGAGGTCGTCAGGGTCGGCACGAAACCGGTGGCCTCGCAGTCGCCGACGTCGACTCCGTAGGAGTCGCGCCTGAGTTTCGGGGGCGCTGATCGGAGGGGGGAGCGCGTGTTCCAGCCGGAGTACGAGGCCATGGAGCGGCCGGAACTCGAGGCGCTGCAACTCGAGCGCCTCAACAGCCTGCTCGCGCGAGTGTACGAGAACGTTCCTCTGTACCGGACCAAGTTCGATGGAGCCGGCGTCCGGCCGAAGGTGGCGTCCCTCGGCGAGCTTGCCGACCTCCCGTTCACGGTCAAGGACGACCTGCGGTCCGCATACCCGTACGGGATGTTCGCCGTTCCGCTGAGAGACATCGTCCGCGTTCACTCGTCTTCCGGCACGACCGGTCAGATCACCGTAGTCGGGTACACCAAGGGCGATATCGAGCGATGGGCCGACATGATGGCGCGCACGATCGCATGCGCGGGCGGGAGTGCCGATGACATCGTGCAGGTCACGTACGGCTACGGCCTGTTCACGGGCGGCCTGGGCGTTCACTACGGGTCCGAACGCCTCGGGTGCGTGACGATCCCGATCTCCGGCGGCAACACGAAGCGCCAGGTCCAGGTCATGAAGGACTTCGGGACGACGATCCTCGCGTGCACGCCGAGCTATGCGATCCTCATCGCCGAGACGGCCGCCGAGATGGGCATCGACCCGCGCTCGCTGCCGCTCAAAGCAGGCATCTTCGGCGCCGAGCCGTGGAGCGACAACATGCGCCGTCAGATAGAGGAGATGCTCGATATCACCGCCATCGACATCTACGGCCTCTCCGAGGTGCTCGGGCCCGGCGTCGCCAGCGAGTGCGCGTGCCAGTGCGGTCTGCACGTCAACGAAGACCACTTCATCATCGAGATCGTCGATCCGGCGACGCTGCAGCCGGTCCCTGATGGCGAGCGGGGCGAGGTCGTGTTCACCACGCTCACCAAGGAGGGCATCCCCGTCATCCGCTACCGCACGCGCGACATCTCCCGGCTCATCCCGGGTCAGTGCGCATGCGGGCGTACCTTCCGCCGGATGGAACGCGTCACCGGCCGGACCGACGACATGCTCATCATCCGTGGTGTCAACGTATTCCCGAGCCAGATCGAGCAGGTGCTCGCGGGGATCCCCGGTGTCGCACCCCACTACCAGGTCGTGCTGTCGAAGCGGGGGAGCATGGACCACGTCGAAGTCCACGTCGAGGTCGGCCCCGACGTTCCGTTCGACGAGATCAAGACGCTCGAGCGGCTTCGCGGCCGGGTGGCCGCCGAGATCGCGTCGGCGCTTGCGGTGAGCATAGCGGTCAAGCTCGTGGAGCCGAAGTCCATCCAGCGCTCGGAGGGCAAGGCCCGGCGTGTACTCGATACGCGTGGCGAGGGAGGAGCATAGACCATGGTCAAGCAGCTGACGGTCTTCCTTGAGAACAGCCCCGGGCGGCTCGCGGGTCTGACGCGTGTGCTTGGTGACGCGGGTGTGAACATGCGGGCGCTCATGGTCGCCGACACCGCCGAGTTCGGCGTGGTGAGGATCATCTGCGACCGTCCCGAGACGGCGCGCCGTGCGCTCGAGTCGGCAGGCTTCGGCGTGAGCGTCACCGAGATCCTCGCCGTCGAGGTGCCGGACCGCCCCGGCGGGCTTGCCGACATACTCGAGGCTCTTGGCGCTGTGGGCATCAATGTCGAGTACGCGTATTGCTACGTCGAGCCGGGCGGGCAGGCTGCGATCGATGTCTTTCGTGTTGAAGAGCCGGGTCGAGCCACATCTGTGCTGCTGGAAGCCGGGATCCGCGTTCTCGGGCCCGACGACGTCTATCCGGCCGGTTCCTGAGCGTCGGCTCCCTGTGCCGCCGGCTCATCGTCTGCCGCGCGCCGTCCGATCGGCGGCGCGTCTTGGGCGGGTGCCATCTCCCGCGCCAGAGCGGCGAGGCGTCCTGCGTCGCGTGAGCACGCCAGCACCTCGGTCGTGATGGTCGAATCGTCGGCGCCGAGCGTGTCGCACGCCAGTGCGTGGAGCCGTGCGGCTGCGACAGCGGCGCCCTCGGGCTCCGTGTTGGGCAGGAGCACTATGAACTCGTTCCGACCCCGGAACGCGATATCGTCCACGAGTCGCACGTCGCTTCGAAGGGTGCCTGCGACGTGGCGCATCATCGTCCGGTGTCGGGCGGGCCGCAGCCCCTCGTACAGGCCGGGGCCGATACGCACGACCACCAGTGAGAAGGGCGTCTGATACCGCTGCCACGAGGCCAGTGCTGACTCGATCGCTCGCGCGGCGTGTAGCGCGCTGTACGCGCCGGTCGTGCGGTCCACCATCGTTGTGTTCTCGAGGCCCGCGAGCACGTACTTGAGCCGGCCGGCCACCTCGCCGCCGATGATTCCCACGACTGCATATGTGACGACACGGATCGCTATGAGGGCGAGCGCGTCGTTCGTCAGGCCCTCGGCGTTGAGTAGAGGCATGCGGAGCGCCACGTACAGACCCGTCGCCATGATGGCTGCCACGAAACCGCCGTTGCGGCCCCAGTGCAGAGCGCCGGCGAGGACGAGTACGATGAGCAGTTGGGCCACGACCTCGGCAGTCTGTGGCGCGATGCCCGGGGCGATGAGCATGCTCGACACGACGGCCAACGAGCCGAACGTCAGGATGATCGCCTCGAACCACGTGTACTTCACTGGACCTCCTACAGCGGGTCGTTGCCTACGGTCACGGATGATTCGGGCAGGTGACACTACCGGTCGTCGGGTTGAAGATGTACAAGGTGCCGTCCGACGGGCATCGGGACGTCGACTCGAAGTTCCGGACCGATGAGGCCAGACTGTCTATGGTGATCGTCGCCTCCGACGATAACGAGGCTGCGATCACGACCACGGCGGCCCGTTCGAGCACGGAGCGGTTGTGGTCGCATGCGGCGGCAGCGGCTCGCGCGGAGGCGGGGAGATAGGACGCTACCGCCACCAGAAGCAGGATCGCGATGATGAGGACGACGGTCATCAGCTCGATCGCCGTGAACCCTGCGTCGCCCCCCGGCGCTCTCCGTCTACCGTTCACCACCGGACCCCCATCGTTCGGCCAGCACCGCTTCTGCCGGCTCCTCGAGACTCACGCTTGAGGATTATGTCGGCACATGAACCGCACCCCTGAAGTGTACGATACCGCGAGGGTCGGATCGGTGCATCTCTCACGCACAACCCCTACAATCCGAAGTGTCCCGACAGACCCCGCCAGGACGGAGTCACGCGTGTCCGCACACGCTTGCGCGCAGCGCGCGCTGGTTTCGCTGTCGCTCGCTATCGCGCTGCTGGTCGCTCCTTCGGCCTGGGCATCATCGGCTGAAACCGATCGTATCGGAGGCCTGTCGGTAGCCGGGGACCCGGCGCTCGCATCGGTAACCCCCGAGGTGTCGATACCGGCGGGTGTGCTCTGGACGGGCGATGGGCGTCCCTTGTGGGAGCGGGATGCCGATGCGCGGCGCGCGATGGCGTCGACCACCAAGCTGATGACCGCCCTGGTGGTTCTCGACTCGGCGGATCTCGAAGAGGTCGTGACCGTCTCCCGGCGGGCGGCGAGTGTGGGAGAGGCCGGCGTCGAGCTCGTCGCCGGTCAGAAGATGACCGTCCGCGAGATGCTCGAGGCGACGCTCGTACGATCGGGCAACGATGCAGCGTTCGCGCTCGCGGAGCACGTGGCGGGCAGTGTCGAGGCGTTCGTGCAGCGCATGAACGACAAGGCGGCCGAGCTGGGCCTCGACGATACGGCGTTCGACAACCCGCACGGGCTCGACGCCGTCGGGCACTATACCTCGGCATCGGATCTGGCCACGCTCGCGACGGTCGTGATGGCGGACGAGCGGTTCGCGGCGATGGTCACTCAGCCGAGCGTGAGCGTGCGCGGTACGGGCGGGTCGGTGAAGGTGTACGAGAACTCCAACAAGCTTCTGGACTCCTACGCCGGCGCGACGGGGGTCAAGACGGGCTGGACGAGCAAGGCCGGCTACTGTGTCGTCGCATCCGCCGAGCGAGAAGAGGTCGGCCTCATAGCCGTCGTACTCGGGGCGGCTTCCGAGGACGACCGGTTCGACCAGGCTCGCACGCTGCTCGACTGGGGATTCGACCACTACGCGCTCACACCGGTCTCCTCGGCCGAGGAGACAGCGGCACTCGTGTCCGTGACGGACTATCTGGATCGTACCGTCGCGGCGCGTGTCGCCCAGACGGTATCGGTCCCGGTGTTCGACCTCGACGGTGAAGTGACCTCGCGCATCGACGTGATCGAGGAGGTCGTCGCGCCTGTGGTTGCCGGGCAACGTCTTGGCACGCTCACCGTCGTTCAGGGCGACCGTCTGCTGGCGCAGGTAGCGCTTGTGGCCGCCGCCGACGTGCCGGCGCCCGATCTGTGGGAGTCGATCGGCATCTGGTTCACCCGACTGTGGCGGACGTTGTTCGGTGGCGAGCGCGTGGCCGAGCCCGTCTTCGTGATGTGAGAGGAGTCTTCCGACGTGTCAGAGCCGTCCCGTACCACACCGCTTCATGACGAGCATGTCGCACTCGGCGCCCGGATGGTGGACTTCGCCGGATGGCGGATGCCCGTTCAGTATCAGGGGATCATCGACGAGCACAACGCGGTGCGGACAGGCGTCGGGATCTTCGACGTGTCGCACATGGGCGAGTTCCGCCTCTTCGGATCGGACGCGAAGGCGGCGCTCGAGCGCATCGTGACCAACGATCTCGACCGGATCGACGTGGTCGGTCACGCGCTGTACACCGTGATGTGTGATGAGGACGGCGGCATCATCGACGACCTCATCGTCTATCACACCGGGGATCTCGAGTACCTCGTGGTGGTCAACGCCGCCAACCGCGAGACCGACTGGGCGTGGATCACATCGCACCTGCCTCCGACCGTGGAGGCGGTCGACGAGAGTGACCGGACGGCGCTCATCGCCGTGCAGGGACCAGGCGCGCTTGCGGTCGTCAGCGAACTTGCCGGGACTGGCTGGGAGCCGCCCGGACGGTTCTCGCTCGGCGAGGCGACGCTCGATGGTGTCGGCGTGCTCGTGGCACGCACCGGCTACACGGGAGAGGACGGCGTGGAGCTGTTCTGCCACACGTCGCACGCTGTGACGTTGTGGCGTCTGCTTCTGAGCTTTCCCGAGGTCATGCCGTGCGGTCTCGGTGCCCGCGACACGCTCCGGCTCGAGATGGGCTACGCGCTGTACGGGAGTGACATGGACCGGGGCGTCGATCCAGTGTCGGCCGGGCTCGGATGGGTGGTTCCAAAGTCGAAGTCGGGCTACATCGGCGACGCCGCGATCGCCCGGATACGCGAGACAGGGCCGCCCCGAACGCTCGTCGGACTCACCGTCAACGAAGGCGTTCCGCGCCACGGGTACGTCCTGTTGCGTGAGGGTGCCGAGGTCGGTAAGGTGGCAAGCGGCACGTTCTCGCCAACACTCGGGCACGGAATCGCGACAGCGTACGTTCCCGCAGGGCTGGCGGAACCGGGCACCGCGCTCGAGATGGAGATCAGGCGTAAGACGGTCGAGGCGACCGTCGTCCGGCCACCGTTCGTGAAGGAGACATCGCTCACGGCATCGGGCTCGTGAGCACAGGCTTTCCGGAAGGAGCTTGAGGACCCCATGTATCCCAAGGACCTGAAGTACGACCGCGAGCACGAGTGGGTGCGCCTCGAGGGCGGCATCGCGGTGATGGGCATCTCGCACTTCGCACAGGACCAACTCGGCGAGGTCGTGTACGTTGATCTGCCCACGGCTGGCACCACGCTGTCGGCCGGTGACTCGTTTGGCGAGATCGAGTCGGTCAAGTCGGTCTCCGAGCTGTTCTCACCGGTCTCGGGTGAGATCGTCGAGGTGAACGATGCGCTCAGCGACACGCCGGAGACCGTGAACGAGGATCCGTACGGCGATGGCTGGATGATCAAAGTCTCGCTCTCCGATCCAGCGGAGGTCGACGCGCTGATGGATGCCGATGGCTATGAGGCGTTCCTCGCCGAGGCTGAGTAGTCCATGCGTTTCATCCCCGTGACCTGCGAGGAGCAGGCCGAGATGCTTCGCGTGGTCGGGGCAGACACCGTCGATGACCTGTTCGTGGACGTTCCCGCCGCCGCGCGTCTCGGTCGGCCCCTCGCGCTTCCTGACCCTCTGGGTGAGGTTGAGCTCGCCGCGCACCTCGAAGACCTCGCGTCGGCCGACTCGCACGCCGGAAGCGTTGTCTCGCTGCTCGGTGGCGGATGCTACGACCATTACGTGCCGGCGATCGTCGACGCTGTGGTCAGCAAGCCTGCGTTCTTCACCGCGTACACGCCATACCAGCCCGAGGTGAGCCAGGGCACGTTGCAGGCGGTCTACGAGTACCAGTCGATGATCTGTGCGCTCACCGGCATGGGTGTCGCTAACGCATCGATGTACGACGGCGCCACCGCGTTCGCCGAGGCGGCCCTCATGGCTGCTCGTGTCACGCGTCGCCATCAGGTCGTCGTCTCAGCAGCGGTTCATCCCGAGTGGCGCGAGACGCTGGCAACGTACGTAGGGGCGGGCGTGCTCGACATCGTGACGTGTCCGATGCGCGACGGTGTCACCGATGCCGCTGCGCTCCGTGACCTGGTCGATGATCGCACGGCTGCGGTTCTTGTGGCGTCGCCGACCTTCTATGGAGCGCTCGACGATCTCGATGCGCTCGCCGGGATCGCGCACGGTGTCGGCGCTCTGCTCGTCGCGGGAACCAACCCGATACTCCTCGGCGTGCTCGAGCCGCCGGCAGCCTACGGCGCGGACATCGTCGTGGGGGAGGGCCAGCCGCTCGGCAACCCTCAGTCCTTCGGCGGTCCCGGGCTCGGGATCTTCGCGTGTCGCCAGGAGCATCTCCGACAGATGCCCGGTCGCGTCGCGGGGCGTACGACGGACGTGGACGGCCGCACGGGGTTCGTGCTGACGTTCTCGACGCGGGAGCAGCACATCCGGCGCGAGAAGGCGACGTCCAACATCTGCTCCAACCATGCGCTCAACGCGCTCGCGGCGGGCGTCTACCTCAGTGCGGTAGGTCGCGAGGGGCTTGCGGGCATCGGCCGGGCGTGCGTGGCCAAGGCGCACTACCTCGAGTCACGGCTGGTCGAGACCGGTCGGTTCGAGCGCGTCTTCTCGGCGCCGTTCGCGCACGAGTTCGCGCTGCGCTACACCGGTGACGTCGCGGTCATGCAGGCGCGCCTGCTCGAGCGCGGCTTCTTCGCCGGCCTCGATCTCGGGCGCTTCAGAGCCGAGGATGCTGGCCGCGTGCTGTTTGCGGTGACCGAGAAGCGTACGCGTGCCCAACTCGACCGGTTCGTGGCGGAGGTGAACGCTCTGTGAGCGCACCGACACGCGAACCGCTCACCGGGACGCTCATCTTCGAGCGCGGCGCGCCTGAGTCCCGCTGTGTCGAGTCGCCGGCGCTCGACGTGCCGGACGTCTCGCTGTCCGAGGTGCTGTCCGGACGGCAGCGCACCGAGCCTCTCGTGTTGCCGCACGTGACCGAGGTCGAGATCGCGCGCCACTACGAGCGGCTCGCGAGCGCTAACTTCGGTGTGGACAGCGGGTTCTACCCGCTTGGCAGCTGCACGATGAAGTACAACCCGAAGATCGACGAGTGGGCGTGCCGTCTGCCGGGATTCGCGGGGCTGCACCCGTACCAGCCGCCCGCGACCGTGCAAGGCGCCCTCGAGTTGATGTGGGAGTTGCAGGAGGCGCTCGCCGAGATCGCCGGCCTGCCCGCCGTCACGCTGCAGCCGGCAGCCGGTGCGCACGGCGAACTCACGGGGCTTCTCGCGATCCGCGCGTACCACACCGCCAACGGCGATCCGCGCGTGCGTGTGCTCGTGCCCGATTCGGCGCACGGCACCAATCCTGCGACCGTGGCGATGTGCGGCTATGAGGTCGTCCAGGTGCCGAGTGACGAGAGGGGCGGCGTGGACGTCGCGGCGCTCAACACGCTGCTCGACACCGACGTGGCTGCCATCATGCTCACCAACCCGAACACGCTGGGGCTCTTTGACGAGAACATCCTGGAGATCACGGCCGCGGTCCATGCCGTCGGCGCGCTCGCGTACTGCGACGGCGCCAACCTGAACGCCATCCTCGGCAAGACACGTCCGGGTGACATGGGCTTCGACGCGCTGCACATCAACCTGCACAAGACGTTCGCGACCCCGCACGGAGGGGGAGGGCCCGGCTCGGGTCCCGTGGCGGTGAGCGACGCGCTCGCGCCGTACCTTCCCGGTCCGGTTGTGGCCCGCGCCGCCGACGGAGTGTTCTCGCTCGTGACGCCGGAGTCCAGCATCGGACGCGTGCGGTCGTTCGTCGGCAACTTCGGCGTGCTCGTTCGCGCGTATGCGTACATCCGCGCGTTGGGCGGGAGCGGGCTTACCGAGGTCGCCGAGCAGGCCGTGCTCTCGGCCAACTATCTCAAGGAGTTGCTCCGCGACGTCTGGCCCCTGCCGTACGACCGCGTGTGCAAGCATGAGTTCGTGCTCTCGGGAGGTCGGCTGCGCAAGCAGACCGGCGTTCGCACGCTCGACGTCGCCAAGCGGCTGCTCGACTATGGGATCCATCCGCCGACGATCTACTTCCCGTTGATCGTGGAAGAGGCGCTCATGATCGAGCCGACCGAGACCGAGAGCAAAGAGACGCTCGACCGTTTCGCCGGGGTGCTGCGCACGATCGCGGCCGAGGCCGCCGAAGACGCCGGGTTGCTGCACGGTGCGCCGTACTCGACGCCCGTGAGGCGGCTCGACGAAGCGGCTGCCGTCAAGCGGCCGGATCTGGCCTGGGTGCCGCCGGAGGGTGCGCCGGGTTAGGCCAGGAGATGGACATCTGGCGTCTCATAGTCGACAGCCCCGCCGAGGGCGCACGCAATATGGCGGTCGACCGGGCGATCCTCGCGGCGCACGAATCGGAAAGCGCGCCCCCGACGCTGCGCCTCTATCGCTGGAGTCTGCCGACGGTCTCGCTGGGGCGGTTCCAGGATGTCGGGGACGTCGATCTCGCGTACTGCCGCGAGCACGGCATCGGGGCATGCCGACGCCCGACCGGCGGCCGTGGCGTACTGCACGACGATGAGCTGACCTACTCGGTGGTGGCCGGCGTACGCGACGGGCTCCCGCGCGGGGTCCCGGGCAGCTACCGTGCGCTGTGTGGAGCGCTGGCAGAGGCGTACCGGGAACTCGGGATCGCCGCCGAACTCACCGCCCGTTCGCGCGGCCCGCGCGGTTCAGGGGCGTGTTACCTGCACGCCACGCCGGCCGACCTCTCACTCGGGGCGGCGAAGCTTTCGGGAAGCGCGCAGGTGTGGAGTCACGACTCCTGCCTGCAGCACGGGTCGTTCACGATCACCCGCGATATCGGGCGTGAGGCTGCGGTCTTCCATCTCGATCACGATGCCCGGACCGCGCTTGCGAAGACGACTTGCACGATAGCCGACGCGTGCGAGAGCCGCCCGGCAGACGGTGTGCTCGAAGCCGCGGTCGTGGCGGGCTTCGAGCGAGTGTTCGGGATACGCTTCGAGGTAGGCGACCTGTCTTCGGACGAAGAGCGAGCGACGGGCGAGGCCGTTGCCGATTTCGCGCTTCCCGGCCTCTGAAACGGGGCGGATGAAGGGTCCGGGCGACAGGGGTGTGATTCGGTCGACGTCGAGTGGAGGTACAGCCACCGGTGTCACCCCCGTCTGATACAATGAGGCCACGTTGGAGGAGCCGTTTTGTTGACTCGAGCGGAGGGGTCGTGGTGACCGACAAGCACGCGTCCGAGGACGGTCTGCTGAACCTGCAGGAACGCTCGGTCGAAGAGCTCCGGAGTCTGCTTGATGAACTGTATGCCGAGGAGCAGAAGGTCAGTTACCGCCGCAGGGTCCTTCATGGCAAGATCGACATCCTGCGGGCGGAGTTGGTTCGTCGTCTCAAGGAGGACCGGGAGGCCGGGAAGGGTGTCGTCACAGGTGGCGATATCGAGCGGCTCATCGAGATCCTCGCCAATGACCTGCATGGCGTGTCACGCTTCGATGTGACCGCGGACGATGACGACTGGGAAGAGTGACAGCTGCGCGGCTGCTGCGCGGTGGTACCGACAAGGAGGCACTCGTGCCGGGCATTGCTGACAAGATCAAGGAGTTCCTCGACGACATCGCGATCGACGCGGTCGAGGAGCGGGTCGTCGAGTACGTGATCCGTGAGGTGCACAACGGGCGGAAGCTCAGCGATGCGCTGACCGACCCGTACGTCAAGAACCGGCTCAGCGAAGAACGCCTGGCCAAGGTGCTCGAGAGCCCAGAGGTCTTCGCGGCGCTCGAGGAGCAGATCGCCCAGTCCTTCAAGACGCGCGAGTTCGGTTTCCTCGACTAGGAAGACCGAGCGTCTTTCGGCAGGAGATGGTGAGAATGGACGTCTGTCCTTCGTGCGAGAGCCCGGTCGCACCGGATGCGACTGCATGTCCCGAGTGCGGCGCGACGCTTGAGGGAACCACGGCAGCGTTCGACGTCGTCTCCGTGCCGGAGGGTCTGCCGGAGACGGTCGAGGTCGTGACGTCGGACGTGCCGGTGCTCGTGGTCGGCAAGGGCGCCGAGGTGGGGGAGCGCTTCCATCTCGAGCAGCCGGAACTCACGATCGGCCGCGATCCGGACAGCGACATCTTCCTCAATGACGTGACCGTGTCTCGCCGGCATGCACGCCTGCTGGTCGTCGGCTCCGTAGTGACCGTTGAAGATGCCGGGTCGCTCAACGGCACCTACGTCAATGACATCCTCGTCGATGCGGCGATCCTGCGCGACGGGGACACGCTTCAGATCGGGCGATTCAGGATGGTCTTCCTGAGCGGGGGTGCCTAGCCATGGCTCGCCGGACGCGCGAGTACCTGACCATCGGCGAAGTGGTCGAGCAGCTCCAACCGACGTTCCCTGACCTGAGCATATCCAAGGTACGGTTCCTCGAAGACGAGCAGCTCATCACCCCCGAGCGGACGGCCGGCGGGTATCGCATGTTCCGCCCGGCCGACGTGCAACGGCTGGAACTGGTGCTGCGTCTCCAGAAGGAGCACTTCATGCCGCTCGCGGTCATTCGAGAGCGGCTCGAAGACTTCGACAAGGGCAAGCTGCCGCCGGAGCTCAAGCCGGCGATCGAGTCCTCGGAGATCCTCTCGCTGCCGCTGGAGGATGCCGAGACCGTTCCGGTGGATCGGGCGCCGGATATGCTTGGGCTGCCGTCGGCGTTCATTCGCGAACTGGCATCGTTCGGTATCGTGACGCTCGTGGCCGGCGAGCGTGGTGACGAACTCCCCGGACCGGATGTCAGGATCGCGCACACGTGTTGGGATCTCAGGCGCTTTGGCATAGAGCCCCGGCACATGCGCATGTACGAGACGTTCGCCGAGCGCGAGGCCGCGTTCTTCCAGCAGATCCTGATGCCCGCGATGCGGCACCGCACTCCCGAGGCGCGCCAGAAGCTCGTGGAGACGCTCGCCGAGCTCATGCGTCGCACCGGCGAACTCAAGGAACACATGATGAGACGCGCCGTCTCGCGCACGTTCGAGGATGTCAACTGAGCACGATGACCGACGAAGCGCTCGACACCATAGCTGATGACCTGCCGGTATCCGACAAGGTCGCAGGTACGCGGTTCGCGCACCCGAGTGAGAGGGTAGCGGCGCAGATACTCGACTTCTATCGGATCGCGTGGGAGTACGAGCCCACCACCTTCCCGCTGGAGTGGGACAAGCATGGCAACGTGCTCGCATCGTTCGCGCCCGACTTCTACCTGCCTGAGTTCGAACTGTATATCGAGCTCACAACGATGAGTCAGAAGCTCGTAACCAAGAAGAACCGCAAAGTCCGGCGCCTGAAGGAGCTCTACCCTGACGTGTCGATCAAGATCCTGTACCAGAAAGACTTTCGGAAGCTTCTCTTCAAGTACGGTATCCCGGTCGCGGAGCGCGAGCACAGCGAGGGTGGGGGACTCGAGGCGGCCACCGGCACCCGGGAGGGTGCCTCGTGAGCGCGGTCCTGCCGGATGCGCGCATGGACCGGGTGCTCCTGACCGAGGCTGAGATCGCCGGAGCGGTCGCCCGCCTCGGTCAGGACATAGCAGCGGACTATGCCGGGCGCGACCTCGTCCTGGTGACCGTGCTCAAGGGTGGGCTCTTCTTCCTCTCGGACCTGTGTCGTGAGATCGACCTCCCTCTCACGCTCGACTTCATGGCGATCTCGTCGTATGGCCCACAGTCGACCGGCTCGGTAGCGATCACCAAGGACCTCGACGAGACCATCGAGGACCGCGATGTGCTCGTGATCGAGGACATCATCGACACCGGCCTTACACTCAACTACCTGCTGCGGGTGCTGCGCCAGCGCCGGCCCGCGAGTCTTGCGGTGTGTACGCTACTCGACAAGGACGCACGTCGGCTCGTCGACCTGCCTATCACGTACCGCGGGTTCTCCGTCCCGGATCGCTTTCTCGTCGGCTACGGTCTCGACCTGGGCGGGCTGTGGCGCAACACAGGGTACATCGCGACGCTCAAGGAGGCGGTGTGGGAGGCCTGAGGAGCGCTATGGACAGCCGCCCGCGGGTGGCGCTGGCCGCCCGGGCCTCGAGCGGCTACGCTACACCCTGGAACCGACCATCACGAAGGAGCCTGCCGTGAATCTCGAGCACTACATCAGGGACATCCACGACTTCCCGAAAGAGGGCATCGTCTTCAAGGACATCACACCGCTTCTCGCAAGCCCGGAGGGCTTCCGCGGGGCGATAGACACGATCGCTGCCGGCTATGAGGGTGCCGAGGTATCCAAGGTTCTCGGAGCCGAGGCTCGCGGCTTCATCTTCGGCGGTGCGCTGGCCTACAAGCTCGGTGCCGGGTTCGTGCCTGCGCGCAAGCCGGGCAAGTTGCCGTCTGCTACCACCGCACACACCTATGAACTCGAGTACGGTACCGACTCGCTCGAGGTGCACACCGACGCGTTCGGCCCCGGTGACCGCGTGCTGATCGTGGACGACGTGCTGGCGACCGGTGGCACGGCGGCGGCCAAGGCGGCCCTGGTCCACGAGATGGGAGCCACCGTGGTGGGGTTCGCGTTCCTGATCGAGCTCGACTTCCTCGGTGGACGCGAGAAACTCGGTGACTCACGGATCGTGTCGCTCATCCACGTCGCCTGACGCGTCAGTTCTCCGGTACGACGATCTCGGCGTGCACGGAGGCGACACCACCGAAGCCGAGTGCCTGCGCGGCGGCCTTCGATAAGTCGAGATCCCGGCCGGCGATGAATGGACCACGGTCGTTCACGTATACGATGACCCGGTTGTTGCCGCGCGTGAGGGCCAGGACGGTGCCGAAGGGCAGCGTACGCGAGGCACAGGTGAGGTCGTTCTCGTTGAAGACCTGGCCCGACGCTGTCCTCCTCCCGTGGAAGCCCGGTCCATACCAGCTACAGACGGCCGTCCAGGACGTGCCGGTGGTCTTGTATGCCCGGGGCATGTATGCCGAGACGATGTACGATGCGTCCGCGTAGGGTGCAACCGCAGCGGTCGCCCGGGGGATGGCCGTCCCGAGTGGGATCGATGAGGACTGCCACTGGGCCCGTGTCGTCGCGTTGAGCCGACGGGCGACAAGCAGTGCCTCGCGCGCCTCCACGGTGAGCTCGGCGACGAGTGCCTCCTGATCCGCGAGCGCGCGCTCGACAGCGGCGATGCGCTCCGCCTGGATACTCTGGAGTTCCCGGTCCTGAGCCAGGAGGTCGTCGAGGTTGCCGGCCTGGTAGCGCGCATCAGCGACGGCCACCGTCAGGTCGGAGACGACGCGGCTGTCCCCCTCGGCGATGCGGGCGAGCACGGAGGCGCGCGACACGAAATCGGCGATGGTGTCCGAGGAGAGCAGCAGGGCGATCGTGCTTGCGGGTCCTCGTTTGTAGACCTCGACGAGCCGGGTCTGGTAGCGGCTTCGCGCTTCGGCCAGACGCATCTCGGCCGCCTCGAGTTCACCGCGCTGGTCGCGGATGCGCTCCGAGGTGACCGCCAGACGCTCGGTGAGCGCGCGTTGGTCGGCCTGCAGCGCTTCGATCTCGTCCTCGAGTGCCAGGGCGCGTGCGGTCGCTTCATCGAGTTCGCCCTGGACCCGCTTGAGGTCTCCACTCAGTCCTGCGAGCGGGATCGATGATCCGGTGGCGGCCGTCGTCTCTGTTGCGGCCTCCTGGGCGTAGGCGACCGGCACCGCACTCGCGACGAGCGCGAGCAGCACTGTGGCGGACCTCATGCCTACCGCAATGCGCATCGCTCCTCCTGCCGTGAGGCTGCGTGACGCGCTTCCACATGGTAGCAGAACGGTGCGGCGGAGTCGTGTGATACAATCCGCAGGTAGGAGGCCTGTTCTTCCGGTTCTGGCCACCCTCTGGACACACCATGACGACGCAGCACGGAGGCATGATGCGGACCGGCCCGTCGGCACGATCCCTCAACGCTGCGCTCGCGGTCGCGATGACGGCGAGTCTCGCGTTGTACCCGGCGACCTCGGCGGTCGCCACACCCGCCACCCCTGAGATCGAGGCGACACAGGCCGAAGCCACTGCGGCGCGCGAGGCTCTCGACACGATGAACGAGGACCTCGAGATCCAGGTGGAGGAGTACAACGCGATCTCCGAGGCGCTCGACTCGACCCGGGAGAGCATCCGTCAGACGCGCAGCGATCTCGAGCGGGCCGAGTCTGACCTTGCCGAGGCCAAGGCCACTCTCGGCAGGCGGGCCGCGAGCATCTACAAGGACGGAGGGGCAAGCGTACTCGACGTGTTCGTCGGGGTGCGCTCGTTCCAGGACTTCCTCGTGCGGGTCGATCTCGCGGTCCGCATCAACCGCTCCGATGCTCAGGCCGTCGCGAGCGTGAAGGCCGCCCGGGCGCGCGTGGAGGCCACGCGCCTGTCGCTCTCCCAGCGCGAAGCCGAGCAACTCGCGCTTCAGCGTGAGACGGAGGCGCGTGCCGAGCAGATCGAGGCCGATATCGTCGCTCAGGAGCGCTACGCCGCCGCGCTCGATGCCGAGACCAAACGTCTGATCACAGAGGAGGAAGAGCGCCAGCGGCGACTCGCGGAGGAGCGCGCCGCGCGGGCTGCCGCACTGGCGGCCCGGTACGCGACCGGTGGCCGGGACGCTGCCGACACATCCGAACTCGGCCCGGGCAGGCCCGAGGTCGTCGCCGTGGCGCTGCAGTATCTCGGTGTCCCGTACGTGTGGGGAGGCTCGACGCCCGCGGGTTTCGACTGCTCGGGACTCACGAGCTACTGCTACCGTCAGATCGGCGTGAGCCTGCCGAGGACCAGCCGGAGCCAGTACCAGGTGGGCAAGCACATCCCACCCGATCGGCTCGACATGCTCGTGCCCGGTGACCTGGTGTTCTTCGCGCGCGATGCCGACCCGGACCGCGTGCATCACGTCGGGATCTACGTTGGTGACGGCAACTACCTCCACGCGCCGCAGACTGGCGATGTGGTGCGCGTGGCCTCGCTCGTCGATCGCATCGCGAGCAAGGGCGACTACGTCGGAGCGTCGAGGTTCTAGTGCTGGCAGTATGAGCCCGGAGCGACCAGGTCGCTGCATGTCTGCTGTGCTATCATTCAACGAATCGCCGCATCCCAGGCACCCTATCCGCTCGGAGGTGTTCGTGTCGCGTACCCTGTTGTCGGGCAACGAGGCCGTGGCACGTGGCGCCTGGGAAGCCGGTGTCGCGGTCGGCGTGGGCTATCCCGGGACTCCTTCCACCGAGGTCCTCGAGAACCTCGTTCGCTACGATGGCGTGCGGTGTGAGTGGGCGCCCAACGAGAAGGTCGCGGCCGAGGTAGCGGGCGGGGTGTCGCTCGGCGGCAGACGGACGCTCGTGACGATGAAGCACGTCGGGCTCAACGTGGCGGCAGACGCCCTCTACACACAGGCGTACACCGGGGTGACCGGCGGGCTGGTATACCTCGTGGCCGACGACCCCGGCATGCACAGCTCTCAAAACGAGCAGGATACGCGCAACCACGCGGCGGCCGCTCACGTGCCGCTTCTCGAGCCGTCTGACAGCCAGGAGGCGCTCGAGTACGTCATCAGCGCGTTTCGGATCTCCGAAGCCTACGATGTGCCCGTCATCGTGCGCATGACCACGCGCATATCGCACGCCAAGACGCTCGTTGAGGTAGGGGAGCGCAGCGAGGCGGTCGGCGGCTCGTACGCTTCCCAGCCGCCGAAGTTCGTCATGATGCCGGGCAACGCCCGCCTGCGGCGCATCGACCTCGAGTCGAGGATGACTGCACTCGAGGCGTACGCGGCGACAGCCCCCGAGAACCGTATCGAGATGCGCGATGCGTCACTCGGCATCGTGACTTCAGGCGTCGCCTACCAGTACGTTCGCGAGGCACTCCCTGATGCGTCGGTCCTGAAGATCGGACTCGTCAATCCGCTGTCGGACCGCCTCCTCCTCGACTTCAGGTCGAGGGTCGAGCGTATCGCAGTCGTTGAGGAGCTGGACCCTTACCTGACCCTCAGGTTGAAGGCACTGTGCGTCGACCTCGTAG
>JAXMLJ010000037.1:0-4061 GCA_034368805.1 Coriobacteriia bacterium
GCGTGGCCACGAGTGCGAGGATCATGACGGTGACGGCGAGCGACATGAGTGCCGCTGGCAGGAGTCCGCTCGTGGGTGCGTCGAGACCGATCCTGAGCGCGAGGCTGCCGGTTGCGAGTACCGCGATAGAGGCCACAGCTCCGGCTACGGACAGCAGAAGCGACCGCGCGTGGCGCAGGGCTCCGGAAACGGCGGCCGCCACCGCCCACAGCAGGGGCTGGAGACCGAGCAGCGCGAGCTGGCGCGTCCCGCCGATGACCGCGAGCATGCGGTCGGGGTCAGCCGCAGCGATCGACTCCGTCAGCCACCCGAAGCTCGGCGTGGCGTGACCGATCGTCGCAGACTGGATGAGCGCAGTGCCGCCGCCGGTCGCCAGCGTGCTGATGGCTGCGGCGCCTGTCAGGATGCCGGCGACCTCAACGGCGAGGCATATGGCAGCCGCTGTCAGGGCGCCCCGCCCGCGGCCTAGCAGGTAGCCGGCGAGGGGCACGAGGGCCCACTCGGCCCGGATCGGGAGCGCCACCGCGACCAGTGCGAGTAGTAGGAAGCCTGTCGCGCGCCCGCCCGCAAGGTACTGCGTGGCCACGAGTGCGAGGATCATGACGGTGACCCCGGCCACGAGGTCGGCCGCCACGAGCGGCACGCTTCCTGCCACTGCCAGGGCGAGAGCCGACGCAGGCGGCGAGGCGAGCGCTAGTGCGCCCGTGCCGAGCGCCATCGCGAGCACGAGCCACGTGGGGTAGAAGGGGGAGATGCGCAGCACCCCGAACGCGGCAAAGCCAAAGGCCGCCGCGGTCACGAAGCGCAGGACGTGCCGGTTCTTCCGGACGACGTGTGCTGTCACAGTCGGACCCCTCTCATACTGCTGCGGCAAAGAAGGTGATCAGAGCCCAGGTCAGTGCGCACAGCGCGAATCCTGCGAGCGCGGCCGCCATGTGTCTCGCTCGCCGGTCGCCGGTGCGCGTCAGGGCGAAGGCGATCCTCGGCGCGAAGGCCAATGCGCCGAGGAGTGGCACCGGCGTGAGCAGCGCGAGCGCAAGTCCGGCGCTTCTCTCGGCCATCCCGTACAGACGCGAGACGTCGAGTGCCAGGATCGGGTCGGGGTCTTCGGCGGGATGGCGCATGACCTCCAGCTCGAACACGAGGATCGAGCCGGCGAACGATACGGTGGCGATCCCGCAGACGGCCGCAAGGGTGTCGAGCGGCACGCCGAAGATGAACAGCACGGGGGGAACCGATCCGTCGAACGCGAGCGCCATCAGTGCGAGCGACACGATGTGGACCCCCTGATCGAGCAGGAACACCGTCAGCCCGGAGGATTCGCGTGCCCGTCGCGCTCCGATGGTCAGGTGCTCGACCCCGAAGTGCGCGATGCCGGCAAGTAGGACGATCGGCCACGTCCGGTGGAGGTTGGCGGCCCCCGCCAGCGCCGTGCACGCGACGACGATCGTCGTGTGGAGGATCACGCCCGGGGTACCGCGCCGCTTGGCTACCACGAGCTTTCCCGGCTGGAAGACGAAGTCGCCCAGCACGTGGCCGAGGTACAGGCTCAGGAACAGCGCCATCGTGTCTCCCGCCGGGTCCCGCTGACAACGTCGGGTGCTGTGGCCATTGTGCATCATGGCCCCGCCGAGCGCACGATGATGACTTCCCGGGGATGCCGCGCTTCACCGCAGGCCCTGCATGGTCTAGCATGAGTCTGGGCGGCCCGACGAGGAGGCGACTGTGACCAACGAGGAGTTCCTCTCGCGTGTACCGATCTTCGAGAACTGTACGACCGCGGAGATCGCGAGCATCGCTTCTGTCGCCCAGGAGCACACGTATGTGCCCGGCCAGATCATCGTCACCCAGGGGACGCCGGGGCAAGCGTTCTACCTGATCACGAATGGCCGCGTCGCCATCGAACGCGACGGCGCGGTGCTTGGCGCCTTCGCCACGGGCGACTTCTTCGGCGATATGTCCCTTCTGGACAGCGCGCCGCGTTCTGCGACGATCCGGGCGATTGAGGAGACGCGGTGTCTGATGCTCTCGAGTTGGGACTTCAGGGCGCTTCTCGAGAACACGCCGTCGATCGCGATAAGGCTGCTCGAGGTGTTGAGCCGGCGCCTGCGTGTGGCTGACGAGCGACTGGCCCGCTAGCTACCGCGCTGCGGTGGGAAGGGGAGGGGTCGATGGGTCCGACCGGGAGCACGCTCCTGCACGAGATCGCGAAGCGAATCCTTGGAAGGTATCTCGAGCGTACGGGTGCGACCGACGTCGTGGTCGCCCGCGCCCTCCGTGACGAGGCTATGGGCGTGGATCTGCAGTACACGAACGGTGCTGTACGTCTGTCGGCCAAGGTCAAGGCCGACTCCTACTTCGGCGAGGACCCGCTCAAGATAGCCGACCGCTCGCTGCCGTTCTACCGTGCACAGACGCACAGTTACGGTCTGGAGTCAGTGGCGGACACGACGACCAGGGAGCCCGGCTGGCTGCAGCGCTCTCAGGCCGACGATCTCTACTACTATCGCCTCGTGATCGCGCAGCCCGAGGCGAAGGTCGTGGAGCTGCTCGAGAGCCCGGACTCGCAGTTCTTCACCGAACTGGCCGTCGAGCGTGACGACCTTCACATCATCCCCATGCGAGAACTGCGCGCGTGGTTCGACAAGGTGCAGGACCGCTACGCGCCTCGCCCGGTGATGACCGATGGACGCGCGGCGTGGTACCGTATCGTCTCCCAGAAGGACCTTGAGACCGAGGTCCCCGGCGTCCGGGATGTCGGCTCTGTCTACCACCGCGTCGTGCGCACCTGAGCCATCTGCTCGCCCGGGCATGCGGACGGTCGCGTCGGCTAGATACGCCCGGCACCGTTGTCGTCGTTGACACTCGTTCGAGCGATACAGTAGTATTCCTAACGCCTGTCGCCAGGCAAGCAACTTGAAAATGTGATAGAGCACGGCTTTTTTATTGTGGGGGTGTGCCCGAGTGGCTAAAGGGGACGGGCTGTAAACCCGTTGGCTACGCCTACGATGGTTCGAATCCATCCGCCCCCACCAGCAGATCCTCCCCGCACAGAGCGGGTTCCCGCCCACATAGCTCAGTCGGTAGAGCACTTCCTTGGTAAGGAAGAGGTCACCGGTTCAAGTCCGGTTGTGGGCTCCACGCGTTACCGTGCCGGCCGCCTGGCCGGCTCGAGGCGGCGTAGCTCAGTTGGTTAGAGCACACGGTTCATACCCGTGATGTCACTGGTTCGAGTCCAGTCGCCGCTACCAGGCATCAGACGGAGGCGCGCGAGCGTCACGTTCAAGGCATAGATAGCCGTACGACACTGCGCATCACCACCGGGTGGTCGCGCGGGCCGGAGGCGGGACCATACCCGCGACCGGCGTGGTCGCGTCAGGTCCTTTGAAGGAGGAGACTCATGGCGAAGAAGAAGTTCGAGCGCACCAAGCCGCACATGAACGTCGGCACCATCGGTCACGTCGACCACGGCAAGACGACACTTACCGCGGCCATCACCAAGGAGCAGGCCGCCAAGGGCATGGCCGACTTCACCCCGTTCGACCAGATCGACAAGGCTCCGGAGGAGCGCGAGCGCGGTATCACCATCGCCATCGCTCACGTCGAGTATGAGAGCGCCAAGCGTCACTACGCGCACGTCGACTGCCCGGGCCACGCCGACTATGTCAAGAACATGATCACCGGCGCCGCCCAGATGGACGGCGCGGTCCTGGTCATCGCCGCCACCGACGGCCCGATGGCCCAGACCCGCGAGCACATCCTGCTTGCCCGCCAGGTCGGCGTGCCCAACATCGTCGTCTACCTGAACAAGTGCGACATGGTCGACGACGAGGAGCTCATCGAGCTCGTCGAGCTGGAAGTCCGCGAGTTGCTCTCCGAGTACGAGTTCGACGGCGACAACATCCCCGTCATCCGCGGTTCGGCGCTCAAGGCCCTCGAGGGCGATCCGGCGTGGACGGGCTCGATCCAGGAGCTCCTGGACGCCATCGACACCTACTTCCCGGACCCCGTCCGCGAGACGGACAAGCCGTTCCTCATGGCCGTCGAGGACGTCTTCACCA
>JAXMLJ010000038.1:0-14394 GCA_034368805.1 Coriobacteriia bacterium
AAGGAGATGGGCGACACGATCACCCTCTTCGGGACGGAATTCGAGGTCGTGGGCGTCTACGAGACCGGCGAGCAGCTTCAGGACGGAGGCTCCGTCCTCCGCGCGCCGGTGCTCCAGCGCCTCACCAAGAACGAGGGCAACGTGACCATCGCGTTCGTGAAAGCCGCGCCCGGCACCGACGTGACCGAACTGACCGCCCGCATCGACACCGACTACGCAGACGAACTCGTCACCGTGAAGGACGCTGGCGAGATCTCGCGGTTGGACCAGGGCACGCAGATCATCAACTCGGCTACGTGGATGATCTCGGCTCTCGCCGTGATCATCGGTGGCATCGGCGTGATGAACACGATGATCATCAGCGTGTTCGACCGCGTCCGGGAGATCGGCGTCCTGAAAGCGGTCGGCTGGCGACGGCGCACGGTGATGGCGATGGTGCTCGGCGAGGCCGTGATCATCGGTCTGGCATCGGTCGTCACCGGCACCGCGATCGCGATGGCGGTGCTCGTACCGCTGTCGGCCACCGATGTCGCCCGTGCGTTCCTGCAGCCGGCCTACAGCGTGAACCTGTGGCTGCGCGCCACCGCCGTTGCCGTCCTCGTCTCGGTCGTCGGCGGTCTGTATCCGGCGTGGAAGGCCGCCAACCTGTCCCCCGTCGAAGCCCTGCGCTACGAATAGCGCACCCGTCCAGCTGAGGAGTACATCATGGCGATCATCGAAGCCACCGGCGTGAAGAAGCACTACGACCACGGCGCGATCAAGGCGCTCGACGGCGTCGACCTCTCGATCGAACCCGGCGAGTTCGTGGCGATCATCGGTCCCAGCGGCTCGGGCAAGTCGACGCTCCTGCATATGCTCGGCGCGCTCGACGCGCCCGACGAGGGCACCGTTGTGATCGACGGGGCCGACCTGGCGCACGAGCGCGACCTGGCGTCGTTTCGTCGCCGCAGCGTTGGATTCGTCTTCCAGCTCCACAACCTCATCCCCACGCTGACCGCACTCGAGAACGTGCAGATCCCGCTGGTGGACGACGGGACCCGGCCGGCCGAGCGCACGACGCGTGCCACCGAATTGCTGAGGCGCGTAGGTCTTGCCGACCGGCTCGGCAACCTGCCGACGACGCTTTCCGGCGGAGAGCGCCAGCGTGTGGCCATTGCGCGCGCACTCGTCAATCGGCCCCGTATACTGATAGCCGACGAGCCCACCGGCGCGGTCGACTCCGAGAACAGCCGCCTGATCATGGAGCTGCTCAAGGAGCTCAACCGCGAGACCGGCATGACGCTCATCGTGGTGACGCACGACCCGGCGGTGGCCGAGCAGGCCGACCGGGTGATTCGCGTGCTCGACGGACGGGTAGTGACGGAGGCCGCGTGAGCGTCAGGCAGCGCAAGGATCCGGAAGTGCGACGTGCCGAGCTGGTCGCGGCGGCAGCGGCGCTGTTCTCTGAGCGCGGCGTGGCCGCCACCACCGTGAGCGACATCGTGCGCGCGGCCGGCGTGGCGCAGGGCACCTTCTACCTGTACTTCGACAGCAAGGACGACATCGTCTGCGCGGTGGCCGAGATGCTCATTGACGGCATGGTTGCGCGCATCGAATCGGCGCTCGATGATCCCGGCCGCAGCGCGGTCGAGAAGCTGGACGCCATGGCTTCAGCGCTCGTGGAGATCAACGACGAGCCCTACGAGATCGAGTTGATGGGCATCTTCCATCGCCCTGACAACCTCGCGTTCCACGACAGCGTGAACCGCTCGATCGTCCCCCGGCTGATGCCGCACCTCGCCCGTATCATCGATCAGGGCGTGGCCGAGGGCAGCTTCGTGGCCGAAGACCCCGAGAAGTCGGCGTGGTTCATCCTCGGCGCGCTGCAGGGACTCGAGCTCGGCTTCACCGGCACCGATGAGGTCCGCGACGCGGTCGGCCAGCTCAGGGCGTTCGTGCTGCGTGGCCTCGGGCACTCAGGCGTACCGGCCCGCGGCGGTCGCGGAGGTGCTGCATGAACTGGTACGAGGAGCTCGCCAAGCCCGCATGGGCACCGCCGGCACCCGTCTTCGGCATCGTGTGGAGCATCCTGTACCCGATCATCATCGCAGCGTACGGCTACGTCATCTACCGCATCGCTCGCGGCGAGTTCCCGCCAACGCTGCTGCTGCCGATCCTCTTGAACGTGGTCGCCAACGTCGCGTTCACGCCGATCCAGTTCGGGCTGCGCAACCTCTGGCTTGCCGAGCTCGACATCATCGTCGTGCTGGCGACGATCATCTGGTCGATGATCGCGATCTGGCCTCACGCGCGCTGGGCATCACTCGCGCTCACCCCTTACCTCGTGTGGGTGATGATCGCGACCGCGCTGCAGTCGAGCATCACGTGGCTCAACCGCTGAGCGCTTTGCGGGGTTGACAGGCCACCTCAGTCAGTAGATTCTGATTCTACTGATTCTGCTGACACTATGGAGGCCGCCATGCCCGCATCCGACGACTGTGCTACGTGTGTTCCCGGCGGCTGCTGCGCGCTTGAGGCGGTCGTGAGCATCGATGAGCGCGGACAACTCGTGGTGCCCAAGGACGTGCGCATCCGCACCGGCATCGAGCCGGGTGACCGGCTCGCGCTGGTGAGCTACCGCGGTGAGGACGGCGGCATCTGCTGCCTGACGCTCGTCAAGGCCGACGCCATCGCCGGCGCGGTCCGCTCGGTGATCGGCCCGGCGCTCGGCCTCGATACCTGACACCTGGCGGCGGCGGCACTGCCGCCCGAGAGGAGAACCGATGGGAACCCACAACGACACGACGATCAAAGAGGCGGTCCGCGACCGCTACGCCGGGCATGCGGTCACCAAGACGTCCTGCTGCGGCGCGGGCTCGTGCTGTGGCGGCTCGGCAGCCACAGGAGCGACCGCGGTGGTCCCCGGCTCCTACGACGCTGCAGACCTCGAGGCCCTTCCCGGCGATGCCGATCTCGGGCTCGGGTGCGGCAACCCGCTCGCACTCGAGTCGCTGGCCGAGGGCGAGACCGTGGTGGACCTCGGCAGCGGCGGCGGCATCGACTGCTTCCTCGCCGCGCGCAAGGTCGGCCCGGCCGGTCGCGTCATCGGTGTCGACATGACGCCCGAGATGATCGCGCTCGCTCGCCGCAACGCCGATCGCGGCGGCATCACCAACGTCGAGTTCCGCCTCGGCGAGATCGAAGCGCTGCCCGTGGCCGACAAGACCGCCGACATCGTGATCTCCAACTGCGTGATCAATCTCGTACCCGACAAGCGCCGGGCGTTCGCCGAGACGTTCCGGATCACGAGACCCGGCGGCCGCATCTCGGTATCCGACATCGTGACGAGCGAACCACTGCCCGAGCTCGCGCGCGAGTCGGTGGCCGCGTACGTGGCGTGCCTCGGCGGCGCCTCCACGCTCGAGGACTACCTCGGCGCGATCGAGGAGGCCGGGTTTTCCGACGTGCGCGTGGTGAGCGACGCCGCCTACGCGATGGACGACGACGAAGCCGACGCGCTCGCGTCCTCGTTTCGCGCGAACCTGCCCGGCACCCTCGATGCCGACGAGGCCCGTCGCGTGGCGAAGCTCTTCCACAGCGTCACCGTTCAGGCGCAGCGACCGTAAGCGGCGGCGGCGCGAGACGTCGCCTCAGGCGGTAGCCGCCTCGGTGATGCGCTCCACCGCGCGCTCGGCAGCGTCTGCGAACGGCAGCAGCACGAGGTCGGCGCCCGCGGCCCGCAACCGGTCCGCGGTCTGGACGTCGTGCGCCGTCGCGGCGAACGAGCCAGTGTAGCCGTGCGCCTCAAGTGACTGCATGAGCTCGAGGTTGACCGCAGCCTCAGGCAACGTGCTCACCACCCAGGAAGCCCGCGCGAGCGGGAGTATCGATGCGATCTCCGGATCCTCGGCATCGCCGTACTGCGCATCGATGCCACGCGCGAGGCCGCGCCTCACCCGTCCCGGGTCGAAATCGACCCCGAGCACACGCATGCCTCCCTCGGACAGGCCCACCGCAAGGTCGTCCCCGTACCTGCCGAGACCGAGCACGATCGCGTCGACCCGCGAGGGGCCGGTGGTCGACTCGGCGCGCTCGCTGTGCGCATGCTTCCGCTCGAAGATCCGCAACGGCCCTGAGAGCAAGTCGTAGAGCTTGTGCGAGTACAGGATCAGGTACGTGGACAGGCCGATGGTGATGATCCCGACCACGGTGATGAGGCTGAGCGTCTGCTGCGTGATGTGCCCGAGTGTGACGCCGAGCGCGCCGAAGATCAGCGAGAACTCCGAGATCTGCGCCACCGTGAGACCCGCGAGGAGCGACGTGCGGCGCCGGTAGCCCATCAGGCCCATGATCGTGAGCACGATGAGCGGGTTGCCCACGAGCACGAAGACCGAGAGCGCGAGCGCGCGTGGCAACTGGTCGCCGATCGACGTCACATCCAACTTGGCGCCGAGGTCGAGGAAGAAGAACAGCAGCATGAAGTCGCGGATGCTCACGAGGCGCGTGGCGAGCGCCTCGCGATAGCGCGTGGACGCCAGTGAGACACCGGCGATGAACGCGCCCACCTCCTTGCTGAACCCGAGGGTATCGCCCGCCGCAGCGAGCGCGACAGCCCAGGTGATAGCGAAGAGCATGAGCATCTCGGGCGAACGCGCCAGCCGATCGAGCAGCCACGGCAACACGAACCGCGAGAGCGCGGCCACCACCACCACGAACGCGATCCCGCTGCCGGCGATCCGGAGCGCGTCTTTGGTCGCCTCACCGGCGTCGCCGGCGAATGCGCTCAGCAGCACCATCACCACGATGACGACGATGTCCTGGACGATGAGGAAGCCGACGGCAATACGCCCGTGAAGCGAGTCGATCTCGCGCTTGTCCGACAGCAGCTTGACGATGATGATCGTGCTCGAGAACGTGAGCGCCACCGCTACGTACAGCGCGGCCATCGGCTCGAGCCCGAGCAGGCGCGCGATCACGAAGCCGAACCCCGACGTGAAGAGCACCTGCCCCATGCCGGTGGCGAGCGCGACACGCCCCACCGAGCGGACAAGATCGACATCGAGTTTCAGGCCGACCACGAACAGCAACACGGCGATGCCGAGCTTGGCGAGCAAGTCCACCGCGTCTCGGTCCTGCACGATACCGAACCCGACCGGCCCCGCCACGAGGCCCACGGCGATGAACGCGACGATCAGCGGCTGGCGCAGGGCGGTCGCAACGGCGCCAGCGATGGCGGCAAGCGCGAGGATAAGCGCGATCTCGTGGAAGATGGACACCATCGGCGCGATCCTATCGGGTCGTGTCGGGAGGCTGTGCCCCCAGGATACCCGAAGTGCCAGCGGCCGTAGCCTGATGCAGCCGGCGGCGGACCGGACGTGGCCGCCGGCTTCACGCCTCGTAATCCACCACCGCGCGGTCGGTGCGGATGCGCGCCACCAGTTCCTTCACCTGCTCGTGCGCCGGATGCGCCTGGTACGCGTCGAGCGCTTCGCGCGTCTCGAACGCCGAGTACAGCGCCACGTCCCACGCGGCATCTGAGCCCTCGAAGTCGACGCCGATCTCCAGCTCGGCTATGCCCGGAACCGAGCCGCGCATCGCTTCCACAGCCGCCTTCATGCGCTCGAGATTCTCGGCCTTGGTGTAACCATCGGCCTCATCGGCAAGCTTCCAGAACACGATGTGCTTGATCATAGTGACTCGGTCCCCTCCCGTGTCGCCCGCGCGCCGGTCCGGCGGATCGGTATCCGGGGCAACGCATATCGTCGCCGTCACATTACCGCCAACAGGAGTACACTGGCCAACGCGCCTCCGGACGACGCCTGCCCGAACGAAGCCGGCGCATTCCCGCACCAAACGGACGTATACCCGCATGCTGTGTCGAGCCGAAAGGACCTGCCCGTGAAGCCCGCGATACTCGAAGCCTGGCGCGCCGGTCTGCTCCGCCGGGAGCACTGGCTCCCAAACCTGGCTGGCGGCGTGGTGGTCGGCGTCGTGGCGATCCCGCTCGCCATGGCCTTCGCGATCGCAGCGGGCGCCAAGCCCGAGCAGGGACTCTACACCGCCATCGTGGCAGGACTGGTGGTCACGCTCTTCGGCGGCAGCCGGGTACAGATCGCCGGCCCCACCGGCGCTTTCGCGGTCCTGCTCGCCGGAGTGACCGCCCGATACGGCGTGGCGGGTCTGCAGACGGTCACGCTGCTCGCAGGCCTGATCTTGCTCGTGTTCGGCGTCGCGCGTCTCGGGACCGTGATCAAGTACATCCCGGAGTCGGTGGTGCTCGGATTCACCGCGGGGATCGCAGTCGTCATCTTCGTCGGCCAGTGGCCCAACTTCTTCGGACTTGAGACGCCGGCTGGTGAGCACTTCGCCGAGAAACTCGCAGGTTTGGTGGGTGCGCTGCCCTCGCTCGACCCGACGACGACCCTGCTCGCGCTTGCGAGCGTGCTCGTGATCGTGGTGTGGCCGAGAATTCCGGCGCTTGGTCAGATCCCGGCGCCGCTCGTGGCACTCGTGAGCGGCACGGTCTTCGTCACGCTCGCACACCCGGAGAGCGTGGCCACCATCGGCACCGCCTTCGGCGGCCTGCCGCGAGGGCTGCCGTCGTTCGCGCTACCGGGCATCCCGCTCGCGGACCTGCCCGACCTCATCCGACCGGCGTTCGCTATCGCGCTCCTCGGCGCGATCGAATCGCTACTCTCGGCTACAGTGGCCGACGGCATGACCGGCACGAGACACGATGCCAATCAGGAACTCCTCGGACAGGGTGCGGCCAACGTGGCCGCTTCCCTGTTTGGCGGGTTCGCGGCCACCGGGGCGATCGCCCGCACCGCAACGAACATCCGCCACGGGGGCAACAGCCCGCTTGCCGGCATCGTGCACGTGGCGACCGTGTTGCTCGTCGTCGTCGCGCTTGCGCCGCTCGCCACGAACGTGCCGCTCGCAACGCTTGCGGCCATCCTGTTCGTGGTCGCGTTCAACATGAGCGACCTCGGCCGGGTGGTACGAACCGTGCGCCGCGCTCCCCGATCGGACGTGGCGGTGCTGCTCGTGACACTCGCGCTCACGGTCTTCGCCGACCTGGTGGTGGCAGTCGAGGTGGGCGTCATCCTGGCGATGCTGAACTTCTTCCGCCGCATGACCGCGGCGGTCGGTGTGAACCTCCTCGATGCCGAGACCGCTGCCGAACACGCTCCGGAGCAGGTGGCGATCTTCGAGGACGTCCTCATCTACACGATCGAGGGACCCTTCTTCTTCGGCGCTATCGAGCAGTTCGAAGCGGCCCTGCTGCACACGCATACCGAGCCGCGCGCCATCGTCGTGAGCCTCGAACGCGTGCCGTTCGTCGACCTCACGGCACTGACCAGTCTCGAGGAGACGGTCCACCGGCTACAGAAGCGAGGGGTGGGGGTTGCGCTGTGCTGCGCCGGAGAGCGTGTCGCCGAGCGCATCGTGCGTTCGGGTGCCGGCGCCGGGCTACCGGTGCCACCGACCGCGACGCTCGGTGAGGCGATCGCCGCCGTGGGGAGGGTTCAGGAGGCAGCGCCCGGAACCTAGGTTCGCCGGGGACTCACGCGATCCACATCTCCGGAGCATCGAGCGGCGGGGCGACGCGCAGGATGCCCGAGGGCCCGAGCACACCCTCGGCGAGTTCCAGCGCCTGCCATCCCCATGTCGGCTCAGCCGGATGAGGGGTACGGACGCCCTTGGCCCAGGCGTCGGTGAATCCGAAGCGGCCGTAGTACGCCGGATCGCCAAACACGAGCATGCCGATCTCGCCGGATTCGCGGGCACGTGCGATCGCGGCCTCGACGAGCGTGGTGCCGACGCCTTCGTGCTGCGACTCGGGCACTACGGCGAGTGGCGCGAGCACCAGGAGCGGGAACCCCGGCTCGCCGTCGTCGCGCGCGAGCCACGACCGGGAGAAGAGCACGTGGCCGAGTAGCCGACCCCCGTCCTCGGCAACGAACGACAGGGTGCGCACGAATGCATCGTCAAGCATGAGCGCACGCGCGAGATCCGCCTCGACATCACTGCCGAACGCGCGCCGATGCACGTCGACGACCGCCTCAACCTCCAATGGATCGATCGGTCTGAGCAACATCGGGCCTCCCTGTCCGGCGGACTCGAAACGGTAGCGTAGCAGGTCACCGTAAACGCCGGAGGGGCCGCCTCTTACTGAAGCGGCCCCTCCCATCGCTGCATCACAGCGACGTTCATCCGTTGCAGGTGGCGCCTTGCGGCCGGAACGCGAACGTCCCGGAACGCCGCCGTGCTCAGGAGGTCCTGTCCTCCACTCTCTCAGTAGCGGTCAGAACCAGCGCAGCGATGTTGGGACTACTCAACGCTGGATCACCTCCTCCCTTGACGGCGGTGCGCCGTATCGCGCCCTCGGGACCTCGCCCGCGAAAGTGCGCAAGCGAGAATCATGCCGAGGCGGGGGGTGTCGGCGTACGATATGGATATGCGCGTCGCCGCATACCTCACGGACCGCCCATCCGACGGTTGCACCTCTTGTCGTCACCGCTCGTCGGAAAAGCCGCCGCTCGCCAAATCGCCGCGGCGCGAGCGCTGCGCCACGGAGACATGCGCGCTACAGTCGAGGCGAGCGGCGCCTACGGGGGGTAGGGCGCCGCTGCTGTGCGCTATGGGGCCTCGAGCACCCGCTTCACACGCACGCGCACCGCAGGCAAAGGACACCTTACGCGCGGCGCGACTTCTTGCGATCGTTCTCGGCGAGCAGCCGCTTGCGCAGCCTGATGCTCTTCGGCGTGACTTCGACGAGCTCGTCGTCCTCGATATACTCGAGCGCCTCTTCGAGCGTGAACGTGATCGGCGGGGCGAGCTGGATACCCTTATCGGCAGACGCGGCGCGCATGTTGGTGAGCTGCTTGGCCTTGGCCACGTTGACCACGAGGTCGTTGTCCTTGGCGTGCTCGCCGACGATCATGCCCTCGTAACACATCTCGCCCGGGCCGATGAACATCTTGCCGCGCGTCTGTAGCGCGTCGAGCGCGAAGGCTACGGCCTTGTCGGTGGACATGGCGATGAGCGAGCCGTTGATGCGACCGCCGATGTCACCGCGATACGGGCCGTACTCGAAGAAGTGGTGGAACAACGTCGCCTCGCCGCGGGTGGCGTTGAGGATACGGGTGCGCAGGCCCATCACGCCGCGGGACGCGATCTTGAACTCGAGATGCACGTGCTCGTCGCGCTGGACCATGTCGGTCATCTCGCCGCCACGGCTACCGAAGATCTCGATGACCTTGCCCGCGTACTCGGCCGGGACGTCAACGACCGCCTGCTCGATCGGCTCGAGCTTCTTGCCGCCCTCGTGACGGATGATCACCTGCGGGCGGCCGACCTGGAACTCGTAGCCCTCCCGGCGCATCGTCTCCATGAGCACCGAGAGGTGGAGCACGCCGCGGCCGGCGACCTCCATCCCGGTCTTGTCCTCGCTCTCGGTGATGCGCATCGAGATGTTGGACTCGGCCTCGCGGAGCAGCCGCTCCTTGATCTGCCGGCCGCCGACGATAGTGCCCTCCTGGCCGACAAGCGGGCTCGTGGAAGCCGCGAACACGACCGACATCGTCGGTTCTTCAACGTGGATGGGGTCGAGTTGTACCGGCTCGAGTCGGCAGGTGAACATGTCGCCGATGTCGGCATCGTCCACGCCCACCACCGCGACGATGTCGCCTGCGTGCGCCTGTGTCGCCTCGGCTCGGCCAAGCGCCTCGAACGTGAAGAGTTGTTTGACGACGGCCTGGTAACGACTGCCATCGTTCTTGATGACGAGGATCTTCTCGCCGTCGTGCAAGGTGCCCGAGAAAATGCGCCCGATCCCGATGCGGCCGACGTAGTCCGAGTGGTCGATGGTGCAGACCTGCATGGCCACCGGACCGTCGGGGTCCACGTCCGGACACGGCACGTGCTCGACGATCGCGTCGAGCAGCGGGGACATGTCCATGTTGCCGTCGTCGGGCTCGAGCCGCGCATAGCCGTTCACGGCGCTTGTGTAGATGATCGGGAAGTCGAGCTGCGAGTCGTCCGCGCCGAGGTCGACCATGAGGTCGAACACCTCGCCGATGACCTCGAGAGGACGGGCGCCGTCCCGGTCGATCTTGTTGACGACCACGAGCGGCTTGAGTCCGTGCTCGAGCGCGTGCCGGAGCACGAAGCGCGTCTGGGGCATCGGGCCGTCGAAGGCGTCGACGATGAGCAGACACCCGTCGGCCATCTTGAGAACGCGCTCCACCTCGCCGCCGAAGTCCGCGTGGCCGGGCGTGTCGATGACGTTGATCTTTACGTCGCCCCAGCGGACCGAGATGTTCTTTGCGAGGATGGTGATCCCGCGCTCACGCTCCTGGTCGTTACTGTCGAGCACCTGGTCGACGACCGTCTGGTTGTCGCGGAAGACGTGCGTGGACTGCAGCAGCCGGTCCACGATGGTGGTCTTACCGTGGTCGACGTGAGCGATGATCGCGATGTTGCGGATGTCAGCGGCGCGCATGGGGACTCCAGCTACTCGGTCAGTGAAAGGGCGGTACAGGGTAGCACGCCGAGGGGGTGGAGCGCACGCGACGCACCCGCCGCCGCAGGCGCCGTCCGGCACAGCGGAGGACGCGCCAGCGTTAGATGAGGTCGACACAGGTGAAGTATCACTCCGCGATGTCGTAGGAAACCGCTTGACATCTCAGTTTCCATGATGGCAACTGCGGACGACATGAGTTTCCATCCGGCCGATGGAGGTGCGCCGTGAGCACGACCAAGCAGCAGATAGCTCGTGCGTTCGAGCGGCGGCTCACCGCGGCCGGCTACGACCGCACCACCCTAGACGACGTGGCGCGCGAGCTTCACATCTCGAAGAAGACGATCTACGTCCACTTCGACAGCAAGCGCGACATCTACGCGTACCTCGTCGCCGGTCAGGCGGCACGCGAGAAGCTGCGGCTGGCAGCCGCCGTGGCCACGCTGCCCTCGTACGCCGCGCGAGTGGAGGCGCTCATGCGGCTAGTGATCGGCTCGGCGCGCGCGCACATCAACAAGACCGGCCGTGACGAGTGGCTGCGCGAGTACGAGATCGCCGCCGACGCGTTCCGCCAGGCCAACGGGGAGCTCCTGCGCGAACTCATCGGGGCGGGGATGGCGGCGGGCGAATTCGCCCCGGGTGACACGGTCTTCGTGGAACGCGCGATCGCCGCGATGCTGCTCGACTACCTCGTCGGAGTGAACGAAGACCCCTCGGTGGACCACGATGCCGAGCTGATCGAGCGCATCCTCAAGTTCTTGCAGTAGGGCACACGGGCCGGTGCCGGCCGATGGCCGCGCGCACGGCCCTTTCTCAGGGCCATAGGAAACCGGAAACCGTTTGGGTTTCCACAAACACGAAGGAGAAGCACGATGAAGGGAATCGCGATCGCAGGACAAACGGCTGGCGAGGCGGCATAGTCTATATCGGTGTTCGCCCTCTCGCTGGTGGCTACGACGATGTTCGGCTACTACCTCGTCACCGACCCCGGCCGCCTGAACGAGATCTGGGAGTGGACCCGCTCGCTCAACATCCTGGTGCAGGGCGTGATCTGGCTGCTGTTCCTGCCGTGGATGATCGCGCTAGCGATCTGGGTCCTACCGTGGGCACTGCCGATCAGACTCGTGCTCGTCATCGGCACGCTCGGCTTCACCACGTGGCTGCTGTTCCCCTGGAAGGCGTAGGAGCGGCCGCTACCGATCCAGCTCGGCTGCGAGCGCTCCGGGGGTGACGAACCGCGGCGCTTGTAACTCGAGTACCAACAGATGCCCGTCCCCGGTGACCACGACATCCGCGCCCGCGATGAGCGCCGCCTCGACCACCGGATCGTCGTCAGCGTCCCTGCTCCAGGAGGCCGAGGCGCGCTCGACTGCGACGACTTCGCAGAAGCCGGCGACCTCCTCGGCAAGCGAATCGGCGAGCGCGACGTCCACGCCGAAGCGAGGGCGGGTCAGCACGTCCCTGAACTCGCCGAGGATGTGGAGCGAGACGATGCCGATGATCGGGCCGGTGCGAGCAGCGTCCAGGATATCCCCCGGCACGCCGCCGAAGAGCACGCCCGAGACGAGCACGTTCGTGTCGATCAGCACGCGGAGCGGACGCACGCTAGCCGGCGCTCTCGTCATCCGCGTCTGGCGCAGGGCCGCCGTAGCCCGGCCGCACGCGGCGCATCTCCGCCGCGACGTCCGCCTCGTCCGTGCCGCGGGCCGCGGCCTCGGTACGCACCCGCTCGACCAGGCGCTCCCACCGCGAGACGACCGGCTCGAGCACGACCGCCCCCTCGCGCACGAAGATGTTCATGTCGGTGTCCTCGGCCAGGTCCATCTCGGTCACCAGTTCCTTGGGGATGGTGACCGTGAGGCTGTTGCCGACCTTGCGTGTCTTCACTCTCATGACAGCTCCGATGCGTTGCGCGTGTATATCGAGTGTATACTGCGCCCGATGCGACGGCAAGACTATGCCCTTTGGCCAACCGCGTCAGGAGCCCTACTGCGCGGTGTAGCTGGTGAGCGCGAGATTGTGGCCGGCCTTCGCGTTGACCTGCACCTGGACTCCCGTCTTGCAGTTGTAGGGAGTCGCGCGCACGCTGACCGATGCGACCCCGGATGCGTTCGTGGTGGCACTCGCGTACCCCTTCGGCTGTGGAGCGGGAAAGCCACCCTCCCCGGGATACGGCATGTAGCTGCTGATGAAGACCACCGCGACGCCCGGCAGAGGGGCACCGGCCGGGTTGATGACCTTCACAGAGAGCGTGACCGACCCACCGATCGACGGACTCGCCGGCGATGCGGACGCCGTGCACCGGCCGTACGGGTAAGTCTGCGGCGGACTATCGGAAGAGGAGCTCACGGGGGACGCCCCGGTCGTCTTCGCGGTCGTCTTCGCGGCCGACGCGGCACCAGCAGGCGGCACGACCGCAACCGGCGTCGGCTTCTTCTCGGCGCGAACCACCAGCACCGCCGAATCGGTCGGCTCAACGCTACCTGACTCCGCAAAGCCGGGTGTGGATGTCGCCTCGTCGGCAAGCAAGCTCGTGTATCCGGGCAGCTCGGCAGAGGCGCAGCCGAAGACGAGCCCTAGGCAAAGCACGATGATTGATGCCGCAGTCTTCCGGATGATCACCATCGCTCGTCCCTCCCTCCTGCAGCGTATCACTGCGTGCCCCCGTTTGGCTCGCCTCTTGCACGGTGCTACCCTGTTAGGGTTCGCTAAATCCCCTGGCGGCACGGGGCCGCACGCATCGCCCCATCGTAGGAGGCCCACCGCATGGCACACGTCCGCTCGCTCTTCTTCGACGGCCCCCTGGCCGACGTCGAGAACAAGGCGCTCAAGGCCGCCGAACTCGGTAGGCCGTCCGACGTCATCTGGAACATCACCAACCGCTGCAACCTGCTGTGCGACCACTGCTACATGGCTGCCGACGGTCACGCGCTCCCCGACCAGCTCTCCGACGAGGAGACCATCGACCTCGTGCGCCGCATGGGCGAGGCCGGCGTGCCGGTGGTCTTCCTCTCGGGCGGCGAGCCGATGATGCGCCCTAACTTCTGGGAGATCCTCGCCGAGGTGAACGCCCAGGGCGTGCGCCCCACGATCTCCACCAACTGCACGTTCATCGACGAGGCCGCCGCCCGGCGTCTCAAGGAGTACGGCGTGCGCTGGATCGCCACCTCCATGTACGGCCCGGCCGAGTTCCACGACGCGATGGTGGGCGTGCCCGGCACGCACGCACGCGTGGTCACGGCCATCAAGGCGCTTCGTGCCGAGGGCGTGGGCGTCGTGCTCAAGACGGCACTGTCCGTGGATACGTGGCCGTACATCTTCGACATCATCCAGATGGCAAAGGACCTCGACTGCGGCCTCGTCTACATCTGCGACCTCATCACCGCCGGCCGCAGCGAAGGCGAGGACGACTCGCGCGTCACGGTTGAGCAGTGGCGCGAGCTCGCGGACTTCGTGGTAAGCGACATGCTCGACCCTGACGTGAAGCTCGAGTACGACATCGGCGCGATCCCCTCGGTCATCCCCTACATCGCCGAGCGGTTCATCGAGCGCGGCGTGGACGTCTCCAAGGGCCTGGAGCGCCTCAAGATCATGAGCGCCTGCCCGGTGGGCAAGGGCCACATGAACATCAACTCGGAGGGCGGCATCATGCCCTGCCAGTTCGCGCAGGACTGGGTGGTGGGCAACATCCGTGAGATGAGCCTCGCCGAGGCCACGGCCGCGCTGTACGCGATCGACCTGGAGGAGTCCACGGGCATCTGCGCGCCGGAGAACTGCGAGTACTCGCGCATCTGCCGTGGCTGCCGCGCCAAGGCGTGGCAGCGCGAGGGCGACTACATGGCCGAGGACCTCACGTGCATCCTGCACCCCGAGCGCGCGCGCACGATCCC
>JAXMLJ010000039.1:0-2863 GCA_034368805.1 Coriobacteriia bacterium
ATCACCTCGAGCGGGTGACCGTTGATGCCGCCCTCCTCGTTGATGCGCGCGACCTCCATCAGGATCGCGTTCTTCTCGGGTCCGCCGAGGCCGGCCTGCGCCCCGGTGAGCGAGAGTACTGCTCCGAGCACGTAGGGCTCCTTCTCCCCGCCGCCGGACACGCCCGAACCGCCGGTACCCTCATCGGCGCATCCGCTTGGCAGGGTGATGCCGAGCAGCAGAACAAGGGCGAGCAGGAGCATCATGCCGCGCTTCATCCCGGTCATCGTGTGCCGTCCCCAATCCACATTCGTCCGCCATTACCCGGGACACGCGACACCCGGCACGTCCGCATCGGGTGTCGCGTACCCGTGAGTGCCGCTAGTCCAGGAGTGCCCAGCTCCCGCCTGTGGCCTTGTAGCCGACGAGGTCGTCGGCGTTCATGCCGTTGTGGTCGGTCGGCGAGAACGTGAACACGCCGCCGATTCCCGCGAAACCGCTTGTGTTCTCGATCTCGTCACGCAGTTCGGCTGACGTGAAACCCTCGTCGAGCCGCTTGAGCGCCTCCACGACCAGATACAGGCCGTCGTACGCGTGGCCGGCGAACGTGTTGGTGGGTGCCTCGCCGTACTCCTCCGTGTACCGCTCGATGAAGCCGGTCGCCGCCTCGTAGCTCTCAGTGCCGACGCCGTATGCCTCAGGCGCAAGGATCTTGCCCGCGAACATCACGGTGCCCTCGGCCGCGGCGCCCGCGCTGGTCACGAACTCCTGCCGGGCGATACCGTGGCTTCCCACGAGCGGGATGCCCATGTTGAGCTGCGCCATGTTCTTCGGAACGATCGAGGAAGCCGCCACCGAGGACCACATGAGCACCACGTCGGCGCCCGCGCTCTTGATCACGGTGAGCTGCCCGGTCATGTCGGTATCGGCCGGCTTGAAGACCTGGTCGCTCACGACCTCGAGCCCGTAGTCGGCAGCCGTCGCACTCACGAGCGTCCGGCCGTCTTTGCCAAAGCCGGTGTCCTCGGTGATCAGGCCGATCTTCGAGAAGCCTTCGGCCTTCAGATACTCGAGCGTCGTGTCGACCACCAGGGCGTTTGACCACGGCGTCTGGAACACGAGCGGGTCGAAGTCGGACGTGATGATAAGGCTGCCTGCCAACGACACCTGAGGAATCCCGGCCTCGTTGATGGCCTCGCGCATCGCCATGCTCTGGCCGGTACCGGTGGAGCCGATGATCGCCAGCACCTCGTCCTGCTCGATGAGCTTGGTGGTCCGGGCGATCGCCTGGTCCACGTCGCTCGCGTCGTCCTCGATGATCACCTCGAGCGGGTGACCGTTGATGCCGCCCTCCTCGTTGATGCGCGCGACCTCCATCAGGATCGCGTTCTTCTCGGGTCCGCCGAGGCCGGCCTGCGCCCCGGTGAGCGAGAGTACGGCTCCGAGCACGTAGGGCTCCTTCGGCGTGTCCGCCTCCTCCGTGCCGGTCGCGTCCTCGTCCGGCTGCGCGCAGCCCCCCAGCGGCGCGATCGCGAGCGCAAGGACCAGCACGAATACCACCATCACCCACAGACGCTTCTGCATTCCCATCATCCCCTTACCTCATGCCGCCCTCGTACTTCACCGGCGAGAGCGGACTCCTCCACTACAGGTCTACGGCTGCGATGTCCTGCTGGGACACCAGCCGAACGGGGCGATCGCCGAGCAACTGCAGCGCACGGCCCACGTCCCCGACGTTGATGACGACAAAGGTCGAGACCAGCGAGTACACGTACTCGATGTTGACTCCCGCCTCCGCCACGATCCTTAAGACCTCTGCAAGGCCACCGGGCCGGTCCGGCAGATCGATGCAGATGACCTCGTCCTCTCGGACGGTGAACCCGGCCTCCTTCAGCACGCTGAACGCCTCACCGGGCTTGTCGACCACGAGTCGCAATATGCCGTAGTCGGCGGTGTCCGAGACCGAGAATCCGCGGATGTTGATGCCATGTTCTCCGAGAAGCCCGGTCACCTCACTCACCCGGCCGGCTTCGTTGGCGATGAACACCGAAAGCTGTACGACGACCGGGCGCTCGCTCATAGCGCACACGCTCCTTCCGCGCATGCTTCCGACCCGAGCCGGAACGCACGCAGATTAGCCTCGACGGTCTTCGGCGGTACCCGCTCCTCGATGATGCGTTGCCAGGTCTGCTCTGCGAACGGCAACCGGTACGACGCCGCGCCGAGCAGCACGATGTTGGCCGAACGCGGGCTTCCGGCCTCGCACGCGAGCGCTTCGGCATCGATGAAGATCGCGCCGCCTGTGGCCAGCGCCGGTTCGAGGTCGGGAGGCGCGGGAAGATCGCCGATAAGCACCGGAAGCGGCGCAACCACCCGCCGATTCACCACCAGACATCCACCGCGCCGCAGGAAGCGCAGGGCGCGAGCGGCTTCGATCATCTCGAACGCGATGAGGTGGTCGGCAACACCGGGGTCGACCACCGGCGAGTATACGCACTCCCCGAACCGGACGGCCGTGTCCACCGACCCTCCCCGCTGCGCCATGCCGTGAACCTCGGACAGCTTCACGTCGTGGCCCTCAGCTACCGCCACCTTCGCCAGCACGTCGCCGGCGAGAATAGTGCCCTGACCGCCGACGCCGGCGAGAACGACCGTCGTCACGCTCATAGCGCACCTCCGAAGTCGCACGCCGCTCCCGATACCACGATCGCATCGTAGCGGCATACCTGAACGCACTGCGCGCACCCGACGCATATGGTGGCGTCGATCACGGCCCGACCGTCATCGTCCCGGGAGATCGCGGGACAGCCGAGGCGGACGCAGACGCCGCACTTCGTGCACAACTCGTCGTCCACCGCGTACGGGTCCTTCTGCTCCTTCACAA
>JAXMLJ010000040.1:0-9041 GCA_034368805.1 Coriobacteriia bacterium
TCTCGCCCCAGTCGATGACGCCGTTGTCGCGCCAGTCGATGATGTGCCAGATCTCGTGGCCGATGATCGTCTCGAGGCTCCGCGTGTGGGTCGGGCTGATCACGATACGTCCCGACTTGTAGTAGCAGATGGCCTGGTAACCCTTGGCGTCGCCGTAGGAGACCGTGGCGCCCTTGAGGATCGGGTACTTGGCGATGTAGCGGTTCAGGATCGCCTGGGCGTCAGCCTTGCTCGGTGCGGGGGCCGACGTGCTGGCGGCCTGCGTCGTGCTGCTGGTGGGGGTCGCAGTGGCGCGCACGCCCGAGGTCGAGCGGGTGCCCGAGGTCGTCCGCGGCGCCGCGACGGTCTGGATCACCGTGGCTGACCGAGCATGTGCTGCCACCTCGAGTCCCGTGGGGGACTCGGTGCCGGCGACGACCTTACGGGCCACCTCGGCAGATGCGAGCTTGCTCTCGAAGTTGTCGACATACTGCGCAGCGGATGCCGCAGACGGTGACGACAGGAGTCCGGCGGCCAGGACAACGACCAGGACCGCTGCCACGCTGCCGAGTACCGCACTGACCTTCGTCCTCTTGCTGTTCTTCATTTTTGGATCGCCCCTATCCAAGGTCCGCACGCATATCGGCCCGACTCCTCCCTTCAGGCTTGGGTGGTGTCGGGCCGGCGTATCGCGTGGGCTCGAACCTTCGGTAGTCCGGCTGTCATGGGAGGGTGATCCTCCGGTAGACCCGTGACTTTGCGTGATCGGTCTTTCGACCGACCTTGCCTTTTCGGGAGCGTTCCGATCTGCGCTTTTCAAGGTCTCTCACGTACACTGAGGTTATCGGCAGGGCGGCGCGGGGACTTAACGTCTTCTGTGTGATTCGTCACAGAAGACTGGTGAGACAGGTCACACCGCGTGCCCGATGACCGGGAGGTCGGTGGGCGTGAAGCGTTCAGTCAGGTGGCGCCATGCGGTGGGCAATCTGCTGCTGGGGGTCTCGATCGGGCTTGTCGCCTACTACTCGCTGACGACGCTTGTGGGCTGGCTCGCCCAGCGTGACCTGCGCGACCGGGCGGGAGACGTCGCCTCGTACGATTCGGGCGCACCCGAGGGCTTGCTATCGGCCAGCGGCCCCCCGATGGACTTCAGCGGGTGGGCCGAGGAGGACCGCGCATACTGGGACGCGCTTCCGGCGGGGGAGGCGTTTGGCCGCCTCGTGATCGGCGACATGGGCGTCGACGTCATGGTCGTCAAGGGTGTCACGACCGCCGACCTGCGGCAGGGGCCCGGCTGGATCGACTGGACGGATATGCCTGGGCCGAGTGGCACATGCGGGATATCCGGTCACCGCACGACGTACGGCGCGCCGTTTCGTCGGCTTGATGAGCTCACCGAGGGTGATACCATCGATCTGTATTCGCCGTATCGCCGCTATCGGTACACCGTGACGCGATCGCTCGTGGTGCGGCCGAGTCAGGTCGAAGTCGTGGCATCCACCGAGCGTCCGTCACTCACGCTCACAGCGTGTCACCCGCCGTACAGTGCGACATACCGGCTCGCGGTGCAGGCGGATCTCGTGGATGTGCGACGGGTGGACGGATCGACGGACTAAGGAGCGGCGTATGCGTGTCGTAGTGACGGGCGGGGCGGGGTTCATCGGCGGAAGCCTGGTTCACGCGCTTGTCGGCGGCGGGGCCGAGGTCACGATCATCGACGATCTGTCCACCGGCTCCATGGACAACGTCCATCCCGCTGCGGCGTTTCGCTGCATCGACATCACCGGCGATGCGAGCCGCGCGGTGATCGAGGCAGCTCGACCCGAGGTGATCGTTCACCTCGCCGCCCAGGTGAGCGTCGCGGCGTCGGTCGCGGACCCCGATCACGATAGGGCCGTCAACGTCGGGGGGACGCGCGCTGTCGCCGAGGCGGCTGTCTCCGCAGGAGCACGCCGCGTACTCTTCGCCTCCTCGGCGGCGGTCTACGGCGAGCCGGTGGAGCTTCCACTCACCGAGGCGTCGCACACCGACCCCGCCGTTCCCTACGGACACTCGAAGCTCGAGGCCGAGTGCGTGCTGGACGAGGTCTTGAGGCCTGCCGGCGTCGACTTCGCGTGCCTGCGGTTCGCCAACGTCTACGGGCCGCGTCAGCGCGCCGACGGCGAGGGCGGCGTCGTCGCCGAGTTCGCGTCGCGCATGGCATCGGGTATCACGCCGGTCATCTTCGGGACCGGGGCCCAGACGCGGGACTTCATCTTCGTGGCCGACGTCGTCGGCGCGTGCGTCGCCGCCGCCGAGTACGAGGGGGTGCTCGCGGGGCCGGGACCCGCCGGGCCTGCGTACAACGTCTCGACCGGACGGGCCACGTCGGTGTCCATGCTTGCCGAGGGGCTGCGCGTCGCGATGCGTTATGCGGGTGAGATCGGACGCGGGCCCGCCCGTGACGGTGACGTGGAGGCGAGTGTGCTTTCGCCCGACAAGGCGGCCGGGACGTTCGGGTGGCAGGCGGTGGTCGACCTGCAGCGTGGTCTCAGCGCCACCGCGGCGTGGTTCTCCCGATCGCGATGAGCGAGCCGGGCGACGATGCGGACCTCACGAGCCTGGATCGGGTGTTCCGGGATAAGGCCGCCGCGGAGATCGCGTCGGCCGAGGAACTCCTCGCCGGTGACCCGATCGTGCATACGTCCGGAGACGAACTCGCCGATGTCGTGTTACTCAAGGGCGATCCGGGGCCCGCTGATGTCGAGCATCTCCGGGCACTCGCGGGGGCCGACGGCGAAGCGGCCGACAAGGCGCTCGACGCGCTCGGCATGCCACAGGGCCGGTTTCGCGTCTGCACGCGGGTCGGGGATGCGGACGTGCGCGCGCGGCTCGAGCGGCTACGGCTCATCATCGAGGCGGTCGATCCCCGGACCGTGGTGGCGCTCGATCCGGCCGCGGCCTCGGACATCGCGCAGGCGTACGGTGCTCCCGCCCTCGCGTCCGGTGTGCCGACGACCGTGGGAGGCCGGCGCGTGCTTGCTCTCGACGGACTGGAGGCTTCGCTTGCCGACGCTACTCTGAAGCGCCGTGTGTGGCGTCAGTTCCAGGCACTCGGCACCGATGCCAAGACGCGCGACGGGCGCCCCTGAGGACGCCCGCAGTGATGCCGATCCGATCCGGAGCGACTACTCTTCCTCGATCTCCGTGATCGCACCCATCGGGCACTCCTCCATGCACGTGCTGCATGCCGTGCAGTCGTCCTCGTTCACCGGCTGGGCAACGTCCTCGACGAGTTCGATGACTCCTTCGGGGCAGGCATCGACGCAGATGCCGCAGCCGGAGCAGTCGTCCGAGTTGATGATCGGTCGGGGCATGGGGGCTCTCCTTCGAAGTGCTACACCACACGCGTGCGGCGGCGGATATGTCGCAGGGATAGTACCGAAGGGTGGGTGCGCATGCAAGCGACGGAGATCGCCCGGGTCGACAGCGCACGGCAAGCCGGGTCTGGCACCCGCTGTCTGCGGGCCCGGCGGGTCCGTTTCATCCCAGCGTGATGCGGGCACAGTGTACAGGTGCAGTAAGATAACTTGACAATGAGACACTCAGATTTCACAATGGACACGCAGCGTCCTCACGGACGTTGTTCTCGCGTATAGGACACAGGCCGCTCCGGACCTACCGGAGGGGATCTGAAAGGAGCATCACGACATGGGCAAGATCATCGGCATCGACCTGGGCACCACCAACTCGGCGGTCGCGGTCATGGAGGGCGGCGAACCCACCATCATCGTGAACGCCGAAGGCGACCGGACCACACCGTCGGTCGTCGCGTTCCGCAAGGACGGAGAGCGCATCGTCGGCAAGGCCGCCAAGAACCAGGCGATCACCAACCCCGAGCACACCGTCACCTCCATCAAGCGCTTCGTCGGCCGCCGGTTCGAGGAAACGAAATCGGAGCGCGGCACCATCGCGTACACCGTGGAGAAGGGCAAAGACGGCCGCGCCGTCGTCGCCGTCGAAGGCGCGCACCTGACTCCCGAGGAGATCTCGGCGATGGTCATCGGCAAGCTGAAGGCCGATGCTGAGGCGTACCTCGGCCATCCGGTCACCGAAGCGGTCATCACCGTCCCGGCGTACTTCAACGACATGCAGCGCCAGGCCACGAAAGACGCGGGCAAGATCGCGGGCCTCGAGGTCAAGCGCATCATCAACGAGCCCACGGCGGCCGCGCTCGCGTACGGCCTCGACAAGGGCGCTCACGACCAGACGATCCTCGTGTTCGACCTCGGCGGCGGCACGTTCGACGTTTCCGTACTCGAGATCGGCGACGGCGTGTTCGAGGTCAAGAGCACCTCGGGAGACAACCACCTCGGCGGCGACGACTGGGATCAGCGCGTCATCGACTGGCTCGCCGAGAAGTTCTCCGGCGACCACGGTATCGATCTGCGTGTCGACAAGATGGCACTCCAGCGCCTCAAGGACGCGGCCGAGAAGGCCAAGATCGAGCTCTCGACCACGCAGACCGCACAGATCAACCTGCCGTTCGTGACGGCCGACGCTTCGGGCCCGAAGCATCTGGATTACACGCTCACGCGCGCCGAGTTCCAGAAGATCACGACCGACCTGCTCGAACGGTGCAAGAAGCCGGTGGAGACGGCGATCAAGGACGCGGGTATCAAGGCCGCCGACATCGACCACGTCATCCTCGTCGGTGGTTCGACCCGCATGCCGGCGGTGCAGGAGCTCGTCAAGGGCATCACCGGTAAGGACCCGCACAAGGGCGTCAACCCGGACGAGGTCGTGGCGGTCGGCGCCGCGATCCAGGGCGGCGTGCTCGGCGGCGACGTCAAGGACATCCTTCTGCTCGACGTGACACCGCTTGCGCTGGGCGTCGAGACCCTTGGTGGCGTGATGACCAAGCTCATCGAGCGCAACACCACCATTCCGACCCGCAAGAGCGAGACCTTCACGACCGCAGCCGACGGACAGAGCAGCGTGGAGATCCACGTGCTCCAGGGCGAGCGCGAGATGGCCGCGTACAACAAGACGCTCGGCAAGTTCCACCTCATGAACATCCCGCCCGCGCCTCGCGGCGTGCCGCAGATCGAGGTGACGTTCGATATAGACGCCAACGGTATCGTCAACGTCTCGGCCAAGGACCGCGGCACCGGCCAGGAGCAGAAGATCACCATCACCGGCACGACGGCGCTCTCCGACGAAGAGGTCGAGCGCATGGTCACCGACGCCGAGTCGCACGCCGACGAGGACCGTAAGAAGAAGGAGGAGGCCGAGGTGCGCAACACCGCCGACAGCCTCGTCTACGGCACCGAGAAGACACTTACCGACCTCGGCGACAAGGTTCCGGAAGACACGCGTACCGATGTCGAGGCCGCGGTAGCCGAGCTCAAGACCGCCCTTGAAGGCGACGACACCGAGACCATCGCAACTGCGATGGCCGCGCTCCAGGAGAAGAGCTACAAGCTGGCGGAGATCGTGTACCAGGAGGCATCCGACGAGCAGGCAGCCGAAGGTGAGTCCGGCGAGAGCGCCGGCGACGAGGAAGTGGCGGACTACGAAGTCGTCGATGAGGACGAGTAGCCATGACCGATCCCAAGGACACCACCCCGCTCGACCCTGAGCTCGAGGGCGACCTGGGCGCAGAGTACGAGTTCAGGGGCGATGTGCTGGAAGGTGAACTCGAGCGTGCGCGCGCCGAAGCGGCCGCGCACCTCGAGACCGCCCAGCGCGTGCAGGCGGAGTTCGACAACTATCGGCGGCGTGTCGTCCGCGACGCCGAAGACGCCGCCAGGCGCGCCGGTCAGCGCGTCATCGCCGAGATGTTGCCCGCGCTCGACAACCTGGAGCGGGCGCTTATACACGTCGAGGCGGGCGGCAATGTCGCCGAGCTCGCCGATGGCGTGCGCATGGTGCTCGATCAGGTGCTGGACGTTCTCGGCAAGGAGGGCGTCGAGCGCATCGACCCTGTTGGCGAACCGTTCGATCCGAACGAGCACCAGGCAGTCGGTCAGGCACAGCGTGAGGATCTGCCGGACGGCACAGTGGTCGAGGTCTACGAGCGCGGCTACCGCATGCACGGTCGCATCCTGCGGCCGGCGACGGTCGTGGTAAGCACCGGAGGCCCGCACGCCTAAGGAGCCGACGATGGCCGACAAGGACTACTACGACATACTCGGCGTGCCGAAGACGGCGACCGCGGATGAGATTAAGAAGGCGTTCCGCAAGCAGGCGCGCAAGCATCATCCCGATGCAGGTGGCTCCGAGGCGAAGTTCAAGGAGCTCAACGAGGCGTACGAGGTGCTCTCCGACGAAGAGAAGCGCACGCAGTACGACACGTACGGGCGCTACTTTGGCGGGAGCATGCCGCCGGGCGGCAGCGCGCCGGGCGGCGCGGGCGGCGGTTGGCCGGGCGGAGGCTTCCCCGGTGGTGCCGACGGGTACCAGACCGTCGACGCGGGCGATCTCGGCGACCTGTTCGGGAACCTCTTCGGCGGTGCGGGTGGTGGAGTCGGCGGGCCACGGCGCAGGAGTGCCCACCGCGGCGCGGACCTGCAGTACGACCTGACCCTGAGCTTCGATGAGGCATTAGCGGGTACGTCGACCAAGGCGGACGTCAGGCGGACCGAGGCGTGCGCCACATGCAAAGGCACGGGTGCCCGGCCGGGGACGAGTCCCACGACCTGCCCGACGTGCTCGGGCAGCGGGCACGTCACGCAGGGCCAGGGCGTGTTTGGCTTCTCCCGGCCATGTCCGCGGTGCGGCGGCACCGGGAAGATCGTCGAGCACCCATGCAGCACGTGCAAAGGCAGGGGCAAGGTCGTGCGTGTCAAGCCGCTCACCGTGAACATCCCGCCAGGGGTGACCGACGGCGGCAAGCTCCGTTTTGCCGGCAAGGGCGAGCCGGGCGAGGGCGGCGGACCGGCGGGCGACCTGTACGTCGTGACGCACATCGAGCCGCACGCGTACTTCACCCGCGACGGCGCCGACGTACTGTTGGACCTGCCGGTGACGATCGCCGAGGTCGCACTTGGTGCGGAGGTCACCGTGCCCACGCCCGACGGCGGCAAGGTGAAACTCAAAGTCGCGCCCGGTACGGCCGACGGCAAGGTGCTGCGCGTGCCCGGAAAAGGCGCGCCCAAGCTCAAGGGCAAGGGCACAGGCGACCTCAAGGTGCGGGTGCGGATCGCGGTCCCGCAGAAGCTCAGTGCCGAACAGAAGGAACTGCTGAAGCGTTTCGAGTCCTCGCGTGACGAGGACGTACGCGCGCATATCGTGTGAGGAAGGAGGTCCGGCCGTGGTCAAACAGCAACGAGGCAGTGGCAAGGATCGGCCGGTCTACATGATCAGCGTGGCGGCCGAGTTGGCCGGTGTGCATCCGCAGACGCTCCGCATCTACGAGCGCAAGATGCTCGTCCAGCCCACTCGTTCGCCAGGTGGCACGAGACTCTACTCGGAGGCCGATATCGAGCGGCTGCGGCTCATCCAGCGCCTCACGCAAGACGAGGGCGTCAATCTGGCGGGCGTGATGCGGATCATCGAGCTCGAGATGGACAGAGAGCGGCTCGAGGCCAGGCTTGCCGAGGCGGAAGCGGCAGCCTCGCAGGCCGAGGTGCGGCTCGCCCACGAGATCAACGAGTTTCGGCGTTCGATGCGCGCCGACATCGTGCACGTGCCCCGTGGCGGGATCGTGCGGAGGAACGAGCGATGAGCGATTCGCGCAGCGCCCCCGTGAGGTGGCTCGAGGCCGTGCGTGCGGGTGAGATTCCCGGAGGTCCGCTTTGAATACTCGTCGCGTGGGTGTACTCACGCGTGATGAAGAACAGAACGGCGCCGGCCTGAACGGTCAGTCGGTAGCCCGTGAGGCTGCCGGACCGTGAGCCGGACTATGAGGCTCATAGGAGTTGGTACCGATGCGGTTGGACAAGCTGACAGTGAAGGCGCAGGAGGCGCTGCAGGCGGCCCAGGGGATCGCCGACGACGCCTCGTCACAGGTGATCGAGCCCGAGCACCTGCTGAAGGCGCTGCTCGACGCGGCCGAGGGCATCGTGCGTCCCATCGTGCAGAAGGTCGGCGCTGACGCCGATCTCGTCGAGGCCGAGGTGACCTCGGCCATCGCCGCGATGCCGAAGGTCACCGGCGGTGGCGTGACCGGTCCCGCCGGCATCGGGCCTCGGATCAACACTGTTCTCGGGGATGCGTTCAAGCACGCCGAGAAGCTGAAGGACGCGTACGTGTCCACCGAGCACCTGCTCGTGGCGATCGCCGGGGACAAGGGCGAGGCCGGACGGATACTCGTACGTGCGGGTGTCACGGCCAAGCGCCTGCTCGAGGCACTCGAGGAGCTGCGGGCCGGCGCGCGCGTGACCGACCAGAACCCCGAAGCGCAGTTCCAGGCGCTCGAGCGGTTCTCCCGAAACCTCACGCAGGCCGCTCGCGATGGCAAGCTCGACCCGGTCATCGGCCGGACCGAGGAGATACGCCGCGTGATCCAGGTGCTGTCGCGGCGCACCAAGAACAACCCGGTGCTGATCGGCGAGCCGGGCACCGGCAAGACCGCGATCGTCGAGGGCCTCGCCCAGCGCATCGTGGCCGGCGACGTACCGTCCACACTCCGTGACAAGGACGTTGTGTCGCTCGACCTCGGCGCGATGGTGGCCGGCGCCAAGTACCGCGGCGAGTTCGAGGACCGCCTGAAGGCCGTGCTCCGGGAGATCGAGCAGGCCGAAGGGCGGCTCGTGCTCTTCATCGATGAACTCCACACGCTCGTGGGCGCGGGGGCGGCCGAGGGTTCGATGGACGCGAGCAACATGCTCAAACCGGCGCTCGCGCGTGGCGAGCTCCACGCCATCGGCGCCACCACGCTCGACGAGTACCGCGAGCACATCGAGAAGGACGCGGCGCTCGAGCGGCGCTTCCAGCCGGTGTTCGTCGGCGAACCGACCGTGGAGGACACCATTGCGATCCTGCGTGGGCTGAAGGAGCGCTACGAGGTGCACCACGGCGTGCGCATCACCGACGGCGCCATCGTGGCGGCGGCCACGCTCTCGGACCGTTACATCGCC
>JAXMLJ010000041.1:0-9096 GCA_034368805.1 Coriobacteriia bacterium
CCACATCAAAGGAGACGGTGTCTTCCGGCTCGAGTCCCGACTCGGCAACATCGCCGAGGTGCAGGCTCGCGACGAAACCGGCTTCCGGCGGCTCCTCCGCGATAGGCGCGTCGGCCGTGGCAGGAGCCGGCGGCACGACATCGGTGGGAACCACGATCGTGGCGGGACGGGGGGCGATGCGGGGAGCGCTCACATCGGCATCCGCGATCGTCTCGTCGCCGACCGTGCCGACCATGAGCGTCACGTCTTCGGGAAGCGATACCTCGGCGATGCCGCGCAGGTGCGTCTCGAGCATCCGCCGGAACTCGGCGCGGAACGCCTCTTCGGCCTGCTTGATGCGCGTAAGATCGCCGACGGCCTTCTGCTTCGAGGTGAGCGCGCTGTGGATGACCTCTTTGGCCTTGACCTCGGCATCCTTGAGCACCGCGGCGGCTTCCTGCTGCGCCTTGCCGATGATCTCGTCAGCCGACTTCTGCGCGCTCACGAGCGTGTTGTGCAGCGTGCGCTCCATGTCCTGGTAGCCGCGGACCTTCTCGTCGAGCCCGTCGATGCGCTCGGAGAGGTCGATGTTCTCCTTGAACAGGCGCTCGAGCTCGTCGGCGACCTGATCGAGAAAGGCGTCGACCTCGGCCTCGTTGTAGCCGCGGAGCGCGTGTCCGAACTCCTTGTGGTGGATATCGAGCGGGGTGAGCTTCATCGGTCCGTCCTTCCCGACCGTGTGCGGGTTGTCCTCTTGCGGGATTCTAACGCAACTACGCGCCGAGTGTTCGGAGCCCCGACTGGATGAGCGAAAGTGCGACTATCGCGACGATCGGCGATATGTCCATCATTCCCAGCGGGGGGATGATTCGACGAAAGATGCCGAGCCACGGCTCAACAATCGTGCCGAGCGTGCGGTAGATGTCGAAGAGCAACCCGCGCGGACGAATCCACGACATCAGCACGTAGACGATGATGAGGATCTGATAGAAGTCGATGAGACGGACGATGATGCCGAGGGGCGTCATGAGCCGAGTTCCTTCGCCCGTCGCACGGCCGCCTCGACCGCATCTGAGACGGCTGTCCGCAGACCACCGGCCTCAAGAGCGGTGATCGCCGCGATCGTCGTTCCTCCCGGGCTGGCAACACCGTCGATGAGCTCCTGCGGGTGCATCCCTGTGGCGATGAGCAGCTCCGCCGTACCCTTCACCGTCTGCACCGCGAGTGTCTGGGCGATCTCCCGGGTCAGTCCCTGGTTGACGCCGGCCCTCGCAAGCGCGTCGATCATGAGCGCGATGTACGCAGGGCCGGAGCCCGAGATGGCCGTCGCCGCGTCCTGGTTGCGCTCATCGATCACGACCGCCTCGCCGAGCGACTCGAACAGCGTCCTAACCCGTTCGACCTGCGCTTCGGTCGCCGAGCCGCCACCGCTCACGACGGCCATTCCCGCGCCGACCATCGCGGGCGTGTTGGGCATGACCCGTACGACCGGCGTGTCGGGCCGGAGCAGTGATTCGATGCGAGCCGTCGTGATTCCCGCCGCGATCGACACGACGACGGCGCCCGCGGCGACATCATCGGCCAGATGCGCGAGAACCGCGTCGAAGACCTGCGGCTTGACGGCGACCAGCACGATCTCGGCCTCGCCGACGATGTCGTGACCATCGCCTACGGCAGCGATACCGTGCCGGGCGAAGACCTCACGACGTGCGGCGTTGGGCTCAGCCACGGCGATCGACGCGGCACCGAGAACTCCTGACGAGACGAGCCCGGCGGCTATCGCCTCGCCCATCCGGCCGCCGCCTACGATGGCGAGCGTGTAGCGGGCGGTCACGGGCACCTCATCCATCGACACTGAACAGGCCCCGGTCCCGCAGAGCCGCGCGCTGCGCGTCGCTGACGGTCACGTTGGCGGGTGTGAGCATGAAGACCTTGTCGGACACCTTCTGCAGTCCGCCATTGAGTCCGTACGTAAGCCCCGATGCGAACGCAAGCAGCTGCCGCGCGATGTCGGGATCGGTCATGGTGAGGTTCATGATCACGGACATGCCGGACTTGAACCTGTCCGCGATGGCCTGCGCCTCGGCATACGCCCGCGGTTCTACGATCTGCATCTTGACCTGCGGAACGGCCTGCATGCCCGGTCCCGGGGAGACGGTCCCGTGCCTGCCGGCATCGCGCGCACGGTCGAGATCCGGCTCACGCCTCACACGGCGGATGCTCGTGGGCGGCTCTTCATCGTACGGGCTGCGATAGGCCGGCGGAGCGTCATAGCCCTCGGCCCCATCCTCGGCCTCATCGTAGTCTTCGTACTCATCGTAGTCGTCGTCTCCGAAGCCGAGCCTCGCTTTGATGTCACGCCACACGCCCACGCTCGTCTCCTCGCTTACGTCGGATCGGCTACCGGCCGAAGATCGCGCGACCGATGCGTACGATGGTAGCACCCTCTTCTATGGCGACCTCGAGATCGTTGGTCATCCCCATGGAGAGTTCCGTCATCTCCACCCCATTGAACCGCATAGCGTCAAGGGATTCAAACAGCCCGCGCAGGTCCCGAAAGACCCAACGGATCGACTCGGCACGCGACGCGAACGGGGCGATGGTCATGAGGCCACGCACGTCGACGGCCTGCAGGTCGAGCGAGCATCTGAGCACGTCAACGGCCTCGTCGGGAGTCATCCCATGCTTCGAAGCCTCGTGCGCGACGTTGACCTGGAGCAGCACCGGCTGCACGACACCCATGGCGCTGGCAACGCGATCGATCCGCTCGAGCAGGTGCGCGGAGTCCACCGAGTGGATCAGGTGCGCCTTGCCAACCACGTGCTGGACCTTGTTCGACTGGAGTGTCCCGATGAAGTGCCACCGCACATCCGGGAACAGACCACGCTTGGCGACGAACTCCTGGACGCGGTTCTCGCCGAAGTCGGTCACGCCGGCCGCGATCGCATCGCGCACCTCCGGCGGCCCGACCGTCTTGGCTACCGCGACGATGACGATATCGTCGGCATCGCGACCGACTGCGTCCGCCGCATCGCACACACGGCGGCGAACGGCGTCGTATCGCTCGGCTACCTGGCTCACGAGTCGGGTGTGTCCGTCTCCTCGCCGGTCGTGTCAAACGCCTCGAACTCGCCGGTCACCATGTACACGAGGCGCTCGCCGATGTCGACCGCGTGGTCCGCGATCCGCTCGAGATAGCGCGAAGCGAGCACCATCTGGCTCGCCCACTCGATGTCTTCTTCCTCCTGCAGCCGGGCGAGTTCGCGGAAGAACTGCTTGAAGAGGTGGTCGATCGGCTCGTCCATCTCCTTCAACTTGTACGCCAGCTCGAGGTCGTTCTTCTCAAATGCCTCGAGCATCGCCTCGAGAACGCGGTGCACGAGGTTGCCCTGCGCCTTGATGAGGTCGTAGAGCGTCTGCGGCCCGCGGCGGCCGGCGGTGCGACGCGCGGCCTTGGCGATGTTGACGGCCAGATCGCCCATGCGCTCCATGTGCATGCTGATATGTGCGAGCGAGTGGAGCAGACGCAGGTCACGCGCGACCGGGAACTGCGTCGCGATGGTCTCGAGCGTGCGCTCCTCGAGCGCCAGACAGCGCGTGTCGATCTCGTCGTCGCGCGCAATGACGGCCTCGGCGAGCTCGACGTCGGCCTCGACGAGGGACACGGCCGCGTCGCGGGAGACCGCTATGATCAGCCGCCCGATATCGACGACCTCGGCCTTGATGGCCTTGAGTTCCTTGCGATAGCTCTCACGCATCACGGCTCGCTTCTCCTCGCATCGTGGTCGCCGCCCGATCGTCTGGCCATTATAGCCGCGACCGACGCACCGCATGTGAAACGCCCGTTACAGTCTGACTACCCGAAACGCCCGGTGATGTAGTCCTCGGTCCGTCGGTCGCGCGGGCTCGTGAAGATCTCGGCGGTCCGTCCAAACTCGATGAGTTCGGCGGCCTCACCCTGCTTCTCCTGCAAGAAGAACGCTGTCTCATCGGAGACGCGCGCAGCCTGCTGCATGTTGTGCGTGACGATGATGATGGTCACCGAGTTCTTCAGCTCGGCCATGAGGTCCTCGACCTTCTGGACGCTCGTAGGGTCGATCGCCGAACACGGCTCGTCCATGAGCAACACGTCCGGCTGGACCGCGAGCACGCGCGCGATGCACAGCCGCTGCTGCTGACCGCCGGAGAGCGTCAGACCACCGCGGCCCATGATGTCCTTGACCTCTTTCCAGACGTTCGCACGCACGAGCGCCTTCTCGACGATCTCATCGAGCTCGGCCTTCTTCGTGACACCGTGCAGGCGGGGCCCGAATGCCACGTTGTCGTAGATCGACATCGGGAACGGGTTCGGCTGCTGGAAGATCATCCCCACGCGGCGACGCAGGTCGACCGGGTCCACGCCCGGACCGTAGATGTCCGCGCCGTCGAGCGTGATCGTTCCCTCCACACGTGTCCCGGGGATGAGATCGTTCATGCGGTTGAGGCACCTGAGAAACGTCGACTTGCCGCACCCCGACGGGCCGATGAACGCCGTGACCGAGTTCTCACGCACGTCGATCGTGATGCCGGTCAGCGCGTGGAAGTCGCCATAAAAGAACTCGAGGCCGCGGACGCTGAACCTCGGGTTCCCGGTGAGGGGTTCGGTGGAAAGCTGTGAAACTGGCGGGGAAGGGTTCATCCCTGGAGCCTCCTGTTCCGGGCTGCAAGCCAGCGTGCGCTGAGGTTGAAGAAGAGCACCATTACCATGAGCAGGAGCGCTGTGCCGTACGCGGCGTCCATGTTGATGCCCTCCATGGCCAGCATGTACAGGTGCACGGTCATCGACCGGCCCGAGTCGAGCGGCGAGAGCGGCAGATACACGGCCTGTCCCATCGTGAAGATCACGACCGCAGTCTCGCCGACCGCACGACCCATGGCGAGGATGATGCCCGTGAGGATGCGCGGAAGTGCCGAGGGCAGCACGATCCGGCTCACGGTCTGCCATTTGCTCGCGCCCAGACCGTAGCTGCCCCAGCGGATGTACTTCGGAACCGCCCGGATCGCCTCCTCGGTCGCACGCATGACGATCGGCAGCATGAGGAAGGACAGCGCAAGCGCGCCGGAGAGTACCGAGAAGCCGAGCCCCATCGCCTCGACGAAGAGTGCGAAGCCGAACAGGCCCATGACGATCGACGGCACGCTGGCCAGTGTGTCGGCGGCGAACCGGATGGCGTCCACGAGCTTGCCCTGCACCGCGTACTCGGCGAGGTACACGGCGGCCAGAACCGCGATGGGCGTGACGATGAGCATGGACAGGCCGGTGACGTACATCGTCGCGATGATGGTCGGCCCGATGCCGCCCTCGGCATTCACGCCGTGCGGCTTCGTGAAGATGAACTCGGGCGTGATCTGGCCGACCCCCCGCACGAACACGTAAAGGATGACGGCGCCGAGCATGGTCACCGTGGTGATCCCGCACAGCCACAGCACCCCGAGTGCGATCCGGTTGGTCCAGCGCTTGCCCATCGCCTACGACCTCTTCGCGTTCAGCCGGGAGAGAGCACGCACGATCGCGACGAGCCCCATCGAGATGATGAACAGGATGATGGCCAGACCGAACAGCGCCGTACGATGCGTGCCCGACGCATAACTCATGTCGATCACGATCTGACTCGTGATGGTTGCGATCGGCGCGCCGAGTCCCTCGAAGAACTGCGGCGCATTGCCCGCCACCATGACGACGGCCATGGTCTCACCGATCGCCCTGCCCATGCCGAGGATGATCGCGTCGAAGATACCGATCTTCGCGGCCGGGACGAGCACCTTGTAGATGGTCTGCCACGTCGTCGCGCCCATAGCGTAGCTCGCCTCGCGAATCCCGGGCGGCACCGAGCGAAGTGCGTCCTCGGTCAGCGTGGCGATGGTCGGCACGATCATCACCGCCAGGATCAGCGACGCCGTGAGCGGTCCAAAACCCATGCTCCCGGTCAGCTCAGCCACGAACGGCCGCACGATCACGAGGCCGAAGAACCCGAACACCACCGAAGGCACGCCGGCCAGAAGCTCGACGGCCGGCCGGACGATCCCGCGCACGGTGGGAGTCGCGATCTCCGAGAGGAAGATCGCCGTGCCGATGGCAAGCGGCGCGCCGAAGACGAGGGCGCCGATCGTGACCACGAGCGTGCCGGTCACGAGCGGACCGATTCCGAATTTGCCGAACGTGGAGGACCACTCGGAGCCGAAGAGGAACGCCGCCAGACCCGGATCCTCGATGACCGGCCAGCCCCGGAATCCGACGAAGAAGAAGATGAGCGCCACGCCGGCTACGGCCGCGATCGCGCAGGTAAGGAACAGGTTCTTGAGCAGCGCCTCCTGGATGTATGTGGCACGAGACATCATCTTGAGCGTGCGGGCCGCGCCCGCCTGTGGAGCGCGCTTCGTCTCGAGCGGCTCAGCCACCGTGGACCTCCTTGGCGGTGATCGGGATGAAACCGGCATCACGGACCACAGAGTCCTGGACTGCGGGCGACAACACGTACTCGATGTACGCGACGGCAGACTCGCTCACCTCTCCGTGTGTGAAGAAGTGCAAGACGCGCTGGATCGGGTAGTCCCCCGCGACCACGGCAGCCTCAGAAGGCTCGATGCCATCGACGGCAACCGCGCGCACATCATCGTTCACGAAACCGAGCGAGATGTACCCCACCGCGCCCGGGATATCGGAGACGACGGCGCGTACCTGCCCGGTCCCGGGGAGAATCACCGCACCGAGGTCGAAGCGGGCATCACCCATGACGATCTTGGAGAACGCTTCGCGAGTACCGGATGCCTCGTCGCGGTTGACCAGCCCGATCTCCAGGTCCGGTCCACCGAGCTCACTCCAGTTAGTGATGACGCCGGCAAAGATCGAGCGAATCTCGAGGGTGGTCAGCTCGCGCACCGGGTTGTCCGGATGCACGATGACGGCGATAGCGTCGTAGGCGACCGGCGTGTCGGCCAGGTCGAGTTCGTACTCGGCCTCCTTGAGCTCGCGCGACGACGTCCCGATGTCCGACGAACCGGTCGAGACACTCTCGATGCCGGCCGACGAGCCCATCCCCGAAACGAGAATGGAGACGCCCGGGTGCGATTCGCCATACATCTCCCCAGCCACCTCGGCGATGGGCAGCAGCGTGGTCGAGCCGGACACCACGACCTCCTGCCGGCCCCCGTCCCCGGAGCAGCCGGACGTGAGCACGATGGACAGCGAAAGCAGCGTGATGAGTGCTAGAGAATGACCGCGAGCGCACCGTGACGGCCTGTGCGGCCCTCGGAACGGTACGAATAGAAGCGATCGGTGTTGTGCGCGGTACAGATGCCGAGGTGCCACTGGCGCTCTTTCGGGACTCCTGATCGCTTAAGGTCCTCTGCGACCGCGGCCCCGAGGTCCAGGCGGGGCGTGGCCGCGGTAATCGTAACAAACGCGTTGTCGAAATGCGACACGCACTCGGGACCTACTTCGTAACAGCACTGTCCGATGTGCGCACCGATGAACGCGGTCAGGTCCTGCTCGCCAGGGAGCCGGGCGAGTGCACGCGCGGCCGCACCCGCGATCCCGCCTGCCGCGCCCCTCCAGCCCGCGTGGACCACCGCGACGGCGGGCACGGACGGGCGAGCGAGTACGACCGGGACGCAGTCGGCGTAGAGCAGGAGCAGAGGCACGCCGGGGGTCCGCGTCCAGAGCGCGTCGGTGTCGGCAAGCGGTGGTCGTTCGCCGTCTGCGAACGAACCGGAACCCGCGTTCGCCAGCGTGACCTCGCACGACGCCGTCCCATGGATCTGCCCGGCTGTCGTGAGCTGGTCGCGCAAGGGGGCGATGCCAAGTGCCGAGAGCAGACGGCCACGGTTGATATCAACGGCTCCCGGATCGTCCCCGACGTGCGATGCGAGGTCGAGGGACGTATAGGGATCGGTGCTCACGCCACCGGATCTCTCAGAGAACACGACTCCGATCCCGGATTCGGCGAACAGCGAGGGGACGACGTGCATCGCGACCCCGTCACGCACGACACGCTCGAACACGCCTGCTCCCTCCGCTCGGCGCTGGAAGCCCTGCCCAGCCTGATGTTGGCAACCCCACAGTATTACGTCACACTCGCAGAAGCGATGCGCGCATGCGCCATCGCCATGGTGTTACCACATGGCTGCTCGCTGAAAGGGGGTGACACGACTATGAAGCGGTCATTCTCGTTTGTCTCCTCGCTCTCGGTGGGCACCCTCGCCTTGCTTACTGCGGCGCCCGCCTTCGCGCAGGACTACTACGGAGGGGACGATGCCGCGCTTGGCATCGTCTGCGGCGTCTACGCATGCCTTGGCGTCTTCGGGCTCATCTCGCTGGTCTTCTGGATTTGGATGCTCGTCGACGTCATCGCCCGACAGGAGTACGAGTTCCCAAACTCGAGCGGCAACTCGAAGACCCTGTGGCTGGTGATCATGTTCGCATCGTGGCTGCTTGGCGCCGCGCTGATCGCCGCGATCGTGTACTACTTCATGGTGTTCAAGAAGATCAAGCGCGGAAAGGGCGGCCCGCCCGCTGCCGGTGGCTACCAAGCCCCGATGGCACCGCAGGTCCCGATGGCACCGCAGGCCCCGCCGATGGCGCCACCCGCTCCACCGGCACCACCGGCACCGCCTACACCACCTGCGCCCCCCGCTCCACCGGCACCGCCGGTCGAGTAGAGCGCAACCGCCGCACTACGGCGCGAAGGCCTGTCGCAGCGATGCGGCAGGCCTTTGTTCATGCCGGACGTCCCGACACGTACCCGGGAATGCGGACCGCCGCATGACGGAGCGCTACGCTCGTCACACGGCGGCACCACTGCAACGAGTCCGTACGAACGACCCGTGGTCTTCTACAGATTGCGTCGCTTCAGAAACGCGGGGATGTCGAGATCCTCCTCGCCTGCACTCGATGGCAGGTCGAACGTCGGGATGCGCGGACCCTCATCCTCAGCTGTCACCGCGTCGAACTCCATGGTCTCCTGGCGGCGCTTCGCGCCGAACCCGGTCGCGATGACCGTCACGCGGATCTGGTCCATCATCGAATCGTCGATCACGGCGCCGAAGATGATGTTCGCATCCGGGTGCGCCGCCGCCTGA
>JAXMLJ010000042.1:0-4016 GCA_034368805.1 Coriobacteriia bacterium
TCCACGCGCTGGGCTTCGATGCGCTCGGCATCCTCGCCGAGGTCTCCGTCTACGGCGTGGCCACCATCGCCGGCGCGTTCTCGTTCCTGCCCGGCGGCATCGGCCTCACCGAGGCATCGATGGCCGGCATCCTCGTCGCAGCGGGCATGGGCGCGGCGGCGGCCTCGGCGGCAACCCTCGTCGTGCGCGTCGCCACCCTGTGGTGGAGCGTCGGCGTGGGCTGGATCGCACTCGGCTCGCGCCCAACGGTGCTGCGGCGCGTGTTGGGCCACGAGCCGCCTGGTGAGTAGAGGGCACTTCAGGCGGTCTCGAGCGCACTAGCGGACATCGGGTAGCGCCGCACCTCCGGCACTGCGCTACACTATCCCGATACACGCACGCCGCACGAGGGGAGACTCGTCATGGCACTGCCCGAGGTGGACTACATCTGGATGGATGGCACGCTCGTGCCCTGGGCCGACGCGAAGGTCCACGTCCTCACGCACGCACTCCACTACGGCTCGGGTGTATTCGAGGGCATTCGCTGCTACGACACCCCTGCCGGTCCCGCGGTCTTCCGTCTCACCGAGCACATGCAGCGCTTCGAGCGCTCGGCCAGAATGCTGTTCATGGAGCTCGGCTACTCGGTGGATGAGCTGGTGGAGGCGGTCAAGGAGACCATCCGCGCAAACAAGCTTCCCGCCTGCTACATCCGTCCGATCGCGTTTCGTGGCTACGGCGTGATGGGACTCGACCCGATTCCTGCCCCCGTGAACGTGACCATCGCGTGTTGGCCGTGGGAGACGTACATGGGCGAAGAGGCGCTGGTGAAGGGCGTGGACGTGGGTGTGTCGTCCTGGCGCCAGCGGAGTCCCAATGCCATGCCGCCGGCGATCAAGGCCACCGGCAACTATCTCAACTCCTCGCTCGCGCGCATCGAGGCGAACCGCCACGGCTACAACGAGGCGATCATGCTCAACGAGGACGGCAGGGTCTGCGAGGGAACCGGCGAAAACCTGTTCATCGTGCGCGACGGCGTGATCTCCACACCACCGATCTCCGACGGCATCTTGGAGGGCATCACGCGCGACTCGATCATGGTCATCGCGGATAACCTCGACTACCCCGTGATCGAGGAGTCGCTCGTCCGCACGGACCTCTATACGGCCGATGAGATGTTCATGACCGGCTCGGCGGCAGAAGTCGTGCCGGTTCGGTCGGTTGACGGGCGCGTCATCGGCGACGCCGGCCCCATCACGCTCGAGCTGCAGAAGGTGTACTTCGACGTGGTGCACGGCAAGGCCGCCGAGTACGAGGAGTGGCTCGAGCGCATCTAGCGGCTGGACCGGCGTTCGTGGTGGGACCGCCCTGCAGGGGGCGGCCTGCTTCGTCCGTCGAGCGGGCACAAGGGTTGCAGTGTCAGTGCCGCACGTCGATGTGTCTAAGAGAAGAACGGTATCCACGTGAGCAGGCGCTTCCTTGTGAGGGTGCTCTCTGCGGCGTCGGGAGTCCTTGCCGTCGCGCTCGTCTTGCTCATCGCTCTCGGGGGCTACCTTTGGGTCATCTCGACACGCCTGCCCGATCTGCGGGCAGACCCCTCGGCCTTCGAGGCCGCCGAAACCTCCATCGTCTACGCGGCCGATGGGACAATCCTTGCCGAATGGTATGACGCCGAGGACAGGACGGTCGTTCCGAACGAGGCCATCCCGGCACGCCTGAAGGAAGCCGCGGTCGCGATCGAGGACAGGCGCTTCTACGAGCACAGCGGGGTCGATCCTCAGGCCATCGCCCGGGCGCTCTCGGTGAACACGAAGGCCGGCGAGGTCAGGCAGGGCGGCTCCACGATCACCCAGCAGACGGTGAAGCTGCTCTATACGGACGGACAGAGAACGTTCACTCGCAAGGTCGAAGAGGCCCTGCTCGCGCTCTCGCTCGAGACCCGCGCCGACAAGGACGTGGTGCTCGGCGTGTACCTCAACACCGTGTACTTCGGCCGGGGTGCGTATGGCGTGGAGAGTGCCGCGCGGCGCTTCTTCGGCGTCAGCGCAAAGGACCTCACCCTCGAGCAGTGCGCGTTGATCGCCGGCTGCATACAATCGCCGACCCGCTACGACCCGTTCGTGAATCCCGAGATCGCCCTCGAGAGACGGAACCTCGTGCTTCGCGAGATGCGCGATCAGGGATTCCTCGATCCCGAGCAATCAGCAGTCGCTTCGGCCGAGCCCCTTGGCCTCAAGGAGGAGACTGCGGCGGCACCGCCGTTCGCCCCGTACTTCATCGAGTACGTGCGCCGCGACCTGCTCGACCGCCTGGGGTCCGAGCGGCTGTACCGCGGCGGCCTGCGCATCTACACGACGCTCGATCCTGTCGCGCAACGGGCTGCCGAGGCCGCTGCCACAGCCGTGCTGCCGAGCCCGGAGGACCCGGAGGTGGCTGTCGCTGCTGTGCGGTGGCGCGACGGTGCCGTTGTGGCGATCGTGGGAGGCAGGGACTTCGCAACGGAGCAGTTCGACCTGGCGACCCAGGGCAAGCGGCAGACGGGCTCAGCATTCAAGCCGTTCGTGCTCGCGGCTGCGCTCGAAGAGGGCCACGCCCTCGAGTCGACATGGGACGCCTCTCCGTTCTCGACGCCGGTGAAAGACGAGATCTGGCACGTGGAGAACTACGAGAACAGCATCGTCGGGGGTACGTACACGCTCCACACCGCCACGGTGTGGTCGATCAACACGGTCTACGCGCGCCTTATCACGGCGGTAGGCGCCGAGAAGGTGGTCGACGTCGCCCACCGCATGGGAATCACCACGCCGATCGACGCCGACCCGGCCATCGCGCTCGGCGGGCTGACCCGCGGCGTGTCGCCGCTTGAGATGGCATCCGCATTCGGGACGATCGCCAATTGCGGTGTTGCGATCGCGCCCTCAGGGGTCGATCGGGTCACCGATGACGAGGGAGTCGTCGTCTACCAGCCCGACCGAGACGGGACGCAGGCTATCTCCGAGGACGTGGCACTCAAGCTCGCGATGGTGCTCGGCGATGTCTACACGCAGGGTACGGGGAGCGGCGCTCAGTTCGGGCAGTGGGCGGCGGTCAAGACGGGAACCGCGCAATCGTGGCGCGACGCGTGGCTCGTCGGCTACTCGGGAGAAATCAGTACCGCGGTGTGGGTCGGCTACCCGAAGGCACAGGTGCCCATGACCAACGTCCGTGGCATCCGGGTGACGGGTGGCAGCTTCCCCGCCCAGATATGGAAGGGCTTCATGCAGGTTGCCGCCGCCGGCACCTCCGCCCGTCCCGCCCCGCCCGCGGGAGATGGGCTTTCGGTCGAGGGCGGCAAGGAGTACGGCGTGTACACCCTCTGCGCTCAGTCGCTCAAGATCGCGCGCCCCGACTGTCCCGAGCCCATGGAGCTGTCGTTCCCCGTGGGGGCCATACCCAACGAGATGTGCACGCTCAGCCACTGATACCCGAGCACCTGCGGCCGAGTCGAGGACTTGTCGGGTAGAATGAGGCGTTCGAAGCACCGCTGCCTCTTCGCACGGTCCCGAAAGGACAGCATCGTCATGGTCACCTTGTACGACACCACGCTTCGCGACGGCACCCAGCGAGAGGGGATGTCGCTCTCCGTCGACGACAAGCTGCGCATCGCGGCGCGCCTCGACGACCTCGGCGTGCACTACATCGAGGGCGGCTTCCCGGGCAGCAACCCCAAGGACATCGAGTTCTTCGAGCGGGCCAAGTCGCTCCGCCTGAACACCGCGGTGATCTCGGCCTTCGGCACGACCTGCCGCAAGGGCGTCGTCGCCGCCGAGGACGAGGGTCTGCAGGCACTGCTGGACACGGAGTGCCCTGCGCTGTGCATCTTCGGCAAGGCGTGGGACCTGCACGTCACCGAAGCGCTCCACGCGACGCTGGACGAGAACGTGCGAATGGTGCGCGACAGTGTGGCGTATCTCAAGGCCGCCGGGCGCACCGTCTTCTTCGACGCCGAGCACTTCTTCGATGGGTATGCGGCCAACCCGGCCTACGCGCTCGAGGTG
>JAXMLJ010000043.1:0-9468 GCA_034368805.1 Coriobacteriia bacterium
CTCGGCGCGAGACCCGGGCCGAGCGGGTAGAGCAGGCCGCACCGGCCGAGTGCGGCAAGCGCGTCGAGGTTGGGGGTGTCGGCGGCCTCGATCGGCGTGCGTCCGTCGAGTGAGGCATGAGGCCGGTCGCCGGCGCCGTCGGGCACCACGAGGACGATGGGGCGACGCTCGCTCCCGTTCACGCTGCTCCTCCCGGCTGCGCGACGCGGCTACTGCGGCTAGTATGTCACAGGGTATCGGCGGGGGACGGAAGGGGCGGCGCATGACCGAGCGCTCGGCAGACGAACTCAACGACCTTTCGCGCGAGCGATTCGGCCAGCGCGCGGGCGGCTACCGCGCAAGTGCGCTCCACGCCGGAGGACCCGACCTCGAGCTGCTCGTTGAGCTGGCGGCTGCGGGACCGAACGTGCGCGTGCTCGATGTCGCTACCGGCGGCGGGCACGTGGCCCTCGCGCTCGCGCGCACCGGAGCGGACGTGACCGCGTGCGACCTCACGCCCGAGATGCTCGATGCCGCCAGCCTGCTGCTCGCCGAGCACGGCTGCCAGGCCGCCTTCGTGGTGGCCGAGGCCTCGGCGCTCCCGTTCTCCGACGAGAGCTTCGACGTGGTGACGTGCCGGATCGCGGCACATCACTTCCCCGACGCGCAGGCGTTCTTCGACGAGGTCGCGCGTGTGCTCGTACCGGGCGGGCGGCTCGGCTTCCAGGATCAGACCCTACCGCCGCAGCCGACCTCGGCCGTGCTCGTTGATGCCTTCGAGCGGATGCGCGACCCGAGTCATCACCAGGCTTTCTCGGTAGACGGCTGGACGACGCTCATCGAGCGTGCGGGGCTCGAGGTCGAGCGCTCCGAGTTCATCGACAAGCGTCACGAGTTTGCCGAGTGGACGGCGCGCCAGGACTGTGACGACGCGTGCGTGGAGCGCCTGCACGAGTTCATGGCCGATGCGCCCGGCGGCATGCGCGAGTGGCTCGAGCCCGAGTACGACGGCGAGGCGCTCGTGGCGTTTCGCAACCGGCATCTCGTCGTGCTCGCCCGCAAGCCCGAGTAAGCGACACGCCGCCTGCGGGGAATGAACCACCTCAGGCGACGGAAGGCGGGTACCCACGGTGCGCGCGCGAACCCTGCTTGCAGTGGCGGCACTCCTCGTTGCGGCATCCGGCTGCGCGGCGCCTGCCGTGGAGACTCCCGACGTCACCCGCCTCGAGGGCGTCGAGGTCCGCGAGTACGAGGGCGAGCGGCTCGACTCGCTCACGGACTTCCGCGAGAACTCGATCAAGGGTCCACAGGACATCGACCGCGACACCTACCGGCTCACAGTGAGCGGACTCGTGGACGATCCCGCCGAGTACACGTACTCCGAGGTGGCGAGCGGCTTCCCGTCGTTTCAGAAGGTCGTGCAGCTCGACTGCGTTGAGGGCTGGAGTGCCAAGATCCTTTGGGAGGGCGTTCTCGTGCGCGACATCCTCGATGAGTCCGGCGTACGGGCCGGGGCCCAAAGCGTGGTCTTCTCGGCCGTAGACGGCTATACGACGTCGTTTCCCGTCTCCTACTTCTACGACCGCGACATCCTGCTCGCGTACACCATGAACGGCGTGACGATCCCGCCGATCCGCGGCTTTCCCTTCCAGCTGATCGCCGAGGACAAGTGGGGCTACAAGTGGTGCAAGTGGGTCACCGGTATCGAGCTCGTCCAGGATGCCGACCCCGGTGGCTACTGGGAGGATCGCGGCTACTCCAACACGGGGGACCGCGACGAGTCCTTCTTCAACTAGGGAGGAGCCGTGGTCATAGAGCTCAGGGAGTTTGCCGCCGCGCGAGGTCTTGCCCGACCTATCCTTCAGTGGCTATACTTCGGCTATCCATTGGAGGGTGGTCGTGATGATCACGAAAGTCCAGAAGTGGGGCAACAGCCAGGGTCTCCGGCTCAGTAGGGAACTGCTCTCTGACGCCGACATCGAGGTCGGCGACGCAGTGGACGTGACCGTGCGTGACGGCGTTCTCGTTGTGACACCGGTTCGTCGTGTCAGAGGCCGACTGGACCTCGGGCAGCTCGTCAGGGAGATTCCCGCGGACTACAAGCCCGGCGAGCTCGATTGGGGTCCTCCGGCCGGTGGAGAGGTCTGGTAGATGGTGGCCTACATCCCGCAGAAGGGGGACTTCGTCGCCCTCACATTCGATCCACAGTCAGGACACGAGCAGCGTGGTCGTCGTCCTGCCCTGGTGGTCAGCAACGGTCTGTTCAACAAGCACACCGGACTCTGCATCGCATGCCCGATCACCAACACACACCGCAGCTATCCCTTCCATGTCGCGATTCCCGAAGGCCAGAAAGTGACCGGTGTGGTCATGGTTGAGCAGGTGAAGTCCATCGACTTCCGATCTCGGGACGTGAAGCGCCTCGCAAGCGCGCCGGAAGCCGTTCTGGAAGAAGTCCTGTCGATACTTGACGCATGCATCTACTGAGCTGAGCGCTAACCCAGGCGTCGAGCAGAAAGTACACCCCGCACGACATCCACGAAGTCCGTGGCCGGCCCGCCGTCGCGCTCGGCCCGCCACGCGTCGATAACCGCGCGGCCGATGGGCTCGAAGTACTCGGCCAGGTATCGGGCGTAACCGTCCTCGTCGTAGCGCACGGTGCCGTCGAAGTTGACGTAGTTGCCCGATAGTTGGCAGCCGAGATGTCCGATGCGCTCGCTCCAGTTCTCGCCTGCCAGCGCCACGATCTCCTCGCCTGTAGCGGATCGAACGGGCTGCAGGAGCTTGATTCCGGCATGCGCGAGGACACGGATCGCGGCGTCGATGCTATCGGATGTTTGCGAGAGCTTCACCCGGCCGTCGTGTGTGTCGCGCTCGCCGGCGATGACGGGCGCGTTGCCGTGCGACCAGGCCAAAGGGACGCGCAGCAGGTGCAGGTACAGATGGCACGCGAGGCAGGGCGAGCTCACGCCAAACCGGCGCTGGAGCTCGGCGGCGGGCCGCGCGTTCATTGCCGACCAGAGCGCAGGATCCGACAGCGCGACGGGCTCGCGCACCTCGGCGACTCCGGCCAGTTGCTGCGCGAGGGCGCTCGCCGCGCGCTTGGGTGCGTCGCGGTCGCCGGTCTCGGTTCCGGTGAACGCGATCGTGGGGACGAGCTCCCGGAAGCCGTACTGGTTCACGGCTGCAACCGCGGCAGCTATGCTGTCGCGCCCGGCGATCTCGACGATGGCTACACGAGAAGTCATATGGGGAGTGTACCCGAGTACTCTGACGAGGCCGTCAGCACCTGAGAGCCGGCGCTACTGCCTCGTACCAACGATGTCCCAGGTGGCGGTGTACAGGTGGCCGTCGATGTCCGAGTCGATCGAGCCGGTCATCCCCCCGGCGAACGTGCTGAAGTCGAGGCCGGTGGGCTTGGCGCTCACCATGATCGTGCTCGTCCACGTGTGGCCGTCCTCGTCGGTGAAGGTGGCCGAGGCCTCGTAGCTCCAGCCGCTGTCCGCCTCGGGACGTAGAGTGCCCGAATACTCGTGCCGGTCGGTGAGGAGCACCATCGTGTCCCCGCTGACAATGCACTCCCAGGTGGCGCCGGGCTGATCGGCCGCGGGGGTCATGGCGGCATTGTCGATGCCGGTGAGATCGGTCGTGACCGACCACGTCCCGGTAAGGTAGGAGAAGTCAGGCTCCTCCTCGGGCTCCACCGTCGCGGCCGGTTCTGGCGTCACGTCAGCCGGCTTGGCGGACTCCGTCGCGGCACACGCCGACAGGCCGAGCGCCAGGACGAACACGATGGTGAGGGCTTGGACGGTTCTGGGCATGCGGACCACCTCCAAGGTGGTGTGTACCCAGGGGGGCGAGGGCGTTGGTGTAGGATCGCGATGGGGGGTGAGTCCGCTTGGTTTCTCCGTTGCAGAGTATCTTGGCCCGACTCGAGCCCGAGCACGCACGTGCGCTTGAGTGGTTTGTTGAGCACGAGGGTGAGACGGGACCGCGTCCCTGGCGGCAGCAGGGTCGCTCGGTAGTCCCGGGCGTATCCATGGCGATGACGGCTGAGCGCGGCATTCACAAGCCACAGCAACTTGAGTGGGCGCTCAGCATCGGCGCCACCACCGGCAGCCTGTATCTCGATGGTCAACCGGCCCCGGTGGGCGATGGTACCTGGATCCTGGCGTATCGGGAGCACGGTGGTGCGCAGGGGCACGGATCCGAGTCTCGGTGGAACCGCGCACTACTGAAGAACGTTCGCGATCGGATCCCCGTCGGGGTCTTCGTCCCGACCACGGGACGGGCGAACTTGAATCTCGGGCTTGCCATGCCAGAGAGCTTCGATCCAGCCACGGGGACGTTTCTGCTGCGCGGCCCGATGCGGTTCGCACAGGCAGATGCACTGTGGGAGATCCCCGCTCCGTCGACCGAGGACATCAGCGCGGAGTGGATCGCTGAAGAGGATGCAGATTTCCTCGTTGCCGCGCTGGTTCGTCAACGACGAGCCCAGGGCGCCTTCCGTGAGTCACTACTGGATGCATACTCGAGGCGTTGCTGCTTTACGCATTACGAGGCGGAGGCCGCGCTTCAGGGCGCTCACATTCTGGCCTACAGTGGGCGCTCGAGTCAGGTTGCCACCAACGGGCTGCTCTTGCGGGCTGACGTGCACATACTCTTCGATCGCCATCTCCTTTCGGTGGAGCCGACGTCAATGCAGGTGAGAGTGTCTCCCACGATTCTGAGAACCAGGTACGCTGAGCTGGAGGGCAGACCGGTGGCAGAGCCAGTCAGCGATGACTTGCGGCCTGACCCCGCCCGACTGCGCGTGCACTGGGCGGTGTTCGAAGGCTCCGTCGCTCGCATTGCGTAGATCTCGGATTGCCCCAGCCGCCCTCTCTCAAACCCGACCTGCACGGTCGCCGATTCAGGCGCATACTCGGGGTAGACCACTTCTGGAGGTGTGTGCCATGGATGGAGAGGCGATCCTTGCGGTCATTGAAGCTCGCGGACCCGCCCAACTGAGCGATCTCGCCGGCTTCTTGAGGGATGAAGGTGTGGATGCCACCAGCGCCGAGATCACCTCGGCGCTGCGCAAACTGGAGACGCAGGGGAAGGTCGCGCACACGCCGCGCGACAACTGGCGGCTCGCGGGCGAACTGGCGCGCGAGAAGTCGGCAGCCCGCCGACTGGCGGCCAAGGTGGCGCCGGCGGGGCTCCGAACCCGTGCGCTCATCTACTGCCCGGAGATCCTCCGGGACTCACCGCGATTGACGCGCAACACCGTGCTCCACCTGGTGGCGTACGAGAACGGCGGATTCAGACTGCGCGACTACGCGGACGGTCATCGCGTGGAGGTCAAGGAGGTCGCGGGCATCACCAAGACCGTCTTCCTCCAGAACCAGTACAGCTGGGCGGAGTTCGAGTTTGACGCCGAGGAAGCGTCCACGCCGCTCACCGACAACGAGTTCTGGGAGCGGCGGATCGCCGCGGCCAACAAGGCGCACGCCAAGCTGCTTGCCGAAGGCAAGGCTGTCATCGAGGCAGGGTAGCCGGGTTCGTCACACTCCGAAGTCTACTCGGAAGTCCTTGCGCTGTGATGACTTCCGAGTAGACTTCAGAGTATGAAGCTCGAATCACTCAAGACACGACCGGAGAGCAAGACGCTCGAGTTCAAGCGCGACGCGTCCTCGGCCATGCCCATACTTCGCACGGTGTGCGCCTTTGCCAACACCGCTGGCGGCACGCTGCTCATCGGTATCGAGGACCGTTCGGGGGCAGTCGTCGGTGTCGCCGATCCGCTGGATGCCGAGGAGCGCCTTGCCAGCATCATCGCTGACGGCATCACGCCCCGGCTTCTGCCGGAGGTCGAGGTCGTCCCGTGGCGAGACACGCAGGTTCTCGCGCTCCAGGTCCACCTCGGCCCGTCGCGTCCCTACCATCTCACGTCACTCGGTCAGACCGACGGCGTGTACGTGCGCCTCGGCTCCACGAACCGGCGAGCAGACGCAGCGCTCATCGCCGAGCTAGGCCGCTCGGCACGCGGCGAGGGCTTCGACGAGCAGCCCGAGCCGGACCTGGGACGAGACGCGCTGGACTTCGAGGCCGTGCAGAGTGCCTTTGGGGGCGTCCGAACGATTCGTCACGCCGACCTTAAGACGCTGCGTCTCACCACCCTTGTGCAGGGGCGTGAGGTCCCCACAGTCGGGGGCGTGTTGCTGTTCGGGCGCGACCGACTCGGTCGACACCCTGACGCATGGATCCAGGCGGGCCGCTTCAAGGGCACGACCAAGGCCACGATCATCGACTCGGCGGACATCGTGGCATGCCCTGTCGAGGCTATAGACCAGGCACTGGCCTTCGTGATGCGAAACACGGCACACGCGTACGAGATCGAGCGACCACGACGTATCGACGTGCCGGAGTACCCACCTGTGGCCGTGGGTGAGGCGGTGATCAACGCGGTGGTGCACGCCGACTACTCGCAACAAGGCGCACCCATTCGCATCGCCATCTACGACGACCGGCTCGAGGTCGAGAACCCCGGGATGCTTGTGCCCGGGCTGACGATCGCCGACGTGCTCGGCGGCGTGTCCAAGCTCAGGAACCGGGTGATCGGGCGTGTGTTCCGCGAACTCGGGCTGATCGAGCAATGGGGGAGCGGCATCACGCGGATGCATGAGGCGTGTCGCGCCGCCGGAATGGCCGATCCTGTGCTCGAGGAGGTCGGAATGCGCTTCCGGGTCACGCTTCTTCCGGGGCGCACGCAAGAGCCCGACATCGACGAGGTAGACGCCGCCACCCTTGGCGCGATCCGGACGTCGGGCGGACTGACCACGAGCGAGGTCGCTTCGGCAATCGGCCGGACACCGCGGGCGACACGGACGCGTCTGCAGCGTCTCGTGGAGCGCGGTCTTGTTGTCGAGATCGGCAGCGGTCCCAACGATCCGCATCGCCGCTATCACGTGGCAGAGGACCCCGGCCGATACGGGCGAGGGCGCCTCTAGCCCCTGCCGAGCGGTCCGGCGCCCACATCCGCCCGCGCCTCGGCACGCCTGAGCGCCAGCCCCTCCCACAGGTACAGCGACGCCGTGGTGCGATACGGCTGCCACGCCTCGCCGATGGCGGCCACGGCTTCGCGGCTGGCGCCGCCGTCGACCCCGTACAGCCAGCCGACCGTCGCGCGGAGCGCCCCATCGTCTACTGCAAGCACGTCAGGCCTGCCGAGCGAGAAGATCAGGAACATCTCGGCGGTCCACCTGCCGATGCCTTTGACGGCGAGAAGCTCCTCGATGACGTCCTCGTCGGGCAGGGTCGCCACCCGGGCGAGGTCCAGTGAGCCGCTGTTGATGCGTCTGGCCAGGTCGCGCAGGAACGACGCCTTGCTGCGTGAGAGACCGGCACCTCTGAGCAGCGTCTCGTCGGCCGAAAGGATCACCTGCGGTGACGGATCGCCGCCGAGTGCGGTCACGAGCCGCCGCCAGATCGTCGTCGCGGCCTTGTCGGAGAGCTGCTGACTGACGATGGCGCGTGCGAGTGACGCGTAGTAGTCAGCCTCGAGCGGCTGTTCGATCGGACCCACGCGCTCGATGAGGCTGCCGAGTGTCGGGTCGGCGGCAGACAGATGCAGGACCTCGGGCGAGTCAGGCCTGTAGATGAGGATATCGGGCATGTGCCGATTGTAGCGCGTGCGGCGGGTAGCCTATGCTGGGCGAGGGAGGTGCGCCGATGAGCGAGCCAGCAGTATCGGACCGTACGATCGAGTGGGAGTATCGCGTCCCGCTCATCACGAGTCGCTTCATGCTCTGGGATTTTGCGCGAGTCATCGTGCTGGCGGTACTCATCATGTACGTCCTCGTGGCACTCACCGGCCTGCTGGTCGAAGGGGAGTTGGTCATTCTGCCTCCGCAGGTGTTCATGATCACCACCGGGATCCTCGTCGGGCTGCTGCTGATCGTCGTGCTACTCATGGGCAACGGCTTCTCGCAGACGTTCACGGTGGATCCCGCAGGCGGAGTCCGGTACGCGTCCGGCTCGCGCGAGCAGAAGTGGAACCGTGCGGCCGTCATCCTCGGCGCCCTGCGCGGGAGTCCTACAACTACCGGTGCCGGGCTGCTTGGCGTGACGCGCGAGAAGGGCGGCTGGGCGTGGCGGCAGGTGCACGCCGCCCGCTACTTCCCGCGCCAGCGCGTGATCTCGCTCCGCAACTCGTGGCGCACGGTCATCCGCCTGCACTGCACGCCCGAGAACTACGAGCAGGTCCGCGCGCTCGTGGCGGCCGGCATCGCCCGCGGCGCCGGGCAACGGGCGGCCGCGTAACGCCTAGCCGCACGTACCTCGGCTATACTCGCTTTCGACGCTGAATCGCACGTGACCCGGATCCAAACGGAGGCTGTCATGCTCGACGCCCGCTATCTGCGCGACAACCTCGACGCGGTCCGCACGGCGCTCGGCTGCCGGGCGGCCGGTTGGGACTTCGAGCGGTTCCTGGCACTCGATGACGAGCGCCGCCGTCTCATCGGCGAGGTCGAGGGGCGACAGGCGCTTCGCAACGAAGCGTCCAGGCGCATCGGTGAGATGATGAAGGCTGGCGAGCGCGAGGCTGCCGAGACCGTCAAGACCGATGTCCGCGCGATCAACGAGGAGATCGAGGGTCTGGACGCGGATCTCGCGGCTGTGGATGCCGACGTGCGCGAGATGATGCTCACGATCCCCAACATCCCCGACGCGAGCGTGCCGGTAGGCGAGACGGAAGCCGACAACGTCGAGATCCGCCGCTGGAGCACGCCGCCGTCATTCGACTTCGAGCCGGCCGCCCACTGGGACCTCGGACCGGCACTCGGCGCGATCGACTTCGAGCGCGGTGTGAAGCTCGCCAAGAGTCGCTTCATCGTCCTCGGCCGCGACGGTGCGCGCCTGAACCGCGCGCTCATCAACTTCATGCTCGATACGCACGGGCAGCGCGGCTACACGGAGTGGTCCGTGCCGGCGCTCGCCAACGCCGAGACGCTCACCGGCACCGGCCAGCTGCCCAAGTTCGAGGACGACCTGTTCCGCACGAGCGAGGGCTTGTACCTGATCCCCACCGCCGAGGTGCAACTCACCAACCTGCACCGCGACGAGGTGCTCGAATCCGACACGCTCCCGCGCAGGTACTGCGCGTACACGCCGTGCTTCCGCGAGGAGGCTGGCGCGGCAGGGCGCGACACCCGCGGCATGATCCGCGTCCACCAGTTCGACAAGGTCGAGCTCGTGAAGTTCGCAAGGCCCGAGGAGAGCATGGACGCCCTCGAGGGTATGGTGACCGACGCCGAGTTCATATTGCAGCAGCTCGGACTGGCGCACCGCACGATCGTGCTCTGCACCGGCGACATGGGCTTCGGCGCGGCCAAGACCTACGACATCGAGGTGTGGCTCCCGAGCTACGACGGCTACAAGGAGATCTCGAGCTGCAGCAACTGCACGGACTTCCAGGCGCGTCGCGCGTCGATCAAGTACCGCTCA
>JAXMLJ010000044.1:0-68543 GCA_034368805.1 Coriobacteriia bacterium
GCACGGCGCGGTGGAGGTCATCTTCAACAAGGCCGGCACGCTCGCGTACACCTCGCAGATGGAGACCGCCAAGTGCTTTGAGATCGATGTGGCCACGCGCAAAGTCGTCCGCGAGTTCGACACGAGAAGCGCGTGGACCAAGTGGGTCGAGCTCTCGCCCGATGAGGGTACGCTCTACGCCAGCAACTGGTCCGGTGACGACGTCTCGGTCATCGACCTTGCCACCGGGGAGCTCGTCTCACGCGTCCGCGTCTCCAACACGCCGCGCGGCATGTACGCTACCGACGACGGGAAATCCCTCTACGTCGCGGGCTTTGACAGCGGGCACCTCGAGCGGATCGACCTGGCCACGGACGCCGTCACCGCGCTGTTCACCGGAGGTGGCGCACTTCGGCACATCGTGGCCGACGAGGCGACCGGCCGCCTGTTCATCTCGGACATGGCCGACGATCTCATCTGGGTGCACGACATGGCCACCGGCACCACCACGAAGTTCGTGGACACCGACGAGAAGCCCAACACGATAGACCTCACGCCCGACGGCAAGATGCTCTTCGTGAGCTGCCGGGGCGAGAACAACCCCAAGTCGTACTACATCCCGGGCCCCGAGTGGGGCTCGATCCTTGTGTTCGATACCGCAAGCGGCCGCCCGCTCGACGCGCTGATCGCCGGCAACCAGCCGACCGCGCTCGATGTTTCCGATGACGGCACGCTGCTCATCTTCAGCGACTTCCTCGACAACCGCCTGCGCGTCTACGAGATCCCGCCGTACGAGGAGTTCGCAGCGGGAGGCGGCGGGCGCTTCGAGGCACACAAAGCCGAGGTCAGGAAGTAGGCACCCCGACCTGCGTGATGCCTCACAATAGTTGGTACTCGAGTGACTGATTCGGTGCCTCACAATAAAGGTACTCGACCTCCGATGCCTCCACCTCCTCTTTCCATCTCGGGTTCTTGCGGGCGTTGAGCCTGTAGAGCTCGTCTTGGAGCCTGCCGATCCGCCTCCTCAGGTCCGCGGGATTGAGTGTCTCGAACTGTGCGGTGAGCGCGTCTTTGGCCTTCTTCTCCACGTCGTCGCGCGTGAGCACACGCCGGTACGGTGTCATCGGCCTGTCGTAGCGCTTGGTGACTTTGGAGCCGTCACGGGTCTTTGAGACGAGCTTGGCCGAAGGCATGAAGAAGTTGGTGTGCAGGCGCACGAGCGCGTGGATCTCGCGTAACACGGTGAGCTCCTCAGGCGTGTCGAATCGCGCGTAGCCCACGTTCTGGCGCACCACCGACCAGTTCTTCTGCTCGACGTGGCACCCGTCGTTCTTGCGGTAGGCGCGGCTCCTGGTGAAGGTGATGCCGTGCTCGGTGCAGTAGCGGTACAGCTGGTCGTTGATGAACTCGCTGCCGTTGTCCGAGTCGATCCCGAGCAGCGGGAACGGCAGGTGTGCCACGATGTCTTGGAGCGCGGCGAAGACGTGGACCTGTGCTTTGTTGCGCACCGCCCGCGTCTCGGTCCAGCCCGTGGCGATGTCGGTGGCGTCGAGCGTGTTGCAGTACTCGCCTCCCGTAGAGTCCCCGCAGTGAGCCACCAGGTCGATCTCGATGAAGCCGGGTGCGGCGTCGTTCCACTCCGTGCCGGTCCTGATCTGGATCTGGCTCTTGAGCAGCGTGCCGGGCTTGGTGGTCGCGCGGCCCTTGAGGGAGGTCTTGGCCCGGTCGGGCGCAAGCATGCGGTCGATGGTGGCTGCAGACATCGCGGAGAGCAGTTCGATCACACGCCGGTCGCAGGTAAGCTCGCCTGCGCGCACGAGTGCGTCGAGGATGTCTCCCATGCCGGCCGCCACCCGCTTGCCGCATGCGTAGTCCAGACTCGCCCAGACCTTGCGAAGCGGGAGCATCACCTGAGGCGTGTAGGTCTTCTTGCGCCCGCGGGTCTCAGGGACGCTCCGCTTCTTCGGTTCGCGCCTGAGAGCGCGCGACGCGTAGCCCCGGCTCCAGCCCGTGAGAGCCACCAGCTCGTCGAGCATCGAGGCCTTCTCCGTCTTGGACGCCCGCCGGTATCGGCGGTGCATCTCGCGTGTGATCGCTCTCTTCTCTGCCATCGAAAGCGGCATCCTCGTGGCCCTTCGCCGGTCGATCCGGCGGGTGCCGGCTCGAGTACCTCCTTTTCTGAGGCATCGAATCGGTTTCGAGTACATTCTTTGTGAGGCAACGCGACGATTGGCTATTTCGCACGTCAGCACGTATACTCTCTCGAGAACCGCGCCCGATCCCGGGCCCGGCACACCAAGACCCGGTCGTCCTTCGCTCTCCTCGTGACGTGTCAGGACAACTGCGTCTGCCCGCAGTGCAGCCTGATATGGCGCACGAGGAAGGAGCTCACACTTTGAGTTTCGACAACCTGGGTCTCTCGCCCCGCCTTCTCGAGGCGGTGGCGGCGATGGGTTACACGCGCCCGACCCCCATCCAGCGTGACGCGATCCCGTACGTAGTCGAAGGCCGCGACGTAGTCGGCTGTGCTCAGACGGGCACCGGCAAGACCGCGGCGTTCGTTCTGCCGCTCATGCAGCGGATCGCAAGCAAGCCCGGCGGGCCCCGAGCGCTCGTTGTCACCCCCACCCGCGAGCTTGCCGGCCAGATCGAAGGCGTCGCCCTCGAGGTGGCCAAGCTGACCAAGCATCGCGTGGCCGTGGTCTACGGCGGCGTGGGTTACGAGCCGCAGATCAAGGCACTCAAGCGTGGCGTGGACGTACTCGTCGCCACCCCGGGGCGCCTGCTCGACCTGATAGAGCGCAAGGTCTGCAATCTCTCCAACGTAGAGATCCTCGTGCTCGATGAGGCGGATCGCATGCTCGATATGGGCTTCTGGCCGCAGGTGCGCAAGATAATCGCCGGTGTCCCCGCGTCGCGGCAGAACCTGCTGTTCTCGGCCACGATGTCCGCAGACGTTCAGCGCATCGTGAGTTCCACGCTCCACGACCCGGTACGCGTGGAAGTAGCCCCCGCCAACACGCCGATCGAACTGATCGAGCAGCGTGTGTACCCCGTCGGCGGACAGCAGAAGTCGCAGCTGCTCGTACACCTGATCAACGAGAACAACCTCGACCGTGTCATCGTGTTCACGCGAACCAAGCATCGTGCGGACCGTGTGGCAAAGGTGCTGCATCAAAACGGCATCAAGTGCGCCGCCATCCACGGCGACCGCTCCCAGTCGCAGCGTCAGGCGGCACTCGACGGTCTGAAGGCCGGCCGCGTACGCGTGCTCGTCGCCACCGACGTGGTGGCCCGCGGCATCGACATCGACGACGTGAGCCACGTCGTCAACTACGACCTGCCGAACACCCCCGAGGACTACGTCCACCGCATCGGACGGACCGCGCGCGCGGGCAAGACCGGTACGGCCGTGTCCCTGCTTTCGCCAGAGGAGCACGAAGCGCTCAGGGACATCGAGGTGAAGATCGGCGCGATACTGCAGACGCACGACGCAGTCGGGTTCGACTATTCGCAGCAGCGGCTGGTGCCCAACCCCGAGCGTGCCGCGACGCGCGCCGTACGTACGGTGTTCAGCTCGAGCCGAGGCCGTGGCCGCAGGAGACGATAGACTGCGCCAAACGTATCGACTGAGAAGCCACAACAGGCGTCGCACTCCGGTGCGGCGCCTGTTCGCATGCCTCTATGCGAGGCTCGCCCTGATCGCAGCGGCAAGCGCAACCGGTCCGGCGCTCTTCTCGACCACCCGTGCGCCAGCGGGCGCTTCCACGCCGTCGAGCCGGTCGGTAAGGACGATGATCGGCGCATCGGTCATCCGACGCACGTCGTGGGCCGTCTTGCCGTCTCCGAGCCCGTAGCCGCACACCACCGCGGAGTAGCCGCCCGCGGCCAGGTCGCGCTGGGCCTCGGTGAACGACAGGTGACGCACAATCTCCGAGTCGCTGTAGTGTGAGGCGATCGTGGCCGAAGCCAGCGCCGCAAAGACGGGGGGGTCCTCGATGACCAGGAAGCGCCGCCTGCTGCCCGAGGACGTGTCCTCAGACCAGTCACCGGTCGACCCATCGGGCATCAGGGTTTGTGGCACGTTCTCGCCCGCAGCCAACCGCCGGTACCGGGCGCACTCCTCGTGGTGTCCTCCGCGGCAGAACATGAACGCCGACGCATGCTTCACGCGCAGGACGAGACTCGGCTGTACGTCTTGATAGAACGCGCATTCGTGAGTCCGAGTGCACAGGGTCATGCACTGCCTCCTTTGTCGGGTGGTCGCGCGATGCCCGGGGCTCGGCGACACACAGTAGCCGAAAGATACCATACGACCGTGCCCCGGCCCGACCGGCGAGCGCTACGGTCGGCTCCATCGCCACACGACCACGTTGACGGATGCCGTCACGGGCACGGGGTCCGGCAGTCTCGCGATCCGCGCTTCGCGCTCGGGATGAGTCATGTGGCGAGCACTCGGTCCCATGCCGGCGAGCGCGGCGACGTCCTCGTGTCCGAGCATCATCAACACCTCAAGCGGCTCCGAGGTCTCCCGCGCGAAGTGCTCGCCAAACGACGTCGCGAGCCGCTCCTCCTTGCGGTCGTCGACCGAGATCAGGCCGATCGCATCGATGAGCTCGGTAAGGTGCCGAGGGGTTGGCGTGACGGTCACGACGATGCCGTCTTTCGCAAGCACCCGGGAGAACTCCGCGGGGTTGCGCGGCGCGAACACGCTCATCACGGCACTCACCGAGGCATCGGCTACCGGAAGCCGGTCCCAGGCGTCGCAGACGACCGCCGAGGCGCGCGGGTGCACGCGGGCCGCCCGGCGGGCTGCGTACTTCGAGATGTCGAGCGCGAGACCCACCGCCGCGGGCATCCGGTCGAGTACCGCGGCGAGGTAGTACCCGCTCCCGGCACCGACGTCGAGCACCCGGGGGGCGCTCGCCCCTCGGACGGCACCCGCTATAGCAGCGGCAAGTGCCTCCGCGATGTGCTCGTAGTGCCTCGCTCCTAAGAACGCCTCCCGCGCGGTGACCATCTCGGCCGTGTCTGCGGTCCCGGGCGCCGCACCCCCGCCGAGCAGGTTGACGTACCCATGCCGCGCCACGTCGAACGTGTGCCCCTGCCCGCACCGCAGACTCCCGCCCTCGGCGGTGAGCGGCGAGCGGCACACCGGGCACTCCAGCATGTCCGGAGGCGGGAGCACCGCTACCCCGCCCGTCGGGTGATGTCGCCCTGCGCCACGCTGCTCCTCTCGCACATCCACTCATCGGATTGTGCCCGTTCGTGCCCGCCACGCCCACCCTGCCGTAGAATGGTGCCCTCCGACGAGAGGAACACCTGATGCCCGGCGTGCGCGCCGCCCAGAACGTGAGCCGCATGTGCATGGTGTGCGGAACTGAGAACACCGCAGGCCTCAAGGCGCGCTTCCTCGAACTCGAGACCGGCGAACTGGCGGGCGTTTTCACGCCGCGCCCGGAGCATCAGGGCTACCCGGGCCGACTGCACGGCGGCATCGCGTCGACGATACTCGACGAGACCATCGGCCGGGCCATCAACATCTCCGACCGGGACGCCTGGGGCGTGACCGTCGAACTCACCGTCCGCTACCGGAAACCGGTGCCGATCGACACGCCCGTCACAGCGATCGGCCGCATCACAAAGGACTCCGGTCGGCTGTTCGAAGGCACCGCCGAGATCGTGCTCGCCGACGGCAGCGTAGCGGTCGAGGCCCGCGGCCGCTATATACGGCTCCCTATCGATCGCATCGTGGAGGGCGACTTCGGCGCCGAGTGGATACCCGATGAGCGCCCGCTTCCCGACGCGATAGAGTGAGTCCCCGCCCAAGATCCGACGGGGACTCCATCGCGAACCGGTTGTCTGGCGGCTATGCTTTGGCCTGCCACTTACAGCGAACCGGCGACTCGATCTCGCCTGACTTCTTGAGCGCGTCCATCGCCTTGTCGACGTCCTTGCGGTCAAGACCGGTCAACTCTGCGACCTTGCCCGCGGCAAGCGGCTCACCGGCCGCTTTCATCACCTCAAGTACCTGCGTGATGGCGTCCATGGATTCTCCTTCTCATGTCACGGCACGATCATATCCGCGTCCAGCGCCTAACGGTTTCCAGACCTCCCACACGTGACCGATGAGATCGTCGGCACCTACGCACTATACGTGGAGAAGTCGATCCCCGCTCGTGGGACGACGTACTCGCGCGCGCTCGGCCCCTAGAGCACGCCGAAGTCGTATCCCTGCGCACGCAGGCCCTCGATCGCCGCATCGAGCGCCTGCGTGTCGCTCGAGGACACGCCGTGCAGCAGGTAGATGGCGCCGGGATGGCTGCCGCCGAGAATCCGGCTGATCGTGACGTCGACCGGCGGCTGGTCATCCACGACCCAGTCGCGGTGCGCGAAGCCCCAGAACACGCTCGTGTAGCCGAGCTGCTGCGTGAGCCACAGCGAACGGGCGCTGTACTCCCCCATCGGCGGCCGCATGATCGGCGCCATCGAACGGCCCGTGACCTCCTCGTACGCGCGCTCCGTGCTTTCGAGCTCCCCGGCGAACGTCGCCCTGTCGGTGGCGATCCCGGGCAGCGACGGGTGTGTCGCCGTGTGGTTGCCGACAACGTGTCCCTCATCGACCATGCGCCGGACAAGGCCGGGGTTGTTGACGATGTAGGACCGGGTCACGAAGAAGGTCGCCTTCACGCCGTTGCGTGCGAGCGCGTCAAGGATGGCCGGCGTGTTGCCGTTCTCGTAGCCCTGGTCGACCGTGAGGTAGACCGCACCGGGATCCGGGCCGGTGTAGATACCGCCGTAGGCGGTCAGCAGACGGCTCGCCTCGGCCGGCACGCCCGGCGCGTCATGCGAGGAGTCGGCGATGTAGTACCAGCCGTAGCGGGTATCGTCGTCGGGCTCCGGCGTGTCTGGAGGCTCGACCGGCGTCGGATCGCGCGGCGCAGGCGACTGCGGTGCGCCCGGCTCGGGGGCCGGTTCGGGCACGGGCGGTTCAGGCACCGCGCCGAGGCGGGGCTCAGCCGTCGGATAGACATCCAGCACGCGAGACCCGAACGCGAACGCCAGGGCCGCGAGTGCCACGACGAGGAGAACACCTATCAGTATGCGAGTCCGGCGCGCCATGAGTCTCACACCCTCGCGGGTTCCCGGGTACTACACCTGTAGACGCCACCGAGGGGCGAAACGTTCCATCCGGCCGTCGGGCGCCTCTCACAACCTGCCCAGGAACTCCACGAACCGCTCGCTGGCACGCCCGTCAGCGCGATGCCCGTGTGTCGCGATGAACGGCTCGAACGGGCGCATATCGAACTCTCCACGCGCGATGATGTCGGCAACCTCGTCTGTGGTGGTCGCCATGACGCCTATCATCTCGGTGCGATAGTCGAGGTAAAGACCCGGATCGCGCTCGTACTCCTCGATATCCGGGACCATCAGCACGAGCGGGCGCCGCAGCAGCGCGTACTCGAAGATGGCCGAGGTGTAGTCGGTCACGAGAATGTCGGTGACACAGAACAGCTCGTTCAGGTCCACATCGGCATCCACGTAGACGACGCCGGGGACACGCGGGCGCGTTCCCGGACCGAGCACCGGATGTCGCTTGTAGACGAGGACGTCACCCTCGCCGAGGAGGCCGACGAGGCGCGCGAGGTCGAGTAGGCGCGCCGAACGCTTCTCGTGGCCGACACCCCTGAACGTCGGCGCGTACAGGATCACCCGCCGACCGGAGATCTCCGGATACTGCTCGACTATGCGCAGTCGGGCATCGGACATCGCCGCCTCATCGGAAAAGAAGTCGCTGCGTGCCGAGCCGAGCGGGATCACGCGGTCCGGATCGGTCCGCAGCGCCGATGCGTACGGCACGACCGCCGCCTCGGAGCCGACGATCACGTAGTCGTACCGCCTGTGGAGAAACGTGCGCTCGACCGGCCGCTGGGCCTCGTGCGTGTCCAGGCCGAACCGCTTGAGCGCGCCCATCGCATGCCACACCTGGATGACCACCGTCTCCGGCCGGTGCGGCAGGACGTGAACGGGCAGGTACGCATTGTCGATGATGAAGAACCGGGCCGTCGCAAGATGGTAGGTGGCGCGAACCAGGTGGAACAGGTAGCGGACCTTGTCGGCCAGACCGTACCCGTAGCGCTCGAGCAGGTGCACACGGTCAAGGTCGGGGCGCATGCGGTCCAGCGCGCGATCGATGTAGAGCAGGTTGCCCTCGAGCCGCTCGGCTCGCGCCGAAGCCAGGACCACCTTCGAGCGATCGACCGGCAGCAGCCGGAAGGCCAGCCACCACACGCGCAGGAACACCCTGGACAGATACAGCTCGAGCGCCGTCATCGGCCCGCTGTCGGCGCCTGACGGACGATGAGGTTCTGCCCGTCCAGACACGTCTCATCGTCGCGCATGAGCGTAGCGATGACCTCAGCCACATCCTCCGGCTGCATGATCGTCGACGGGTCTTCCTCGGGAGCGAGCTTGCGCCTGAGCTCGGTGGCGCAGCGGCCCGGCGAGATGCTGTAGACCTTGATCCCGTACTCGGCCATTTCGTCGGTGAGCGTGTTGGAGATCGAGACCACGGCGGCTTTCGATGCGGCGTAGGCGAGCCAGCCGGGACGGGAGGTGACGCCCGCCGTAGACGCGACGTTCAAGATCTTTGATGCCGAGTGCCGCATGTACTTCACGCACTCACGCGTGAGCACGATGAGCGCGAACACGTTGACCTGGAACGTCGTCATGATGTTCTCGGTGGTGGTGTCGAGCAGAGCGGCGGGCTCGGCGTAACCCGCGATGTTGAGCAGCAGGTCGATCGAGCCGAACTCCTCGTACACGCGTTTGACCATCGCGGGGACCGCGTCGAGGTCGGCCAGGTCGAACGCCACGAGCTCGATGCGTTTGCCGTCCGATTCCATGGCGTCGCGCGTCGCCGCAAGGCCTTCCTCGCTCCGCGCGATGAGAACCAGGTTGCCGACTTCGGGATCCCTGCTCATGCGTATGGCGGCGGCGCGCCCGATCCCCTGACTCGCGCCGGTGATGATACAGGTCTTCATCAGTCGGACGCTCCCCTGAGGACGTATTCGCTGTAGATGGCCTCCCCGAGCACCAGGTCGACCGGCTGCGTGATCTTGATGTTGTTCGCCATGCCCGGAAGTATCCGTACCCGGCCCTGACCGTAATGATGGAGCAGGCTCGCGTCTTCAGTGAACACACGGCCTTCGGCACGCGCCGCCTCGTGCGCGGCCCGAAGCCGCGCCACATCGAACTTCTGGGGCAACTGCACGTTGACGAGCGACGACCGGTCGAGCGTCTGCTCCACGTACTCATGACCGACGAGCACCGTGAACGGGATCGGCGAACCGTAGATGGCGTTCTCGGCCGGATCGTCGATGAGCGCCTGGAACTCCGCCGTCGTCACGAACGGCCGAACCGCCTCGTGGATCACGACCGAGTCGTAGCCCTCGAAGTACGAGAGGCCGTTGTAGACGGACTCCTGGCGCGTCGCGCCGCCTACGACACACGTGAAGCGGTCGGCGAGGTTCCGGTGCGCGAGGAGCTCCTCGGTCAGCGACACGTGCTCGGGCGGACACACGATTATCCTGGTGATGTCAGGGAGATCCCGAACGCGGTCGAGCACGTGCGCGATGATCGGCTTACCTGCAAGCAGGATGAACTGCTTGGGCATCGGCTGGCCCATGCGCTCGCCGACTCCGCCGGCCAGTACCATCAAGCCGCGTCTCATACGCTCACTCCATCCGCCCGCTCTTCATGCCAGTACCTGCTCATCGCAGTCCCGGACGCCGCGACACGGTCCAAGGATGCCTACAATAGTATCTGTTACCGTGAGTCTGTCGAATCAGGCGCCGGACGGGCGGCGCGACTGTTGCATGGCGAATGGGGGTTCGGTGGGTGCTGCATGGCGGGGTCTTCGCGAGATCGCGGTAAGCAATGCGCGCAACGTCCGTCGAACGCTCGCGATGGCGCGCTTCGACCTTACCAAGCGTTACAGCGGCTCGTTACTCGGCGTAGGCTGGGCGGTCGTCAGGCCCGCGGTCTTCATCGCCGTCTACTGGTTCGCGATCTCGGTGGGGCTGCGCGGCGGCAAGCCGATCGAAGGCGTCCTGTACATCCTGTGGCTCATCCCGGGGATCGTCCCATGGTTCTTCCTGAACGACGCCCTCACCATCGGCGGCACGGCGATCCGAGATCACCGGCACCTCGTGACCAAGATGGTGTTCCCCGTCTCGACCATTCCTGTGTTCACGGTGCTCGCACTGTTCTTCGCACACCTCATGCTGCTGATACCGTCGATCCTCATACTCGCGCTCGCCGGCCCCGGGTTCACCGTCCACACGCTCCAGCTGCTCTACTACATGTTCGCGACGCTCGTCTTCTCGTCGGTGGTCGCTATCCTCATCTCCACGCTTTCGGCCGTGAGCGCCGACGTCGGCCACATGGTGCGCTCGTTCACACGGGTGATGTTCTGGCTGACACCGATCATCTGGCCGTTCTCGAGCGTCCACGGCACGCTCAGGTGGGCGATCCTGGCCAATCCCCTTACGTACCTCATCGAAGGCTATCGGCACGCCCTGCTGCGGCCCGACTGGCTGTTCGGCAGCCTTCGCTACACGGCGTACTTCTGGGGACTCACCGGCCTGCTCATGCTGGTCGCCGGCTACCTCTACCACCGCCTGCAGCCCGACTTCGCGGATGTGCTCTAGATGGCCGCCTCGCCGCGACACGCTATCCGCGTACGCAACCTGACGAAGTCGTACCGCATCTACGACTCCTCACTCGGTCGCGCACTCGATGCGTTCAGGCGCACGCCGACGGGACGGGCGTTCACGGCACTTGACGACGTGACGCTCGACTTCCCGAAAGGTGAGGTCATCGCGATCGTCGGGAAGAACGGATCGGGCAAGTCGACGCTGCTCAAGATCATCACCGGCGTGACCTCGGCCACCAGCGGCACGGTCGAAGTGGACGGCCGCATCTCGGCCATGCTCGAGCTGACCTCCGGGTTCGATCCCGAGCTCACCGGCGTGGAGAACGTGTATCTGAAGGCAGTGTCGATGGGGATCGCGCGCGCCGAGATCGACCAGCGGATGGCCGCGATCATCGAGTTCGCGGACATCGGCGAGCACATCACACAGCCCGTACGCACGTACTCGAGCGGCATGAAGTCCCGGCTCGGCTTTGCCGTGTCGGTCAACGTCGACCCCGACATCCTCATCGTGGATGAGGTGCTCGCCGTCGGCGACGACGTGTTCACGCTCAAGTGCATCGACGCGATGGAGGAGTTCCGGCGCCAGGGCAAGACGATCCTGTTCGTGAGCCACTCGCTGTTCACCATCAAAGCGTTCTGCACGCTCGGCGTGTGGATCGAGCGCGGCCGCATCATCGAGCAGGGCGAACTCGGACCGGTCGTCCTGGCCTACGAGGACTTCCTGCGTGCCGAGCGGGCGCGCACGAAACGAAAGCGGGCCGACAGCGAGGACTTCGACACGCCTCAGGAAAAGCGCGACATCATCGAGGTGTCGGGCTTTGCGATGCGCAATGCCGCCGGCGACAAGGCGACCACGTTCGCCTACGGGGAGGACATCCTCTTCGAGTTCGACTACACGGTGAAGCGTCCGGTCGAGGCCCTGACGTTCTGCTACACGATCCGCAATGCGGAACAGCTCGAGGTGTACATGGCCGACAAACGCAATCCCGCCAACACGGTCGACTCCTCGCCGGGTACGCACCACCTGCGCGTTCGCCTCAAGTCGCCCAACCTTCTCGCAGGCGAGTACCTGCTGTCGGGCGAGTTGTGGAACAATGACGCGGGCTTCTACGTCGGCTACTCGAACAAGCGGCCGTTCCGCATCGAGCAGCAAGACTATCTCGGAACGGGGATCACCTATGTCGGTCATGAGTTCGCCAACGAGTAGCGATGCGGACGGGCATCGATTCGCGCCCGGCGGCGAGCCGATGCCCGGGCGCGAGACCGAAGCCGCGTTCGCACTCGTCGTCGACGCGCTGGAGTGGGAGCGCACCCGCCTCCGTCTGCACGGGACGCTCGTCGCCAACGGCTCCGGTGGCACACCGGACGCAGCGGCTCTCACGGGCTCGGACGTCTACTTGCAGGAAGCCCGCAGCGATCGGCGCGCACGAGTGGGGAGCGTGCGGGTCACGGGCGCACGCTTCACGCTGGATGTCGCCGTGTTCTTCGCGCTTGACGGCGACCCCCTCGTCACCGGGACGTGGCTCATCCGCATCGTGACCCCGGCAGGCGATGTGGCTCCGGTCCGCATGAGCCCGGACCTGACGATCCCCGCGTACGGCTACGAGGGGATCCGCTCGGTCCGGGGCGGCCGCTATTGGCTGTTCCCGGTCGCCGAACGAGCCGGCGGCCGCTTCGCGCTCGCGGTCACGTACCGCAAGAACCGCACGGCGGGCGGGCAAGGCTCGCTCCTATCCCGCCTCGGCGCGAGGATCAGGCGACGTCTGCGGCGCACATGGGAGCTCCTCTTCAAGAGCGTGTACCGCATCTGCACGCGGGTGGTGAAGCGCACGGGCACGCGGATCCTGTTCACATCCGACTCGCGCGCGACGATTTCGGGCAACTTGCTCGATATCCGCGATCGCATGCGCGAGCGCGGCTTCGAGGGCGAGTACACGTTCTGGTACCTGTTCAAGGAGAGCACCACCGCGCGTCGGCCGCTCGCGGACAAGCTCCGCCTCCCCTTCTACCTTGCCGCCGCCGACGTCATCCTCCTCGACGACTATCACCCGACCCTGTACAAGGTCGAGTTCCACCCCGACGTGTCGATCATCCAGCTCTGGCACGCCTCGGGAGCGTTCAAGACGGTCGGCTACAGTCGGATCGGCAAGCCGGGCGGGCCGAATCCGTTCTCGCACGTGCACAAGAACTACACGCACGCGATAGTGAGCTCCCGGCACGACGTCCCGTTCTACGCCGAGGCGTTCGGCATCGATGAGAAGCGTGTCGTGCCGACGGGGATCCCGCGCATGGACGTGTTTTTCGACGCCGCCTACCGGGAGCGTACCGCCGAGAGGATGCGGGAACAGCTGCCCCAGACACGCGGGCGCGAGGTCATCCTGTTCGCCCCGACGTTCCGGGGCAAGGGGCCGTCGGACGCCTACTACGACCATGACCGTCTCGACCTTCAGGCGCTCCATGACCTGGCCACCGAGCGCGACGCGATCGTCGTCTTCAAGATGCACCCCTTCGTGATAGAACCGCTCGAGATCCCGGCCGAGCTGACGGACCGCCTGGTCGAGGCGAGCGCCATCCGCGAGGTCAACGACCTGCTGTTCATCGCCGACCTCGTGATCACCGACTACTCCTCACTGGTCTTCGAGTACTGCACACTCGGCCGACCGATGCTCTTTTTCGCCTACGACCTCGAGGACTACATCAGCACCCGGGACTTCTACGAGGGCTACGAGGAGTTCGTGCCCGGCAGGATCGTGAGGACCTTCGGCGAGATGCTCGACGCCATCCGGGCACAGGATTTCGAAGCCGAGAGAGTGGCCGCGTTCGCCGAGCGCCACCTGGAGCACCACGATGGACACGCGACCGACCGCATCATCGACGATCTCGTCTTGGGACGTGCCGGCAGGTGATCGTCTTTCTCAGGAAGTGGGTGCTGCGGCTCGCGTGGCTTGCGTTCAGACCCCTGCCGGTCCGGGACCGCGTGGTGTTCGCGTCCAACCACGCCGAACGCCTCCGCGGCAACCTCAAGTGGGTACACGACGAGTTGCTCCGCCAAGCCCCCGGCACCGATGCCATCTTGCTGCTCCATCGCTCGGTCGGCACGCTGGCAGGCAAGCTCGCAACACTCGCCGCCGCACTACGTGCCGAGTACTACCTCGCCACGTCGCGGGTCTTCATTGTGGACGACTACTACTTCCCGCTCTATCCGGTCCGCCCAAAGCCAGACACGACGATAGTGCAGACGTGGCACGCCTCGGGCGCGTTCAAGAAGGTCGGGTACAGCGTGGCGGGCAAGACGTTCGGCGCAAGCGCGTCGCTGCTTCGGCAGGTCAGGATCCACGCCAACTACACGCACTGCCTGGTCGCCTCCACGAACGCCATCCCGCACTACGCAGAGGCCTTCGGACAGCCCGAGGAGCGGTTCTTCGTGACCGGGATACCACGGACCGACCTGTTCTTCGACCCCGCCCGCCGCGTCCACGCCCCTCGCCGCGTGCGGGAGCGCTACCGGCTTCCGGAAGGCAAGACCATCGTGCTGTACGCGCCGACCTTCAGGGGCGACACCGTCCATGAGGCTCGCTATCACGATGCGCTCGACCTTGAGCTGCTCGCCGGCACATGCGGCGCGGACTGCGTCTGGCTGCTGAGGCTGCACCCGTTCGTGGCCACCTCGGCGGTCATACCCGAGCATCTCCGGGATTTCGTCGTCGATGTGTCGGATCACCCCGACATCAACGAGCTCATGCTCGCGAGTGACGTGCTTGTCACCGACTACTCGAGCGCGATCTTCGAGTTCTCCTTGCTCGAGCGGCCGATGCTGTTCTTCGCTCCCGACTACGAGGCGTACGAACGCGAGCGCGGCTTCTACTTCGACTACGCCTCGGACGTACCCGGGCCGCTCTTCACCACGACCGCCGGACTCGCCGAACACATCGCCGCCGGACGGTTCGACCTCGGACGGGTCCGTGCGTTCCGCGAGCGGTGGTTCGATATGGCCGACGGACATGCGAGCGAACGGGTCGTGCGCGACATCGTGCTCCCCGGACTGCGCCCGCGCGGCTAACCGACGCCGTCAGGCACGACCAACTGTGATGGCGACACCGTCCCGGTCGGCTCGCAACCCGACCGGCACCTTCCGAAGCCCCCGACGCATGGTGGCCGAGCCAGCCTCCACCCCGGCCGATGCGACCCCCTGCCTGAGCCCCGGTGCCTCGACCCTGACCGCAAGCGTCCAGAGACCGTCGCCGAGCGGCCGACCTGCTGCAACCGTCTTGAGGGGGACTCCGAGGGAGAAGCCACGGGGCGCGTCCGACTCGCCGCCTCGCACGACGTGCGTGGTGCCGTCAGCGGCCATCAGCACGGCGCGGACGGCATCGGCAGGCACACCGCCGACGTTCCAGGACCCGATGATGTCGAGCGTCGCATCGGCTCCCTCCCGCCACGCGATGCGCTCGAGCGACAGTGCGAGCGGCACCCGGCGGGAGACGCCTCCGATATCGAACGTGAGGTTGTCGTGCGGATCGGTGAAGTACGGCATGACGACGGTCTCGGCACCGGGCGGCGCCAGGTAGCCGGGACGCAGCGAGCCGTCCACACTCCCGACCCGGTGCCTGCCGATGCGGGCGCGCTTCTCGATGCCGCGGAGTTCGAGCTGCACGAACAGGTCCCAGAGTCCGCGGCCGATCGGTTGCCCGTCGGCAACGGTCGTCAGATCGATCCGCCCCGAGAAGCCGGCGTCGTCGCCAGTGCCCGAGAGGGGCGCGACGAACTCCCGGCGTGTCGCACGATCGCGCAGGACCAGACACGCCTGCGCGCTCTCGTCGCCGAGCATGCCGAAGCGGGCCCGGAGCGTGACACCGATCCGGTTGCCATCGATGACGACAGCCTCGAGCCGGTGCTCGATCGGCAGACGATCGGTGGTGTCGAAGCATGTGTCCGGGATGCCGGCAACCGGATCCCGAAAGAACGGATACGCACGGTAGGCGCGGTCGTCATCGAGAACGGTCTCGGGCTCGCCTCCCTCGGCCACCCACCGGTAGACCTCGGAGAGCTCGGCGATCCGACCCTCCCGTATGAGGTACAGGTACAGGCGGTGCAGCGGCTGCACGCGACGCTCAAGCGCGGGCGTGTACCAGCGCTCGATCCACGAACGGATCAGACGCACGGCCTCATCGCGGCGCACCGGGTCGGCCTCGGCAACAAGGGGAGGCACCACGGTATCGACCACTTCGACCGCGAAGTGACGGTGCATGAGTTGGTCGCGACGTTCGCCCGGCTCCACCCGCTCGTCGACGAGCTCGAACATGGCCCCGGCGATCGCCAGACGCTCGGGCAGGCCGGTCCGTGTGAGGGTGATGTTCTGTCCGTCATCGCGCCACGTGAGATAGATGCAGTCGTAGTCGGCCAGGATAGAGATGCCCGAGGCCGCCAGATACGCCGCACCCACGAACGGCATATCCTCGCCCTGCGGGAAACGCGTCTTGAAGCGAAGGCCGAGCCGCTCGACGAGCTCGCGCCGGAAGAGCTTCTGCGGTCCGAGGGTCCACCAGACACGCGAGTCGAACACGTCGGTCCTCTGACGCGTGTGTGTGAACATCGAGCGTGGCGCCGGCCGGCCGCCGCCACCGACGATGCGACCGAGCACGACGTCGGTGCCGTTGGCATCCGCCATCGCGACCATGCGCTCGAGCGCCTCGGCGCCGAGATAGTCGTCCGCATCGTGGAACAAGACGAACCGCCCGCCCGCCCGGTCGAGCGCGACGTTGCGGGGACCGGCGGGCGTGCCGGAGTTCTCCTGGTGGATGACGGTCATGTTCGAAACGGAGGCGGCCAGCCGGTCGAGCTCGTCGCCCGTGCCATCGGTCGACCCATCGTCCACCGCGATAATCTCGATGCGTTCCGGCTCGAGCGACTGCTCGAAGACAGAGGTGACGCACCGGGTCACGTACGGCATCGCGTTGTAGGCCGCGATGATGACGGTGACATCCGGCGTCACGCCGTCACACCTCCCGCTCCGCCGGCACCTCACGTACGACGTTCGTGCCTGCGTCACCCGCCACGATCGCGGCGATGTCTTCAAGCCTGCCGATGGCCGCGCGGTTGCCGGTGGCCTCGACGAACCGCGTCGCGGCCTCGACCTTCGGCCCCATCGAGCCCGCCGCGAACTCGTGGGACGCCAGCTGGTCGGGGGTCACCCACCCGAGGAGCCGCTCGTTCGGAGTCCCCCATCCCGCGTAGACGCCCTCGGCGTCGGTAAGCATGATGAACAGACCCGCGCCGAGCTTGCGTGCGAGCAGCTCACTCGCAAGGTCTTTGTCGATCACAGCTTCGACACCGATGAGCGTGCGACGTTCGGGGTCCGCATACGCGGTTGGAATGCCGCCGCCACCCGTGCAGATCACGATCGCCCCGCGCTCGATAAGCCATCTGATCGGCTCGATCTCAAAGATCTGGTGCGGCTCGGGCGACGCCACGACGCGCCGCCACATCGCTCCGTCGAGGCGGAACACCCACCCACGCTCGGCAGCCAACAGATCGGCGTCGGCCTTGGCGTAACCCGGCCCGACGAACTTGGTCGGATCACCGAACGCGGGGTCGGCGGGGTCGACCTCGACCATCGTCAGGATCGTGGCGATACGCTTCTCGGCCGGCACGAAATTGCCGAGTTCCTGCTCCAGCATGTAGGCGATCATGCCCTGTGTCTGGGCGCCGAGGACGTCGAGCGGGAACGGCTCGGCGTCGAGGTACGCGGCTGCCTGGAGCGCGAGCAACCCCACCTGCGGCCCGTTGCCGTGCGCGAGCACGAGATCGTACTCGGCAGACAGCGGCGCGAGGGCGCGCGCGGCTACGCGGATGTTGGCGCGCTGCGCCTCGGCGGTCATCGGATCGGTGCGCTTGAGCAAGGCGTTACCGCCGAGGGCCACTACGATGGTCTGCCTGGTCACGTCGTCGGTCTCCTTTGCCAACGGGGACGATGCGCCCGGGGCGACGCCTCCCGCCCGCCGATTATCACATCTGCGCCGATCCTATGCATCGTCCGTGCCGGGGGGCTGTGGCATACTAGGTGCTCACGTACGCCCGACCAGGTGCCCCACCGAGCCGATAGGAGACTCGATGCGCCCGACACCGAAGCAGCTGCTGTTCATCATCGGCATCGCCGTCGTCGCACTCGCGTTCATCGTGACACAGACGATGATCAAAGATGCGCCCGGCAGCGTCAGCCGCGCCGGCGACGTCATCACGCGCGTGGTGACCGCAGCCGACCCCGACACCTCCGCCGAGTATCCTTTGCGACTTCTGGAGGGCGACGACGCCGACCACGAGTCGACGCACATCTTCCAGTCGCTCGACGGGATCCAGGGCGTCACCACGGCGTCGCTCGATATCGCGAGTCTGGCGCTCACCGTCGCGTACGACTCATCGATCGTGTCCGAGGGCATCATCCGCAGCGCACTCGCCTCCTCGGGCTACCTCGCGATGACCGCCGCCGACGCCACACCGATGGAACTCGCAGAAGACGGCAGCGTCCAGCGCATCGAGATCGTTGACGACCACGGCTTCAAGCCGGCCTTCATCCGCGCGAAGAGCGGCGTCCCGGCCGAGATCGTCTTCGGGCCCGGCACCGAGTGCCGTGTCTCGATCAAGTTCCCGCAACTCGGCATAGAAGCGGACATCTCGCAGGGTGCGACCGTACAGTTGCCGGCGCTGGAGCCCGGAACGTACGACCTTTTCTGCGGCGGCGACGGCAGCGAGGGTTCGATCGTCGTCGAGTAGCACAGGACCTACGGGATACCGGCCGCCGACTTGGCGGCCGTGAAGACTGCCGACGAGACCGCACCGTCACCGCCGATCACGTAGAGCGTGTCGATCTTCGACTTGTTCGTCGAGATCTTCGCGTAGGCTTCTGCCCGCAGCGCCGTGGGTGTCGTGAGCAGCATGACGCCGTTCCATGCGCCAAGCATCGCGCCACCGGCAAGCGCATCGGGGAAGTTCTCCCCCGTCGCCAGACCGACACCGTTCCAGCTCATGCCGGCATCCACACCGGCCTGGGCCACGAGGGCTGCGGTCTCGTAGCGGTTCGCCCCACCCTTGCGCAGTACGTTCCCGTCACCCAGGGCGAGCTCGAGCGAGTCCTCCACCGCCCCCGGCACCACGTTCACCCCTCCGAGGATGAGCGCACTCGTCGCGCCGGTCGGCAGATGGTACGCGCCCGTCGCGCGGTTCACCAGCACGATGGGCCGTCCGAGCGCGGCCGCAAGCGGCGAAGCCGCGGTGGCATCCGGGAAGTTGGCGCCTGTCGCCACGAGCACGCCGCCCGTGTACGCCGGCCCGAGCTGCGCGATCGTCTCCTCTGCGATCGCCTGGGCCGTGGCGTAGCGGTCATCGCCTTTCAGGCGCTTGACGTTGCCTCCCACCAGGACCTTGAGCGCGTTCTCGACAGTGGCCGACACGGCACCCGTGCCGCCGAGTACGTACGCCTTCGTAGCACCGAGTCTGACGATCTCGTCGCGCACCGATGTTGGAAGCGCGCCGGGCGTTGTGAGCAACAACGGTCCGCCCACGGCGCCGGCAAGCGCACTGCCGCCGAGGGCGTCGGGCCAGTTGCTGCCCGTGGCGACCACAACGGTATCAGCCGTGGTGAACGCCCGTCTCGAGGCCTCGGCACTCGTGAGGTAGCGGTCGAGTCCCCACACTCTGAAGGCGCCCTTGGGGAGCGTGACAGCGATGTCCACCGTGGCGGCGTTGGAGACATCGGTGCCGTCGCTCGCGGTGTACGTGAAGCTGTCTGTGCCGATGAAGTCGGCGTCGGGCGTATACGTGAAACCGCCCGTGGACAAGAGCGTCACATCACCGTGGGCAGGATCGGTCAGCTTCTGGGCGCTCAGCGGATCGCTGTCGCCGTCTGTGTCGTTGACGAGCACGCCGGGCGCTGAAACGACGAGCGGCGTGTTGCGCGTGGCCGTGTACTCATCGGCAACGGCTACCGGCGCGGCGTTGGGAGCCTCGGCCGCCAGCGCAGAGGCCGCGTTGATGCGGCCCTCGGTCACGCATAGACCGGCAAGCGATGCCTTCTCGTCCACGGTGTCCATGATGAGGCCCTTGAGGTCGCCCCAGTCCCGCGAACCGTCTTGGGCCATGAGCAGCCCCGCCACCCCCGCGACGTGCGGTGTGGCCATGGATGTGCCGCTCTTGTAGCTATAGGCGTCATCGTGATCCACCCAGGACACCCACGGTGAGCCCTCTGCGGGATCGAGATCGAAGACCTCCAAGTCGTCGATCCACACGCCGTCATATCCGGCTGCCGAGTCGATCACCCCGTCAGACCAGATGCCGAAGGAGAGGCGGACGGTCTGCCCGGCGTACGCACCGAGATCGAGACACCACTCCTCGAATCCCCCGTTGTCTCCCGTGGCCAGCTCGACCAGTGACCAGGTGCCGGTACCCGAGCCGTAGACCCAGACGTGTGCGTAGTCCCAGTCCGGCTCCACATCGTAGCGCCACTCGAACCGCACGCCCGGGAAGTCCGTTCCGGACAGGTCGACGGATGTGACCTGGTCGACGTAGGCCTCCTCATCATTCGTATAGTCGAGATGGGCCACACTCGACGGCGCCGACGTGTAGGCTCCCGTGGTCAGCTCCCACGGCTTGTTGCTGTAGTCCGCAACGGTCCAGCCTGTGAGATCCGTGAACTCCGTGCTGTACAGCGTGTTGACGGTGGCGTCCGCCGAGATCGAGACCCGCCGGTCCCCGGGAACGGTGCTCAAGATCATCTCACCCGGAGCGAAGACGTCCACGCGGGTGGCGCCCCTGTTAGAGAACGAGGCCGGCAGGTCCTTGTTGCCGGTCGCTCCCACGGACAGGATGTTCGGCAGGTCGTAGCCGGCGGGGAAGAAGTACCACGACGAGTTGGCCGGCACGTAGTCCCCGCCAAGGATTCCACCCGGCCACGAGCCGTCGATGTCCTCGCCGTCGTTGTTGCCCGCAGCGAACACGAAGAGCTTGTCCACTGCTGCGATGGCGTCGTACTCGGCCTGGTCGAACGGGTACCAGCCACCCCATGAGTTGCTCGAGAGGTGGGCACCGGCCGCATCGATGTACTCGAAGCACTCGAGGACGTCGCTCGTGAGCCCGTTGCCATCGGCGTCGAGCATCTTGACGGCCATGATCGAGACGTCCCAGTTCACACCTGTGACACCGAGCCCGTTGTCTCCGACCCCGCCGATGGTGCCCGCGCAGTGCGTGCCGTGGCCGTTATCGTCCATGGGATCACCGTCGCCATTGACGGCATCCCAGCCGTGCACGTCATCGACGTACCCATTCCCGTCGTCATCGATGCCGTTGTCGGGGATCTCACCGGGGTTCACCCACATGTTGGCGGCAAGGTCCGGGTGCTCGTAGTCCACACCCGTGTCAACCACGGCGATGATGACGTCCGAGGAGCCGGTGGTACGGTCCCACGCTTCCGGCGCGTCGATGTCGGCATCGGCCGTGCCACCGTTCTGACCCGTGTTGTGCAACCCCCACAGCTCGCCGAAGCCGGGGTCATCCGGCATCGCTGTGATCGTCTTGATGTAGTTGGGCTGTGCGTAGATGACACCCGGCATCGCCTCGTACGCCGCGACCGCCTCCTCGACGCTCGTGCCCGGCCGCAGCCTGGCCAGATGCAGGCCGTCGACGATCGAGTACGTGCGTGCGACCCGCGACCCGACCCTCGCATGCGCGGCACCTGCCGAGGTCGCCGAGACGCCGCGGTCGAACCTGACGAGCACCTCACCCTCGGCAAAGCGAGCCTCGGGCACCCGGCCTACCGCTCCCGCGTCTTCCGCGAGCCGAACGGCGCGCGATGTGCGATCGGCGAGCGGGACCTTCCGCCCGAGTGGCGCCGTCGCCCCCGCCGACGCAGGCAGTGATAGCGCCACGAGCGCTATCGCCACAAGGAGAGAGACATGCCTTCTGCGTACCGGTACGGACACCATGGTGTACTCCTCGTCAGCCTCCGGTGTCTCCGGGGGCGTCCGGCTACCCGCCGATGTTGATGCTGATAGTGGTATCGGTGATATGTCCCCGGGGCTCAACCAACAGTGTCAACGACGTCGTGGCCCGGAAGCCAGGTTGAGACCGTCGTACCAGCGACGTCCGTACCAGACCTTGACAGAACCTAACCCCGTTCCCACCGCTCGAGCCACCAGGTGACCGAGCGGTTCATCTCCCGCATGAACGCCGACGCGAACTTGCGCCGGTAGACGCCTTGCGGATAGTCAACCGCGCCCTCCGGCAACCCGTGAGGGGCGTGCAGGGCCGCGAGGTCGCAAGCGGCCTCGGTCAGCTCGGCCGGTGTCAGACGTCGGTACCGATCCGTGTGGACGAGACGCTTCCCGTAGTGCTCGATGGGCTCCTGCGGTGCACGCGGCCTGCCGAAGCACACCATCGCGATAGGCAGCGTGTGCGGTGGCAGCTCGAGCAGCCGGGCCACCTCTTCGCCGTTCTCCAGGATGTCGCCGATGTAGCACGAGCCTATGCCGAGCGACTCGGCGGCGATCACGGCGTTCTGTGCGGCGATGAGGGCGTCGGAACACGCGAGGAGGAGGTCGCCGGGGCACACGCCCCGGCGATGCTCCACATCTTCCATCTCGTAGGCGCCGCCTGCGACGAACAGGTCGGTCCATTTCTGGTAGTCCGCCACGAAGACGAGCACCCACGGCGCCTGTGCGATGAACGGCTGATCGTCGCACAGGACCGCGAGGCGATCCTTGAGCGCCTGATCCTCGATCTCGATGATCGTGTAGAGCACCATGTTGCCACCGGTGGGCGCCCTGACCGCCGCATGCGCGATGGCCTGCTTCTCGTCGGTGGTGAGCGGCGAGGGGCCGTAGACCCGCGTGGACCGCCGCGCGTAGAGCAGCTCGAGCGTCTCGTTGAGAAGCGTCCCCGGCTCCGATGCGCCTCGCACGCCCACTACAGGGCGTCCCGTACGATCGGGCACGTCATGCAGTGGCCGCCGCCGCGCCCTTTGCCGAGCTCGGTCCCCTCGATCTCGAGTACCTCGATGCCCGCCTCTCGCAGCTTCGCGTTGGTGCCCACGTTCTTCTCGTACGCGATCACCACGCCCGGCTCTACCGCCACCACGTTATTGGCGTCGTCCCACTGCTCGCGCGCGGACTGGAAGCTATCGCCTCCGGTCTCGACCACGCGGAGCGTCTCGAGCTCGAGCGCATCGGCAACGGCCTCGAGCAGGCCCCGCTCCTCGGTGATGTCGAACGAATCGGTGCGCTCGCCGGGCCGCACGCTGTAGACGAGCATGTCTCCGATGACCGGCGGGTAGAGTGTGACCGCGTCGCGGTCGAGCATGGTGAACACCGTGTCGAGGTGCATGTACGCCCTCTCCTGTGCCATCCGGCAGACGATCACCCGGTCCGCCTCGCCGGCGGAGAACAGCGCCGAGGCGACGTGTTCCACCATGCGCCCTGTCGAGCGCTCGCCGAGGCCGACGAGCACCGTCCTGTTGCCGATCGGCATTATGTCGCCGCCCTCGAGCGACGCGCCCTGACTGAAGTCCTCGAGTGCGAAGCGCGACGTGTCGCCGGTGGGCGGGTGCCAGAAGTGGAATCGCGCCCCGGCGAACCTCGGGTGGTAGCGGTAGATCAGCGAGACGTTGACGACCTCCATGCGACGCGCCGCCCAGAACAGCGGCGGAAGGACGACGCCGCTGAACAGCCACGCGCTCGAATCCCGGGTGAACAGCGTGTTGGGCAGCGGCGGCAGCACGAAGCCGTCGGGATCCGAGAGCACCGCGCCGAGCGAGCGACGGGCGAGCGCTGCCAGGTCGAACCCTTCGAGCTCGCGCACGAGCAGTCCGCCGATGAGCACGGATGCCAGGTGCGTCGGCTCGAGATCGTGCAGGTAGCTGCGGAGCTCGGTCACGAGCGACAGGCCGACCGAGTACGACGAGACCGCGTTGCCGATCGCCTCGGCGCGCGCCTCGACCGAGTGCGCGAGCGCCTCGGCGAGCAGCTCCTCGAGGTAGAGCACCTCGACGCCCCGCGAACGCAGCAGCGCAACGAACGCATCGTGCTCGGCCTGCGCGCGCTCGACCCACACGACATCGTCAAAGAGGAACTCGCTGCGGTTGGCAGGTGTCAGGCGCTCGAGGCCGATACCGGGCCGGTGGACGAGCACGGTTCTGAGCGTGCCGATCTCGGAGTGCACGCCGGGCGTGATGATCATACTGTCTCCTCCTCGCATGACGCGTTCGCGCACCCTGTATCATGCCATGCCGCACGCCATGTGGCAGGCGACGTGCAGAGACCACGCCGTCGGGGCTTGCCAGCCCGTAGCTGTTGAGAGGACACTGCCCCACAGGACTGATGCCCCTCAAGCCCCCGCTGCCGACAGCCGCTCGCGAAGCGCGCTCAGATCCGGCGTGCAGACGCAGATAGTCTCCGCTGCCGCGATGTGGCTCATCGGCGCGTCGATCCTGCTCATCCGGGGGCTCGACTACATCCAGGGCCGCTCATGGCACGCGTGGGCGCTCGCGGTGGGTCTTTCGCTCGGCGTCCTCAAGTCGCGGTATCTGCTGGAGCGTGTGGCCGCCAAGGCGGTCGAGCGCATCCGGACGCGTGGCCCCGCGTTCTTCCTGAGCTTCTTCTCGCTGCGCTCGTGGGCGCTCGTCGCGCTCATGATGGGAGGCGGCATCTGGCTGCGGAGCCTTGTTGTGGCCGACGACCAGATCGGTGCGGGCATCATGGGTGCCGTGTACGTCGGCGTGGGGACCGCCCTCCTGCTCGCCGACCGGGTGTTCTGGCACGCGGCCTTCAGAAAGCCGCGACACGCTTAGGGCCGTGCGCGTCGAGCCGCCGGTACCGCTACCAGCCCCGAGTCGCTCCGCCGCCGCCCGAACCTCCGCCACCGAAACCGCCGAAGCCGCCGCCGGACGAGCCACCGCCCCCGCTGCTCGAGCCGCCCCATGTGGACGGCGGGGGTGGCGTGAACCCTCCGCCAGAGCTGCTGCCCGAGCCGGGTGAGCCCCCGCCGCCTTTGAGCAGGCCTTTCTTTGCGGCCCAGATCAAGAACCCGATGATGCCGCCGACGGCTAGCAGTATGATCCACAGTCCGATGCCCGGGCCGGTGTTCGGCTCAGCGGCACCCTCGACCTCGGTCTCGTACTCGGCAGCCACCAGTCCGGCGAGCCGCGCGTGACCGGCCTCGATACCGCCTGCCATGTCGCCATCGCGGAAGCGCGGGATGACGTCCTCGTCGAGCACACGACCGGCAACCGGGTCGGGGATGGCCCCTTCGAGGCCGTAGCCGACCTCGATCCGCACTTCGCGCTCGCTCACCGCGACGATCAGCAGCACGCCGTTGTCCAGGTCCTTCGCGCCGATACCAAGCTCGTCGAACAGACGCTCGGCGTAGTCCTCGATCGGCCGACCATCGAGCGAGGCGACGGTGACGACCGCGATCTGGGCACCGGGCGTCGAGGTCTCGATGCGTGCCGAGAGCGCTTCGATGCGCGACTGGACGTCGGGCGGGATGATGCCCGCCTCGTCCATCACGTAGCCGGTGGCCTCGATGCCCGCGGCGGGAAGCGCGCACGCCACCGTGGCGGCAAACGCGAGGGCAAGCAGCAGCGATACGCGACGGGTCATGAGGCCTTACAACCTCCGCAGGCTACTCGTCGTTACCGAAGTCCACTTCGGGCGTCTCGCGGTCGGACTCGGAGATCTCGAAGAACTCGGCCTTCTCGAAGCCCATGATCGGCGCGATCAGGTTGGTCGGGAACGTGCGCACCGCGAGGTTGTAGTCGCGCACGGTCTCGTTGTAGTCCTTGCGCGCCACGGAGATGCGGTTCTCAGTGCCGGAGAGCTCATCCATCAGCCGGATGAACGTCTGGTCGCTCTTGAGGTCGGGGTAGTTCTCGACGATGACGAGCAGTCTGCCGAGCGCGCCTGTGAGCTCGGCATCGGCCTCTGCTGCCTCCGCGGGAGATGCGGCGCCGGCGAGCCGCGCGCGGCTGTCGGCGATCGCGGTCATGATGTCCTTCTCCTGCGCGGCAAAGCCCCGTACCGTGTTCACAAGGTTGGGAATGAGGTCCGCCCGGCGCTTGAGTTGGTTATCGATCTGCGCCCACTGCGTCTCGACCTCGTTGTCGAGGTTCACCAGCCGGTTGTACGTGCCGATGAGCGACATCGCGATCACCGCGAGTACTACCAGACCGATGACGATGCTCGACTTCTTCATTGCGGCTCCCTCCCGAGTGATACGCCCTAGGGTACAAGTGTGCCTAACGCGCCTACGCGCTGGCAACCCTGCCGATCACATCGCGCACGAAGCGTGCTGCCCCGGCGATGAGCGCCGGGTCCGCCAGATCGGCAGTGTCCTTCTCCGAGTGCGCATAGTCGGCCATGAACCCCGCGATGTCACTCGTTGCCAGGGCGATGGCTGGTCGGCCGTGAATGCCGAAGATCGCGTGATCGCTCTGGAACCACTGCGGTCCCTCGGCCATGTCCGGGAAGCTGTCCAGGGCGCCGCGCACAGACGCCTCTACCTCGGGCGGGCACGCGTAGAGCGACACGTGGTTGACCGTACCCCGCCAGCCGAGATCGTCGATGTTGATGCCGAGTTCGATGTCGTCCATCGCGCCCTCGTTCTCGGCGAGCCAGAGAATCTCACCGTGCGCCGCGTAGTCGTCCTCGCCGTTGAACGGCACGATCTCGATCGTCGGTCCGTGCTCGTACCCGGCGAGCAACCCGGCGAGTGTAAGGAGGGTCGCCACGCCGCTCGCGTTGTCGAGGCCCCCGGGCGAGCCGCGGCGGCTGTCGATGTGCGCCGTGACCACGATCCTGCCCGGGCGGTCGCCCGGAAGCGTGGCGACCACCTGTTCGGCGGTCGCCGGCAAGCGCCGGGACTCGATGCGTATGCGGACGAGGTCGCCGTCGAACTTGCGCAACGCCTTGCCGTCCTCGGCGGTCATGTAGGCGTTGGGGATGTCCAGGTCGCCGTCCTCGAACAGCGGGAACGGATACTGCCCGCCCACCATCTCCGGGTCGCGGCCGGTCGCCGCGATCACCGCGGCCGGCCCGAAGTGCTCGAGCGCGGCGACGATGCGTCGATGCTCCTCCGGGTTGTAGAACGGGAAGTTCTTCGGCATGACCTGGTGCGCGGCGATCTCGTTGGTGAGTAAGACGACCGCACCCGCGATCACGGACTTCTCGAGATGCTCGATGTCCCGGACCTCGATGAGCGTCGCGCGTGTGACGCACGGAGGGGAGTACGGGCCGACATGCAAGTCGAACCGCTCGCCGCCCACCTCGACGAACGCCTCGCCGTGCTCCCACTCCAGACAGTCGAACCCGGTGCGCCGCACGTCGAAGCCGAGACCGGCAAGCCGCGTGGCGACCATCTCGTTGGCGGCGTCGTTGCCGGGGCCTCCGACGTGCCGATCAGGGTGCGCGGTGAGTTCGGCCACGTCGGCCTCGATGCGCGCCTCCAGGTCGCTCATGAGAGCACCTCCCCGACAAGGCGGGCGACCTCGGCCTTGTCGCAGTTGCCGCCGCACTCGGCCACCACCGCTCCGATGGCCCGGCCCATGTCACGCTTCTCGGTGATCTGCGCCCCGTCGAGCACGCGCGTCACGACAGCCCGGAGCGCGTCGCCTTCGACCTGCGCCGGCAGGTAGGCCTCGAGGATGGCCACCTGCTCGGTCAGGTGCGCTGTCCGCTCGGCATCGGTATCGACCTTGATCGAGCCCTCGAGGGTCTCCGATGTCTGCTTGAGCACCTTCTTGAGCGCGGCCACCACCTCGGCGGGTTCGACCTGCCGCCCGGACTCCTTCTCGCGCATGTCGAGCTCGTTCTTCACCTGGCGCAGGATCGACAGCCGCAGCTTGTCGCGCGCCCGCATCGCCGCGGTGATCTCCAACGAGAGTGATTCGCGGTCCATGAGACATCGCCCCTTTCGCGCGGCCGGTCGGCCACGTGGTTCACGCCTGTCTGATCTCGATCTCGACCCCGTCGGGATCGTGGAAGAACGGCAGCCGCCAGCCGCCGGGGTACTCGGCGATCTGCACGCCGGGGCCGATCACACCGAGTTCGAGCAACTCGGCGTATGCGGCGTCGATGTCCGCCGTCTCGAGCGCGAGGTGGCGGAAGCCGAGTGACCGCCCGGGTACCTCGGCTGCGGGCACCGGCTCCCGGTAGGCGAAGAGCTCCACCTGCAGGCCGCCGAGGCGCATGAACGTGAGCGTCTTGTCCTCGCCCACCCGCTCGTCGACCGTCACGAAACCGAGCGCGCCGTAAAACGCCTTGGACCGGGCGAGATCGCCGACGATGATGCCGACATGGTGCGGCGTGAGGTCCATGCGTGCACCCTCCGTTGTCGCGCGGTGGAGCGAACCATCCGAGTGTAGCGCACGGCCCGGACGAGACCAGCGGCCCGTCAGCGCCGGTCTTGCACGGATCGGATCCGCACGCTATAGTTCGCCTACTAATCATTAGTGCGCTAACTGTCGTCGCGACTCCGGAAGGACCCGCGCCCATGCCGCATCCGCATCCGCATCACGCGCTACCCGACCCCTTCGAGCCCGCGCTCGAGGGCGTCGACCCGCTCGCGGTCGATGTCTTCCGCGCGTTCAAGCGTTCGATGATCCTCAACCGCCACCTCATGATGGCCATGCTCGCCGAGGAGGAGACGCACCCTGCACAGGCCGGCTGCCTGCTCGCCCTGTCGCGTTCTGACGGCGTCAGCCAAAGCGACCTCGCCACGATGCTCCACGTTTCCCGGCCGACGGTGACGAGCATGCTTCAGAAGATGGAGGCCGCTTCGCTCATCGAGCGCCGCGCCGACGAGCACGACCAGCGGATCACCCGCATCTTCCTGAGCCCGAGCGGCGTGGAGGTGGCCGAGCGGATGCGGGAGGTCCACGCTCGCATCATCGCCTCCACCGTCGGGGAGATGCCCGAGGCCGACCGGGCGGAACTCCTGCGACTGCTTGAGGCGCTCAACGAGCGTGCCGTGGCCGCGCTTCAGCGGGCCGGCGGCACGAGCCCGCATGTGAAGCCGGGAGACGACGACAGATGACGCGTATCCTGCGCTTCCTCAAGCCGTACCGGGTCTCGCTGACCTTCGTGATGGTGCTGTTGCTCATGCAGGCCATCGGCAACCTGTACCTGCCCGACCTGAACGCGGACATCATCAACAACGGCGTGGCCAAAGCCGACACCGCGTACGTGGTCCGCACCGGCGTCGTCATGCTCGGCGTGACGCTGCTCCTCGGCATCGCCTCGATCATCTCGGTGTACTGGGGGGCGAAGACGGCCATGGCCTTTGGTCGTGACGTCCGGCATGCGGTCTTCCGGCGCGTGCAGGACTTCTCGCTCGCCGAGATGAACCGCTTCGGCGCCCCGTCGCTCATCACCCGCACCACCAACGACGTGCAGCAGGTTCAGATGGTGGTAGCCATGGGCCTGAACGTCATGGTCATCGCACCGTTCATGGCCGTCGGCGGCATCATCATGGCCGTCAGGCAGGACGTGCCGCTCTCGGGACTCATCGCCGTGGTCGTCCCGCTGCTTGCGGTGATCATCGCGGTCATGGCGCGCAAAGCCCTCCCGCTGTTCAAGACGATGCAACTGCGCGTCGACCGCGTGAACCAGGTCATGCGCGAGAAGCTCACCGGTATCCGCGTGATCCGGGCGTTCGTGCGCAGCGACTACGAGGCGCGCCGCTTCGATGAGGCCAACCGCGACCTGTCCGAGACGATGCTCGCCGTCGGTCACCTGTTCGCGCTCATCATGCCGACGGTCATGGCGGTGTTCAACCTCTCACTCGTGGCGACGATGTGGTTCGGCGGACTCCGCATCGCCAGCGGCGACATGCCCATCGGCAACCTCACGGCCTTCCTCACCTACATCATGCAGATCCTCATGTCGGTCATGATGGCGACCGTCATGTTCGTCATGGTCCCGCGCGCCGCCGCCTCGGCCGAACGCATCAACGAGGTGCTCGACACGGAGCCCGAGATCGCCGACCCGGCAGACCCGGTCGTCATGCCCGAGCACCGGGGAACGGTCGAGTTCATGGATGTCGAGTTCCGCTACCCGGGCGCGGAGAGTGCGGTCCTCGGCGGCGTGACGTTTACCGCCGTGCCCGGCCAGACCACGGCGGTCGTGGGCTCCACCGGCAGCGGCAAGTCGACGCTCATCAACCTCATCCCCCGCTTCTACGACATCACAGGAGGGCGGCTGCTCGTAGACGGGGTGGACAGCCGCGACATGGCGCAAGAACACCTCTGGAGCCTGATCGGTTTCATCCCACAAAAGGCGTTCCTGTTCAGCGGCACCGTGGCGAGTAACCTGCGCTACGGCCGCAAGGACGCCACCGACGAGGATCTCTGGCACGCGCTTGAGGTGGCCCAGGCCGCGACGTTCGTGCGCGCGCTGCCCGAGGGGCTCGATGCGCCGGTCGCGCAGGGCGGAGCCAATCTCTCGGGCGGCCAGCGCCAGCGCCTCGCGATCGCCCGCGCGCTCGTGAAGCGCCCGCCGATCTACATCTTCGACGACAGCTTCTCCGCGCTCGACTTCGCGACCGACGCCGCGCTGCGCACCGCACTCGCGCGCGACACCGCCGACGCCACGGTGATCATCGTCGCCCAGCGGGTCAGCACGATCATGCACGCCGACCGGATCATCGTGCTCGACGAGGGCACCATCGTCGGCTCGGGCACTCACGGCGAACTGATGGAGACGTGCGAAACGTACGTCGAGATCGTGAGAAGCCAGCTGACCGAGGAGGAGGTCGCATGAGCGAGCGCGCAGCACCTGCGACCCCGCCGGCCGGACCCGGGCGCGGCCCGGGACCCGGCGGTCCGATGATGGGTCCCGGCGGACACGGCCTCATGGCCGGCGGCGCCAAGAGCAAGGACTTCTCCGGAGCGCTCAAACGGCTCGGCGGCTACCTCCGCCCGCATGCGCTCCTGATCGGCATCGTCATCGCGCTGACCGTCTCCAGCGTCGCCCTCAACGTCATCGGACCGAGGATCCTCGGCCAGGCGACCAACCTGCTGTTCGAGGGCGTCATCAGCGAGCAGTTCCCGGAGGGAGTCACGCAGGAGCAGGCGATCGGCGGCCTGCGCGCTGCAGGCGAGGAGCAGCTCGCCGACATGCTCGAGGCGATGACGCTCACGCCCGGTGCCGGAGTGGACTTCGACGCCATCGCACGACTGCTCGGCATGCTCGCCGCGATCTACCTGCTCTCGGCACTGTTCAACTGGATGCAGGGGTACATCATGGCCGGCATCACGCAGCGGACGATCTACGGCTTGCGCCGCCAGGTGGACGAGAAGATCACCCGGCTGCCGCTCGCGTACTTCGACGACAACGCGCGCGGCGACACGCTCTCGCGGGTGACCAACGACATCGACAACATCGCGCAGACGCTCCAGCAGTCGGCCACGCAGGTGATCACGTCGGTGCTCACGATCGTCGGCGTGCTCGGCATGATGTTCTGGATCTCGCCGCTGCTCGCGGCGATCTCGCTACTCGTGATCCCGGCGGCGGTAGTGGTGACCATGTTCATCGCCAAGCGCTCGCAGAAGCAGTTCGCCGCACAGTGGGAGCGCACGGGGCGTCTCAACGGCCACGTGGAGGAGATGTTCACCGGTCATGCGGTCGTGAAGGTCTTCGGCCGGCAGGCCGAGGCCGTCGAGATCTTCGACGCTGAGAACGAGGACCTCTACGACGCCTCGTTCCGCGCGCAGTTCATCTCGGGCACCATCCAGCCGTCCCTCGGCTTCCTCAACAACCTCAACTACGTGGGCATCGCCGTGATCGGCGGACTGAAGGTCGCCGGCGGCACGCTCTCGCTCGGCGATGTCCAGGCGTTCATCCAGTACTCGCGCCAGTTCACCCAGCCGATCGTGCAGACGGCGTCGATCGCCAACGTGCTCCAGTCCGCTGCGGCCTCTGCCGAGCGGGTGTTCGAGCTCCTCGACGCCGAGGAGGAGGTCCCGGAGTCGACCACGCCAGTGCACCTGGCCGGCGCCCGGGGACACGTCGAGTTCCGCGACGTCACGTTCAGCTACTCGGCCGACAAACCCCTCATCGAGGGGCTCGACCTCGAAGCGCTTCCCGGCCGGACCGTTGCGATCGTCGGCCCTACGGGAGCCGGCAAGACCACGCTCGTGAACCTGCTCATGCGCTTCTATGAACTCGACGGCGGAGCCATCCTCATAGACGGCGTGGACACGCGCGACATGACCCGTGACGACCTGCGCCGGACATTCGGCATGGTGCTGCAGGACACGTGGCTGTTCAAAGGGACCATCCGCGACAACCTGGCGTACGGGCGCGAGAACGCTACCGACGAGCAGGTCATGAACGCGGCACGCGCGGCGCACGTTGACCACTTCGTACGGACGCTCGCCGATGGATACGACACCGAACTCAACGACGAGAGCTCCAACATATCGGCCGGACAGCGGCAGCTGCTCACGATCGCCCGCGCGTTTCTCGCGGATCCGCCGATATTGATCCTGGACGAAGCGACCAGCTCGGTGGACACGCGGACCGAGACCCTCATCCAGCAGGCGATGAGCCGGCTGATGGAGGGGCGCACGAGCTTCGTGATCGCCCACCGTCTCTCCACGGTCCGTGGCGCTGATCTCATCCTCGTGATGAACGAGGGCGCGATCATCGAGAAGGGCACACACGCCGAGCTCATGGCGGGCGGCGGATTCTACTGCGACCTGTACAATAGCCAGTTCGTGGACGCATACGAGAAGGCCGTCTAGGCCCATGAAAGCGAGTACCCTCCCGTGACGATGTATCTGTCTGCCCTCTTAGGCTTCGTGCTGCTGTTCGGCGGCGGCGAACTGCTGGTCCGCGGCGCCGTCGCCCTCTCTCGCCGATTCGGACTCTCCCCGCTCCTTATCGGCATGACCGTCGTGGCGGCGGCGACATCGGCGCCTGAGCTCGTCGTCAGCGTCGGTGCGGCCCTCCGGGGCAGCTCGGACATCGCGCTCGGCAACGTCGTGGGCAGCAACGTCTTCAACGTGCTCGGCGTGCTCGGCATCTCGGCGCTCATCGCCCCCATCGTCGTCAAGCCGCTGGCGCTGCGCCGCGACACCGTGTTCATGGCCGGGTCCGTGGTAGCCCTCGCGCTGGCCGCCATGCTCGGGCGGATCGGCCCGGTCACCGGTCTCGTGCTGCTCGCCGGACTCATCGGCTACATCGTGTACTCGTACCGTGCCGAGATGCGGGACGAATCCGACCCTGCCGCGGAACTCCACACCCACGAGGCCGAGGAGCTGGCGGTGCCGACGTCGGTGGGGATCTCGGCGGCCTATCTGGCCGCGGGGCTCGCGTCTCTCGTCGTCGGTTCCCAGCTCCTCGTCACCGGTGCCACCGAGATCGCCCGCACGTTCGATCTGTCCGAGGCGGTCATCGGCCTGACGCTCGTGGCCTTGGGAACATCGCTCCCCGAGTTGGCGACGAGCGTGATGGCAGCGTTCCGCGGTCACTCGGACGTCGCGGTCGGCAACGTGCTCGGCTCCAGCCTCTTCAACGCGCTCGGGATCATCGGCGCCACCGCGCTCGTGCGGCCGATAGCGGTCGCCCCGCATATGGCACACGTAGACGTGTGGGTCATGGTCGCAGCCTCGCTCGCCGTGGTTCCGCTGCTGCTCAGCCGGGGGCGGATCGGCCGGCTCGCGGGGGGCGCCTTCCTCGCGACATACGCGGCATACATCGCGCTCTTGTTCGTAAGCGCGCCTGTCGCTTAGGAGCCGCCCGTCGCCCCGTGCTCATGCGAGCACGGCCATCGGCCGATATTCCTGGTGTGACGCCCCCGGTTACACACAGGAGAGCACGCATGCGATTCCGCGCGACCGGCCTGGTGGCCCTGACGATCGTCTTCTCGATGCTCTCGCCGCTCCCGGCGATGGCCTGGTCGAACGGGCCGAACGACGGCAACGGCTACGGCACCCACGACTGGGTCATCGACGAAGCGCTCGACATGGTGAACGCGCCGTGGGTCGTGCGCGACGTCGCACTTGCGGCCTCAGACGATCCGGATATGGTGTTCGTCGACGTGGTCAACCACCTGTTCCGCCCCACCGGCGGTGGGCGCGGCGGGCCACAACAGGTCGCCGACCGCTACTACGATATGGTCACGGCCTACCAGGCCGGCGACTACAACGAAGCCAGCAAGCAGCTCGGCTGGCTCTCGCACTACTTCGCGGACATGTCCGTCGTCTACCACGTCGACCTCACGGAAGGCGATTCGACCGAGAGCGCCGAGCACCTGGACTACGAGCTCGACGTCGACTCCTACCACCGCGACCCGGGCAACGTGTCCAGCTGGATCACATCGCGCGCACGTCTGCCGATCACGGACATCCGCCAGTACACGGTGGACTACGCGGTGGGCATCCGCCCGACGTACGCCTCGCTCCGCTCGTCTTACAAGGCGAACGGACTCACCGGCACGGCTCTCACGCTCACGAAACAGAACCTCAGCGCGGCCGTGAACGGACTCGCCGACATCATCGCGATGGTGCCCTCGGGCAAGGGGATCTCGGGTCCCGGCGTGGTCACGGCCACAGCCCGCAAGGTCTACGTCACCAACAACATCGGCGTGGCCGTCTACGCCGACTGCACCGATGCCGCCGGCCGGCCGGTCGAGGGCGTTCGTGTCGAGTTCAGGTGGCCACTCCGGGCCGGGACGCTTGTGGAGACCGCCATCACCGATGCCGAGGGACGCGCGACGAGTTGGGTCGAACTCGGCAACGAGGTACTCGGCAAGGAGATCGTCGTCACGACGAAGGTGACGTCCGGTGGCCAGATCGCCTCGGACACCGCGATCATCATCCCGACCGACGTGATCGACTACATCAAGGCAGCGGTATCCAACTACACGCCGCTGCAGAACACGCAGGTCACGGCGCACGTCGTCTGCCTGAACGCCGACGGGGAGCCCATCGGGGGCCTGCCCGTCACGTTCATCTGGACCCACCCGAGCGGCACGGTAACCGGCACGACCACGACCGACGTATTTGGCGTGGCACGCCACCGGCGCAACATCGGCGCGTCTGCCGCCGAACAGGTCGTCCAGGTCCAGGCGGCGGTTGAGGCGGGCAACACGATCCGCAACTCCTACGCGACGTTCGTGCCGAAGCCCAACCCTGTGCCGCTGCCGTTCACACCGCAGCCGGTCGCCGGAGCGAACCGCTACGCGACGGCAGCCGCCATCGCGGGCAAGGCGTTTCCGCCAAACGGCGCCACCACCGTGGTCATCGCCACCGGAGAGAACTTCCCCGACGCGCTCGGCGGCGCGGCATTGGCCGGCGCCTACAACGGACCGATCCTGCTCACGCTGCCCAGGTCGCTGCCTACCGAGGCCACCGACGCGATCAAACGACTTGGCGCCACACACGCCATCATCCTCGGCGGAACGGGAGCGGTAGGAACACAGGTCGAGACCGGCCTCCGCGCGGCCGGCATCACCAAGATCGATCGCATCAGCGGCTCCAACCGCTACGATACGGCGCGCAAGGTGGCCCAGGCGGCGGCCAAGCAGGCCAACGGCGGCTGGGACGGGACGGCACTCGTGGCCACCGGCGCGAACTTCCCCGACGCGCTCGCCGGCTCGTCACTCGCCGCGGCTCGCAGGTGGCCGATCTACCTGGCCGACCCGAAGGGAACCCCCGCCACGCTCGCGAGCCAGATGAAAGCCGACGGCGTCAAGAAGGTCATCATCCTCGGCGGTACGGGTGCGGTCTCGGCCGCTTACGAAAGCGCACTCCGCTCGGCCATCGCCGACACGACGCGTCTGGACGGCGCCAACCGCTACGAGACCGGCGTGGAGATCGCCCGATACGGGATCACCTCGGCAGGACTTGTCTGGGACGGCACCTCGGTGGCGACCGGCGAGAACTACCCGGATGCGCTGGCCGGCGGCATGCTCGCGGCGAAGAAGGGGTCGGTCATCGTTCTGACGACGCCGAAGTCTCTGGCACCGTCGACCGGCTCCGCGCTCGGCGCGGCCAAGGCTGAGATCGGCACCGTGTACTACCTCGGCGGCACGGGTGCGGTCTCGCAGGCCGTGCGCGACCAGATCAGCCAGACGCTGAAGTAGTCCGCTTCACAGCAGCAGCCGCCTGAGCTCGGTCCGCCTCACCCTCCAGTCGGGTACGTAGCGCGCGAGCTCACCGTAGAACTCCGGACCGTGTCCGGCCTCGCGCATGTGACAGAGCTCGTGGTAGACGACGCTGTCGATGCACTCGACCGGTGCGCGCGCCAACCGGGCGTTGAGCGACATGCGGCAGCCCTCGATCAGACTCCCCCAGCGAGACCTCATCACGCGCACCCGAAGCGTCGGCTTCACCTCACCCGGCCGGGCAAATGCTGCCCAGCAGACATCCAAGCGCTCGGCGAGCAGCCGACGCGCCTCGGCAAGCTCCTTCGGACCGAGCGGGGCCGGCGCGACAACCGGGCCGAGCCGCCCGATCTCCTCACGCTTACGCGCAACCCAACCCGCGCGCTCGAGCAGGAGACGCTCGACCTCGCGCTCCGAGACCCGATGCGGCGCCCGCACGAGCAAGGCAGCGTCGGCGCCCACGACGATGGCAACCGTACGGCGAGCCGACCGGACGATCCCGTACGGGATACGCTCGTCATCGTGAACGATGAAGCGATCGTGAGGCACAGGTGCCTTCCGGGCCGGTGGGTCGGCGGGCAGTACAACGGGTATCATAGGGCTTCGAGGCCGCATGCGGCCTCGAAGTATGAGAGACCGCGCCGGCTCCTGCGGCGTGTGCGCAGCAAGAAGGGGGTTCCACATGTCGGCACTACTCGCGGTCAGAGGGCTGCGCAAGTCCTATGGCGAACTCGAAGCCGTCGCGGGGATAGACTTTCAGATCGCCCCGGGCGAGATCTACGCGCTCATCGGCCCCAACGGGGCGGGCAAGACGACCACGCTTCGCATGGTAGCCACGATCCTGCGTCCTTCCGGGGGCACGATCGAGGTGGACGGACTCGATGTCGTCAAGGACGCCGACGGGGTGCGCCGCATCATCTCGTACCTGCCCGAGGAGGCCGGCGCCTACAAGAACATGAAGGCGATCGACTACCTGACCTTCGTGGCACGGATCTTCTTCGCCGAGAAGGGGCGCGTAGCCGAAGCGGTCGAGGTGGCCCGCGAGGTCTCGGGCCTCGGCGATCGCCTCGATGACAAGCTCGGATCGTACAGCAAGGGCATGAGCCGGAAGCTGCTGCTCGCCCGCACCGTCATGACACGGCCGCGCCTGGCTATCCTTGACGAGCCGACGAGCGGCCTCGACGTCTTGAACGCACTCGAGATCCGCGACCGGGTGCGCGAACTCGCGCGCCAGGGCATGTCGGTGCTGCTCTCCAGCCACAACATGCTCGAGATCGAGTACCTCTCCGACCGCGTCGGCATCATCGACCGCGGCGTGATCCGGGACACCGGTACCGCCGCGGAGCTCAAGGCGCGCCATGACGCCGACAACCTCGAGACGGTCTTCGGGCATCTGGCGGGCGCCGACCGAGAGGTGGTGGCGCGATGAGGACGTTCGGCGTTTTGCTGCACAAGGAACTCCGTGAACTGCTGACGTTTCAGATGCTCGGCCCGTTCGTCGCCATAGTCGTCATCTTCATCGCCCTCGGCGGCGTCATCGGCTCGGCTGGCGACGGCGACGGCAGCACGCGCCTCGTCGTCATCGACAACGACCGCTCGGTGGCATCGCACACGGTCATCGCGTCACTCGAGTCGGTCGGTCTCGACGTCACGGTGGTGGAAGATGCCGAGACGGAAACGGTGATCGCCGGGCACTCCGCTGAAGGCATCGGCCTGTTCGTGACCGTGCCCGAGGGGTTCGCGCCCTCGCTCGACAGCGACGAGCCGCTGCCTGTTGAGGCGCATGCGGTCATGACCGACTTCTCGTTCCTCGGCATGCAGGGGACCGCCGAGATGCAGGCCGGCCTTGCGACCGCCAACCAGGCGCTCGCCACCGCGTTTGCGACGCGGTTCGCGCCGGACGCCCCGCTCGAACTGCTACAGACGCCGCTACACGTCGAGCATCGCGTCACGGTGGGCGAGGAGACGGCGGCAACGAGCCCGGATGTGGTCGGCGCGTTCATCGCCCAGCAAACCACGTTCATACCGATCGTGCTGTTCATCGTCATCATCTTCGCGGCCCAGCTCATCGCCACGACGATCGCCACCGAGAAGGAGAACAAGACCCTCGAGACGCTGCTGTCCTACCCTGTGAGCCGCACCTCGCTGGTCACCGCCAAGATGGTCGCAGCCGGGCTTGTGTCGCTCGTTGCGGCAGCCGCGTACATGCTCGGCATGCAGCAGTACATGGCCGGGCTCGAGGCAGGCCTCGGTGGAGGCGGCGCCGGCGCGGCGATGCAGGCGTCGCGCGCGGCAATGACCCAGCTCGGTCTCGTGCTCGGTCCCGCCGACTACGTGATGCTCGGGCTCTCGCTGTTCGCAGGCATCCTGCTCGCGCTCTCGATCGCGATCATCCTCGGCGCGTTCGCCGAGAGCGTGAAGGCCGCGGCAGCGCTCCTCACGCCGCTCATGGTGCTTCTCATGGTGCCGTACATGCTCACCATGTTCGTGAACCTGAACACCGCATCACCGCTGCTCAAGTGGGGACTGCTCGCAATCCCGTTCACGCATGCGTTCACGGCCGCACAGAACCTCTTCCTCGGAAACGACACCGCAGTGTGGCTCGGCATCGGCTACCAGCTGCTCTGGTTCGTCGGCTTCGCGCTGATCGCCGCCCGCATCTTCTCCAGCGACCGCATCCTCACCATGAAGCTCGACATACGCCGCAAGAAGTAGGGACCGCGCGGCCCGGTCAGTCTCTAGAGCTTGATGTACACCCGCGACCTGTCGAGCGCGGAGGTCACCGCATACCAGAACAGCACGTGCGCCGCCGAGTAGCCGAGGGCACCGGCCACCGGCCCGAATGCGGTCACCATGCCGACCGACAGCGCGCCGATGGCGTTCGTCGCCTCACCCGCAGGCCCGGTCACCTCGAGCGAGCGCAGCCATAGCGTCAGGGCGGCCGCGCCCACGTATGCGGCGAGGGCGTTCCTCCCCGGGGGAGCCAGCCAGGCGATCAGGCGCTCGCCCCTGAGCCAGTCGGCTATCGCGTAGAACGCCACCAGCATCATAGTCGCCGCGCCGCTGGTGACCAGGACGAACGAGGCGGTCCGCAGCTTCTTGACGACCGGTAGCGCCACGGGGTCGAGCCACCAGCCGGCCACGAGCGCCGCGAACCCGCCTATCGCGAGCCACACGAGGGCACGGGCGTTGCGCGGGTAGGCGTGAAGCGTACGGCCGGCCGCGGCGCCGAGCAGCACCTGGCCCGCCGGCGACGCGAGGCCGAGCAGTCCTTCCGGATCGAACCCGCTCGGATGGAGATGTTCCGCACCGAACACGGTCGTATCCACATACCTCGGCAGACCCTCGAGCGCGCGAAGCGCCCCCTCGGCTACGACCGGCGGCGTCACCCACAGGAGCGCTGCACTGTGCGCGGCGAGCAGCGCCAGTCCGGCCGCGAGGATCCACCAGGGTTTCAGCCGCGCGAACGGGGCGGCGATGAGAAGCGAGAGCCCGATGCGTTGCAGCACACCCGGCACGCGAAGCGGATCGCCATACGTGAAGTGATTGAGCACGATCCCGATCGCCACGAGCGCGGCACCGCAGACCCCCGAACCACACGAACGCGCCGCACACCCTGTCAAAGCTTCTTGCCCGAGTGCCGCACGCGGAAAACGGGCCGCCGCCCCTGCACGTGCATGGTTCCTAGGCGTGCAGGACCTGGCTCAGGAAGGCCTGGGTGCGCTCCTCGGCAGGGTTGGCGAAGAAGGTGTCCGACGGACCTTCCTCGATGATCATGCCGTCGTCCATCATGATCACGCGGTCGGCCACCTCGCGCGCGAAGCCCATCTCGTGGGTCACCATCACCATGGTCATGCCACCCGCGGCGAGGTCCTGGATGACCTGGAGCACTTCGGCCACCAGTTCGGGATCGAGCGCCGAGGTGACCTCGTCGAACAGCATGATCTCCGGATCCATCGCCAGTGCCCGCGCGATGGCGACGCGCTGCTTCTGACCGCCGGAGAGCTGTGAGGGCCAGGCCTTCTCCTTGTCGGGAAGCCCGACTCTGTCCAGCAGATCCCTGGCGACCGCCTTTGCCGTAGCGCGCGAAAGGCCTTTCACACTCTCGGGAGCGATCGTGATGTTGTCGAGAACGTTCTTGTGCGGGAAGAGGTAGAAGTGCTGGAAGACCATGCCCATCCGCTCGCGGACCTTGTCCAGGTTGTCACGCGCCGGATCGATCGGCTCGCCGTCGAGCAGCACCTCAGAGCCCTCGTCCGGGAACTCCAGGAAGTTCAGGCAGCGGAGCAACGTCGACTTGCCCGAGCCGGACGGCCCGATGATCACGACCACCTCTCCCTCGGCGATCGTGAGGTCGATGCCCTTAAGGACGTGCAGCTCGCCGAAGTGCTTGTGCAGGTTCCGTGTCTCTATGACGTTCACGTCGTCGCCCTCCTGTCGGGGGTCAGTCGCGCCTCGAGCCTGTTGACGAGCGCCGTGAAGGCGAGCACGAGTACGAGGTAGTAGAGCCCGGCGATGAGGTACGTCTCGAAGGGGCGGAAGTTCGCCGCCGCCGCCGTCATGGCAGTGCTGTAGATCTCGGACACGCCGAGGAACGCCACGAGAGACGAGTCCTTGAGCCCGATGATGAACTGATTGCCGAGCGGCGGGATGGCGCGACGGAACGACTGCGGCAGGATGATCAGCCGCATCGTCTTGCGCCTCGACATGCCGAGCGAACGCGCGGCCTCGTGCTGACCATTGTCGATACTCTGGATGGCGCCTCTGAAGATCTCAGCGACGTACGCGCCAGCGTGTATCGCGAGCGCCAACGCTCCTGCCCAAAACGACGTGAGCACCACGATCGACGAGATCCCGAAGTACAGAAACATCAGCAACACGATGAGCGGTGTCCCGCGCACGATGCCGATGTAGGCATTGGCGATCACGTTGGCAACGGGGTTCTTCGCGAGTTTCAGGAACGCGAACACCAATCCGATGACCATGGCGAGCAGGAGCGAGACCGCGGTGAGTTGGAGTGTCACCCCGGTGGCGCGCAAGAAGCCGTAGAAGTGCATGTCGACAACGGACGACAGGGACTCGAACACGAGCCACCTCCTTCGCTGAGCGGGGCCGACCGAGTCTTCGGCCGGCCCCATCGCAGCTCACAGTGAGAGAGCGTACGAGCTTACTCGCCGAGGATGTTCTCGGGGAACCACCGGAGGCTGATCTCCTCATAGGTCCCATCGGCGATCATGTCCTCAAGCGCCTCGTTGATGGCGTTCAGTAGCTCGGTGTCGCCCTTCTGCACGGCGATACCCATCTCATCTTGTTCGAGGACGTCGCCGACCGCCTTGATGGCAAGTCCGGACTCGTCCATCGCGATGAAGCCGACGAGCTTATCAGTGATCACAGCGTCGAGCCTGCCGGTGGTCAGGTCCTGAAGGGCGACAACGTCGCTCTCATAGGTGGCCACGTTGTCAGCACCGGTGATGCCCTGCGCGAGCGTAAGATACGTCGAAGCCTTCACGACACCGATCTTGGCGCCGGCGAGGCCGTCAGCGGAGACGATGGTGTCGTTGTCCGCAGCGACGAACGTCTGAGCGCCCGAGCGGTAGTAGGGACGTGTGAAGTCCACCTGCTCCTTGCGCTCGTCGGTGATCCCATGGCTCGCCACAAGGGCATCGTAGCGCCCGTCACGCAGGCCCTGGATGAGCGTGTCGAAAGGGATCGGGGACTGCATGTCGGGTGTGCGCCCGATTCTCGCCGCGATCTCGTTGGCGATGTCCACATCGAACCCGACGATCTCGCCACCCTGGTCGAAGCTGAACGGCTTGTACGCGCCGCTGTTGGCGAAGACGAACGTCTCCGCTCCAGGTTCGCCCGAGGCGCCATTCTCGGCCTCCGCGCCACAGCCCGTCAGGGCGAGGGACGCTGCCGCAAGTGCGGCGAACAGAAGAACTACCCAGGTACGCTTCATGTGTCGACCTCCCGGTCATATCCGGTTACCTGTCGACCCCACGGTCAGCGACCGGGACCCACCTCACACACCTCACTATGCAGATGATCCTGCGCTTTGTTGCAAAGCAAGCCGCGCCAGCAAGTCTGGCCACATCCAACAAGGGGACGCCCGAGTCTAACATAGGGCTCTGACGTGTGCAAACGCATACTGCATAACCAGTGGCGATTCTGCGCCGTCTACCTTGCCGTATACCGGTTTATGCATTCTTGATATCACGCCAGTTCTGCGTGGCCCGAACGCAGGTGCTCGCACGGTGCTACGCTGGCACCATGACCGACACGCAGACAGTGCGCGCGCACGTCAGGATCACCGGCGCCGTCCAGGGCGTGTACTTCCGGTCGAGTGCCGCCGACGAGGCCCGCTTCTTCGGTTTGGCAGGGTGGGTTCGCAACACCGCCCAGGGGGTCGAAGCGGTCTTCGAAGGCCCGCGCCCGGCCGTCGAGCAGATGATCGCGTGGTGTCATGAAGGTCCCCGCCGCGCGCAGGTCGATCGGGTGGATGTCACGTGGGAAGACTCACAGGGGCTGTCGGGGTTCGCCGTGCGCCACTAGGATCGGCGGACCTCCTGTAAGACACGCGCGCCTCAGACCGGCGCCACTCCCTGATAGCGCTGCAGCCGCAGGACGAACGTCGATCCCTCGCCGAGAGTGCTCGTCAGGGTGATCATCCCCCCGAGCAGATGAGCATACTCCTGCGACAGCGCCAGGCCGAGGCCCGTCCCCTCCGGCTTCGTCCGGCCGACGACCTCGATCTGGGTGAAGCGATCGAAGACACGCGGCTGATCGGCCTCCGCTATGCCCGGCCCCGTGTCCGTCACCGAGAAGACGACCGTCCCTTCCGGCCCGGTTCCAAACCGCACCTCGACGCTCCCTTCGGCAGTGAACTTGACCGCGTTGCCCACGAGGTTGAGCAGTATCTGCCTGACCTTGCCGCTGTCGGAGACGATCTCGAGGGCCGAGTCGCTCACATCCGCACTCAGTTCGAGCCCCTTCTCATCGGCCAACGGCCGCATCACGTCGATGACCTCGGCGACAAGCGCCACCCCGTCGAACGGAGCGGGCCTCACCTCGACGCGCCCCGCCTCGACGCGCTCGAGGTCCAGCACGTCGTCGATGAGCGCGAGCAGATGCCTGCCCGAACCGTGAATCATCTCGATCTGGGTGCGTTGCTCGTCGGTGAGCGGTCCCGCCATGCCCTGCGCCAGCAGCCCGGAAAAACCGATGATCGAGTTGAGCGGTGTCCGAAGCTCATGACTCATGCTCGCGAGAAACACGCTCTTGGCCGTCGTAGCCGACGCGAGTTCGGCGTTCATCTGCTCCAACTCCGATGTCCGCTCGGCGACGAGTTCCTCCAGATCCTCCCGGTACCGTTCCTCCTCGGCCTCGGCGGCCTTGCGGGCCGAGATGTCCGTGTGGGTTCCGACCATCCGGGTCGGAGCGTCATGCTCATCGCGCTCGACGATGCTCCCGAGGGCAAGCATCCAGCGATACTCACCGGAGGCGGCGCGCTGGCGGAACTCGACGCGATACTCCGGTATCGCGCCTGCTGCGAACTCCTCGTACGCACGGACCACGCGCTCCCGATCGTCCGGGTGCAGGTCTCCCACCCATCTGTCCCGCGTGATCTCGTACGCCCCGGGATCGTATCCGAGCATGCTCGCATACTCGGCCGAGACAGCCACTCTCCCCGAGCGCACATCAAGGTCCCACGTTCCCTGCTCCGCGGCCTCCAGTGCCAACCGTAGCCGCTCGGCGTCGTCGGCGAGTTGGCGCCTGTCCGCCTCCCGCTCCTCCTGGTCCAGGATGAAGCGTGCGACCAGCAGCGTGGCCAACGGGAACAGGACGATCACCGCGGGACCGATTCGCCGCACGACGCCCCAGCCCATGTGATCGGGCAGGAAGACGATCTGCGTCCCAAGCATGAAGACGTGCACGAGCAGTCCGAACCCGAGAAGCGACCAACCTCTCATGACCGAGGGCAACCGGCGGCGCAGGTAGTAGAAGACAACACCGAGAAACGCCGATTCGACCACGACGAGAACGCCGGCAAGCGCCCCCGGACCGCCGAGCGACGCGCGGTAGACGCCGGCGATGATCGCCGCTACGACTGCCACGAGCGGACCGCCGAACAGCCCGGCGATCGCGAGAATGATCGACCTGCCGTCGAAGATGAGGCCGGGGGCGAGCACGAGCGGCGTTGCCATAGCAACGACCGCCACCGCGCCAAACAGGACGCCCGATACAAGCCGGGAGGCGATGTAGTTGCGCTCGATGCGACGCAGGAGGTACTGCTGGATGCTGGCCAGCATGACGATGAGCGCGACGTTCTGGACGAGGGCCAGGACCAAGGGTTTGACTCCTTCACGGAGCAGAGTGGCGCCTTGAGGCATGATACAACGGAATCGGCGCCGGGCAGCCCGGTAGGCGGATCACGTCCCCGGAGCGCACGTGGGTATGCTCTTGTCGGAACGCCGCACGGGTGCCCTGCGGCGCGTGCGGCACCGCGATAGGAAAGGACGGAGCGGATGGACGATCTGAGCCGAGACGCACGGGACCGGCTCGATCCGGGGGCGATCGCCCGCTCGGCATCACTGCTGCTCCTGGCCGCCGTCGGCACGGAGACTGCCAGCCGCATGCTCGAGAACGGCTCGTCGAACCTGGTCAGGGCACATGACTTATTGCTCGACATCCTGCCGTACGCGAGCGAATTCCGATACATCACGACGGCCGCGATGGCAGCCGCCGTGCTCACCTTCGTCGTCTACGCGACACGACGCACCCCGGCCGAGGTTCCGCACTTCATCTCGGTGATCGCGATCATGTATGCACTTCGCGCCGCGCTCATCGTGCTGACACCGCTCGCCGGTCCGCGCACCGAGGAGGTGGCGATGTTCCCGCTGTTCGCCAACGGGATGTTCCCGTCCGGACATACCGCCCTCGCGCTGCTGTTCGTGCACTTCACCGATCGGGCGATCGCACCTGGCCTCCGCAGGCTGCAGGTCGCCCTGACGGTGACGGTGATCGTCATGCTGCTGCTCTCGCGCGGCCACTACTCGATCGACATCGCGGGCGGCGCGCTGCTCGCCTACTTCGTCGCGCACGAGTGGACCCGGGGGCGTCTGTTCGAGCTGCTCAGGCGGTATGTGGCGGGGGCTCCTTCTCGGCGCCGACCATGACGCGCCCGCCCTCGACCCGCACCTCGTACGTGACGAGCGGCCGAGGGTGACGGAGCGCCTCGGCCGCCGCCTGGGCGACGCCGGACCAGTCCGTCCACCGAATCACGTTACCGTCGGTCACGTCGAACTGCGAACCGTGACGCGGGCAGGTCACTACGGTACCCTCCAGAGTGCCGCGGGCGAGCCGGCCCCTCAGGTGCGGACAGCGCGCCTGGGTGGCGAAGTACCGGTCACCGGCACGCGCGAGCAAGATCGCCTCGCCTCCGACCTCCACTTCGATCATGGCGCCGTCGGCCAACTCATCTGCGCCCAGCACATCGACAAACGCGCTCATCCCGAACCTCCACTTTGCTATCTGCGCAGTATCCGGGCGATCGCGAGCAGCACGATCGCGCCGACCGTAGCAACGAGGATCGACCATATGTTCAGGCCATCCACGCCGCCGAACCCGAACAGACTCATGACGAAGCCGCCGATGAACGCACCGACCACGCCGAGCACAACGGTCATCAGACAACCGGCCCGCCCCTGGCCGAGGAGGAACTGCGCGAGCATTCCCGCAAGCCCGCCGACGATGACCCAGCTGAGCAGACCCATCCCTTCATCCTCCTTGCGCGGCGCCAGTGACACGAGCAGCGCCCGGCCCTGATCACGTGTCCGCGGCCGACCGCTCTTGTGGGTCTTACCCCTCAAACGCGGGCGCGCACCGCATCGCACACCGAACGCGCGCACACGCGGCAGGGTATAGAGCAACGTAGGCCTACCAAGGAGGTGCGTGCCCGATGCCCCGGCCCCTGTGGAAGGGAGTGATCAGCTTCGGCCTGGTCACGATCCCGGTCTCTCTCTACCCGGCGAAGAACGCTGAGAACGATATACGCTTCACGCTGCTCCACGAACGCGACATGCGACCCGTGCGCAACCGCCGCGAGGACGACCTCGAACACGAGGTCCCCTGGGAGGAGGTCGTGAAGGGCTACGAGTACGAGCCCGGCCAGTACGTGATCATCACCGAAGACGAGTTGCTGGCGGCAAACGTCGAGGCGACCCAGTCGATCGACATCATCGGCTTCGTCGACGCCGCCGAGATCGACCCCACCTATTACACGAGTCCGTACTACACAGAGCCGACGAAGGCGGGCCGGAAGGCGTACGCGCTGCTGCGCGAGACGCTCCGGCGGACGGGCCGCGTGGGCGTGGCGAAAGTCGTGATCCGCACACGCCAGCATCTGTGCGCACTGCGCGCCGCAGGCCCCATGCTGCTCGTCGAGGTCCTGCGCTGGCCCTACCAGCTCAGGAGCGCCACCGACTTCGACCTCCCGGCCGAGGATCTCGACTCGCTCGGCGTGACGGAGGCCGAACTCAGCATGGCCGAGCAGCTCGTCGGCTCGATGGTCGCAACCTGGGACCCCGCGCAGTACACCGACACCTACCGCGACGATCTACTGCGGCTCGTCGAGGACAAGGTCGAGCACGGCGCGGTTACGATCGTCGCCGGGGAGCCACCCGACGAGGCTCCCGCCGAAGGAACCGTGGTCGACATCATGTCGTTGCTCAAGCGCAGCGTGGAGCGGCGGGCGCAGACGTCCGGCACGTCCGACGCGAAGACCGGGTAGTCGCCCATGTCGCTTGAGACCTACCGTGAGAAGCGCGACTTCTCGACGACGCCTGAGCCTGCCGGGAGAGACGCTGCCCCGGGCGGTCGGCTCTTCGTGATCCAGAAGCACGCCGCTTCACGCCTCCACTACGACTTCCGTCTTGAGCTCGACGGCGTGCTGCTGTCGTGGGCCGTCCCCAAGGGACCGTCGCTCGACCCGCGCGAACGCCATCTCGCGGTGCGCGTCGAGGACCACCCCTCGAGTACGGCAGCATCCATGGGACGATACCTAAGGGAGAGTACGGCGGCGGGACGGTCGCAGTCTGGGACACCGGCACATGGGAGCCCGAGAACGACCCGCACGCCGGGCTTGCCCGCGGTGATCTCAAGTTCACACTCCACGGCGAGAAACTTCACGGCAGCTGGGTGCTCGTCCGGATGAAGCGTCGCAGCGAGGAGGAGGGCAAGGAGAACTGGCTGCTCATCAAGCACCGCGACGAACACGCGACGGACGGCGGCGGCTCGGCGATCCTGACCGAGCGCCCTGAGTCGATCATCACCGGCCGCACGATCGAACAGATCGCGGCGGACGCAACAGTCGGCACGGCCAGCCGGACGCGTGCGGCCGCTCCCCTCCCTGACCCCGCCACGCTCCCCGGCGCCAGAAAGGCCGCGCGCGCGCCGGGCTTCGTGAGACCCGAACTCGCGACGCTGGTGAAGGTCGCGCCCGAAGGTGACGGCTGGCTGCACGAGATCAAGTTCGACGGCTACCGGGCGCTCGCCCGCGTTGATAGCGGGCGCGTGGAGATCCGCTCCCGTAACGACCGCGACTGGACCGAGCGCTGGGCACCCATCGCCGGGGAGCTGGCGGAGCTCCCTGTGGACTCGGCCATCCTCGACGGCGAGGTGGTCGTCGAACTCGAGGACGGCCGCACCGCCTTCGGCGAACTACAGCACGATCTCGGCAGCGGCAGGACCGACCGCCTGCGCTACTACGTGTTCGACCTGCTGCACCTCAACGGCTACGACCTCACGGGCGTCGCACTGACACGGCGCAAGTCGGCGCTCAGGGCCGTCCTCGAGGCGGGTCCACAGGATCGCGTGCGCTACGCGGAGGACATGTACGGGCAGGGAGCCGAGTTGCTCGCCAGCGCGTGCGATCACGCACTCGAGGGCATCGTCAGCAAACGGGCGGACGCTCCGTACCGGCCGGGAGCCCGCGGCCCCGGCTGGGTGAAGACCAAGTGCCTGCTACGCCAGGAGTTCGTCATCGTCGGCTGGACCCCCCCGTCCGGCAGCCGGACCGGTTTTGGCGCCCTGCTGCTTGCGGTAGGCGACCCGGACGGCGGGCTACGCTACATCGGCAAGGTCGGTAGCGGGTTCAGCGACCGCTTCTTGCGTGAGTTCGGTGACCGGCTCCGGGAGATCGAGGTTCCCGAGCCGCCGGTCGCGCGCCACGCCGAGCGCGCGCCGAAAGACGCCCACTGGGCCACGCCGCGATTCGTGGGCGAGGTGTCCTTTGCCGAGTGGACCGCCGAGGGCAACCTCAGGCATCAGACTTTCCAGGGCCTGCGCGAGGACAAGTCGCCGGCCGACGTCGTGCTCGAGAACCCGGGCCGCGAGGCGGACCCCACGACACCCGCCGTGACGCTCACGCATCCCGATCGCGTCTTCTGGCCGTCCGTCGGCACGACCAAGCAGGATCTCGCCGACTACTACGCATGGGTCGCGCCGTACATGCTGCCGTACGTGCTGGGCCGCCCCATCTCGATGGTTCGGTGTCCGGCAGGCGTCGGTGGGGCACGCGCGGGCCGGCCGATGGGTCGCGGACCGGTCGAGTGCTTCTTCCACAAGCACCCCGGGCCCGACTTCCCGGGCCCCTTCGAACGCGTCGAGATCGTCGAGTCGGTGGGGCCAGGCGCGTACCTGACGATCACCGAGCCGGCCAGTCTCGTCGCACTCGCTCAGATGGGCGTGCTCGAGATCCACACCTGGGGGGCGACCTGGCCCGAGATCGAGCGACCGGACACCATGGTGTTCGATCTCGACCCTTCCGATGAGGTCGGCTGGCCCGATCTCGTCGCCGGCGCCCGGCTCGTCCGCGACGTGCTCGGCGGACTCGGCCTGGAGAGCTTCGTCAAGACGACCGGCGGCAAAGGGCTGCATGTGTGCTTGCCGGTCGAGCCGACGCTGGACTGGGAGACCGCGAAGCGCTTCGCGAAAGCTGTCGCCGACGCGATCGCCACCTACGAGCCGGACCGCTACGTCTCGACGATGTCGAAGGCCAAGCGTGTCGGGAAGGTGTACATCGACTACCTGCGCACGGCTCGCGCCGCGACGTTCATCGCGCCCTACTCCACCCGGGCGCGGACCCGGCCCGCCGTCTCGGTGCCGCTGCGCTGGGACGAGCTTGGCGGACGGGCACGACCCGACACGTATGACATCGGGAACGTTCGCAGACGCATGGCGCAGCTTGCCCGCGACCCCTGGGACGGCTACTTCGACCTCCGGCAGCGCATCACTCCGAAGATGCTCCGGGAGATCGAGGCGGAGTAGTCCCCGGGTACACCTGCGGCAGGTGCAGGAGGAACTCCGAGCCCGCCCCCACCTCGCTCACCACGGTGATCTCTCCGCCAAGCATCGCTGCGAACTCCCTGGAGATGGTGAGGCCGAGGCCCGTGCCGGGCGCGTAGCCGCCCGCGCCGGCTCCGACCTGGGTGAACGGCTCAAAGATGTCTCCCAGACGATCGGCCGGGATGCCCCGCCCCGTGTCGCTCACGCGGAACTCGATGCTGCCATCCCCTACCTGCATGGCCAGCCCGACGCGCCCCGAGTCCGTGAACTTCACCGCGTTGCCGGCGAGGTTCAGCAGGATCTGCTTCAGCTTGCCCGGGTCCGAAAGCATCGACACCCCGGCGCCCGACACCTCCGTGCTCAGGTCGAGGCCCTTCTCGGCGACCAGCGGCTGGAGCGCGGTCGCCACCGCGGCCATAGCCGCCGCCGGATCGAACTCGTCGAGGTGCACCTCGGTCCGCCCGGATTCGACCTTGGCCAGATCCAGGACCTCGTCAACGAGTTCGAGGAGGTGTCTGCCCGAGGCGTGGATCATGCCGATCTGCGTCTGTTGCTCCTCGGACAGCGGGCCGACGAGTCCTTGCGCGAGCAGTCCCGAGAACCCGATGATGGAGTTGAGGGGCGTCCTGAGCTCGTGGCTCATGTTGGCCAGAAACGCGCTCTTGGCGCGAGTGGCCTCTTCAAGCGCCACGTTCGCTCGCGTGAGCTCAGCGGTTCGCTCGGCGACCAGCTCCTCGAGATGGTCCCGGTGTCCCGCCAGCTCCTGCTCGGCCACCTTGCGGTCGGTGATGTCGATCGCCACACCGTCCCATACGACGTGCCCGTTCTCGAGAAGTCTCGGCTCGGACGACAGGCGCGCCCACCGCTCGCGGCCGCTCGGCGTGCGATAGCTGACCTCCGCCATGAACGGCTCGAGCGCCTCGTGTGCGCGCTGCTCGAGCACATCGAGAAGCGCCCGATCCCCTTCTAGAGCCTGACCAGAGAGTACCTCGATGTCCTCGAGCGCCTCGGCGACCGAGGTCTCGAGCATCCTCTCCACGCCGGCGCTCACATGCACGAGGCGGCGGGTGCGCCCGTCGACATCGAAATCGAGCTGATAGATGAAACCGTCGGGGATGTTGTCGCTCAGCGTCCTCAGGCGCGCCTCGCTCTCGCGCAACGCCTGCTCCGCGCGCCTTCTCTCCGTGACATCGCGAACGAACACGAGCGCGCCGTTGCTGCCTTCGTGGACGATCGGCACCCCGGAGGTCTCCACAGCCACACCGCTGCCGTCGGCACGAAGGAACACCGTGTCGCTCAGTCCCTGGCGCGATCGGTCTTCGTTGAGAGACCTCATCCGCTCTTGCGCAAGCGCCCGGCAGTCCGGATGGACGGAGTCGAGCACGGGGCGACCGATGAGGTCGTCGACCGAGGACTCGCCGAGCAGGTCGCGCATCGCGCCGTTGATGTACGCGAACCGCCCCCCGACCTGCACGAAGATGGCGTCGGGCGCTCCCTCGACCAGCGTACGGAACCGACGCTCACTCGCAGCAAGCGCCCTAGCTGCCGCACGCTCCTGTGTCTGGTCACGGAACACCAGGACGACACCCGTGATCTCGCCCGAACCATCGCGGATCGGGGCGGCGCTGTCGGCGATCGCCCGCGTCGCGCCGTCGTGAGCTACGAGAAGCGTGTGCCGGGGCAGACCCACGATCGCATGCTCGAGCAGCACGCGAACCGCCGGACTCACCACCGGCGCGCCTGACTCTTCATCCACGATGACGAAGACGTCGTGGAGCGGTCTACCCCGCGCCTCGGAGAGCGACCAGCCCGTGAGCGTCTCGGCCACGGGGTTCATGAACACCACGGCGAGCAGCGAATCGGTGGAGATGACGGCGTCACCGACGCTCGTCAGCGTGACACCGAGCTGCTCCTCGGCGGCGCGGCGGGAGCGCTGCTCCGCCAGCAGTCCCTCAAGGTAGCGCGCGCGAAGACCCCGTTGGATGGCGAGGAAGCTGACCGCGATCGCACCGACGAGGACCAGCACGAACGCGACGATCAGCCGCGCGCGGGCCTCCCACGCGGCTAGTGCCTCGGTATGTTCGATCTCGGCGAGCATGAACCAGGGCGAGCCGGGGATCGGGACAACGTACGCAAGCACCTCGCGGCCGCCATAGCTGAGGCCCTCGATCGCCCCCTCTTCACCACCGAGCGCCCTGACCACCGTGATGCCGTCCTGGGCGAGCGGGATGCGCAGGGAACGGGCAGGTGAGGTGGAGTGCCGGGCCTGGTTCAAGACGAGCGCTCCATCGCCCTCGCGTTCAACCAGTAGGATCTCGGCGGTCTCACTGTACGTCGGCCACGACTCCACGAGCGGATATAGGAAGTCCGCGGCGCTCGCGTGCAGCACGATAGCGACGTTCGTCGTGCTGCCGTCCGAGCGAGACACGGCCATCGGGGTGATGACATCGATGCGGGCATCGGCATGCTCAGGCGTGACGTAGAGATCGCTCAGAACCGTGCGCTCCGCTCCGAATGCGGCGACCGCGCTCGCGGCGGTCTCGGCGGACAGTGCCGCCGGACCCTCGCCAGCACGCACGAGGACATTGCCCGCCTCATCGACGAGCAGCACGTCCCGATACCGGTCGCCGTACCTGAGCGATGCGAACAGGCGCCTGAGCGCATCTTCGTTTTCGGGAGTGGGCGACTCGAACCACCGCGTGAGGAACAGGGCGATACTCGGCGATTCGGACATCCGGTGGCCATCGAGCTGGCGGTCGGCCCGCCACTCGATGATCTGCTCGGCTTTGAGAGCCGCGATCGTCTCGAGTTCCCGCTCAGCCTGCCGCCGAAGCGCCGCTTCCTGGTCCCGGTACATCCAGGCACCGCCAACGAGAAGAGCGATGATCGCCACCGTGGCGAGGACCGCTGCCGCGCGCGTGAGCCGCATGCGCACCCACGGCTGACTCCCGGAAGTCGACGTGCCCGCGTCGCTGTCCGGCTTCGTGTGTCGGGCCTCGTCCGTCACCAGTGCCTCGACTCTTCAAGCGGAGTTGCCGATAGGCGGCTCGCACTGTACTCCGAGCCGCAGTCCGAGAACAATCGACGGCGGAGAGGCCGCTCAACGAACGGTCGCTTCAATCGAACCCGCGCCGCGCCCGCTCCACCCCAAGCTGACTCATGGAGCACGCCGTGTCAAACACCGCGTGACCGTCGCAGGACACGCGCTGCCAAGGTTCGAAGAATGTCGGCGCGCCCCTCAGCGCGCCGGGCACATGCGCACCCCGCGGCGCCACACCTCGGCGACCACCCTGCCGGCCGGGCGATATGCAAGGTGGACGTGGTTGGGAGCGTCGAGTAGCACTATATCCGCGGCCGCTCCCGGCGTCAGTCGGCCGATGTCGTCGCGGCGCAGCGCGGCCGCGCCGCCGACGGTGGCGGCGCCGAGCGCCTCGGCGGGTGTCATGCCCATCTCCCTGACCGCGAGCGCGATCACCAGCGGCATCGAGGTCACGTACGACGAGCCCGGGTTGCAGTCGGTGGCAAGCGCAACGGTCACCCCGGCGTCGAGCAGCGTGCGCGCATCGGGATAGGGACCGCGCGTCGAGAACTCCGCGCCGGGCAGGAGTGTTGCAACGACCTCCGAGTCACGCAGCGCATCGATATCCTCGCGGGTCAGGTACACGCAGTGATCGACGCTCGCCGCGGAGAACTCCACGGCCAGCCGCACGCCGGGTCCGTGCTCGAGCTGGTTGCCGTGCAGCCGCGTCATGAGTCCGGCGGCAGCTCCCGCCGAGAGCACCGCGCGTGTCTCTTCCTCGTCGAAGGCGCCGGTGTCGCAGAAGACGTCGATCCACCGCGCGAGCGGGGCGCACGCCTCGAGCATCTCGCCTGTGACGAGGGCGACGTACGCCGCCCGATCGTCGGCGTACTCGGCGGGTACGACGTGCGCGCCAAGGAAGGTCGTCTCGGGGGTGAACTCGGCCGCGACCTCGAGCAGCTTCAGCTCGTCGGCAACGGTGAGTCCGTAGCCGCTCTTGATCTCGACCGTCGTCGTGCCGAGGAAAAGCGTCTCGTCGGCGAGCCGACGAGTGTGTGCGCGCAGTTCTTCAGCCGAAGCCGCCCGAGTCGCGGACACCGTCGTCATGATCCCGCCGCCGGTGTAGGGCTCACCGGCCGCACGCGCCGCAAACTCGGCGGAGCGCTCGCCCGCGAACACGAGGTGCGTGTGGCTGTCCACGAAGCCGGGCACGACCGCCCGGCCGGCGGCGTCCTCACGCTCATCGGCCGCAGGGGCCGCCCCCGCGGCGCCCACCCACGCGATCCGCTCGCCCTCGATGACGAGCGCGGCATCACGAACGATGCCGAGCGCGCTACCGTCGCCGAGCGAGGCGTCGCCCGTGACGAGTTCACCGATGCCGGTGATAAGCGTCGTCTTCATCGGTCGCCCTCCCGCATCGGGATGCGTACGCCGCGCTCCCCGGCCACCTCGAGTGCACGGTCGTAGCCGGCGTCCACGTGACGGATGATGCCCATGCCCGGATCGTTGGTGAGCACGCGAGCGAGCTTGGCCGCCGCCAGCGGGGTTCCATCGGCAACGCTCACCTGCCCGGCGTGGAGCGACCTGCCGATTCCTACTCCCCCACCATGGTGGAACGACACCCACGACGCGCCGGATGCCACGTTCACGAGCGCGTTCAAGACCGGCCAGTCGGCGATCGCGTCGCTTCCGTCGAGCATCGCCTCGGTCTCGCGGTACGGACTGGCCACGCTCCCGCAGTCGAGGTGGTCGCGGCCGATGACGATCGGTGCCTTCAGGCGACCGTCGGCCACCATCTCGTTGAAGCGGAGCCCCGCGCGGTCGCGCTCGCCGTGACCGAGCCAGCAGATGCGCGCGGGAAGCCCCTGGAAGGCGATCCTCTCGCGCGCGCGTCCGATCCAGCGGTGGAGCGCCGCGTTGTCCGGGAAGAGTTCGAGCACCGCGTCATCGGTGGCGTGTATGTCGGCGGGGTCACCGGAGAGCGCCGCCCAGCGAAACGGCCCTTTGCCCTCGCAGAACAGCGGCCTGATGTATGCGGGAACGAACCCGGGGAACTCCCAGCCGCGCGCGTACCCGCCGAGTTCGGCCTCGGCGCGAATGGAGTTGCCGTAGTCGAAGACCTCGGCGCCGGCCTCCATGAAGCCGACCATCGCCTCGACATGGGCGGCCATCGACGTCCGCGCCCGGTCGATGAACTCCTCCGGCGCGCGCCGGGCGTACTCGTGCCACTCGGCCACACTCACGCCGAGCGGCAGATAGGCCAGCGGATCGTGCGCCGAGGTCTGGTCGGTCACGATGTCGACCTCGATGCCGCGACGCAGGATCTCCGGCAGAATCTCGGCACAGTTGCCTTCGAGGCCGACGGAGAGCGGACGGCCTGCCGCCTTCGCCGCAAGCACCCGCCCGAGCGCGTCGTCGAGATCGCCCGTCCACTCGTCGAGATAGCGGGTAGCGACACGCCGCTCCAGGCGGGACGCATCGACCTCGACCACGAGCACCACGCCGCCGTTCATCGTGACGGCGAGCGGCTGGGCACCGCCCATGCCGCCGCACCCGCCGGTCACCGTGAGCGTGCCAGCGAGTGTGCCGCCGAAGCGTTTCTCGGCGATGGCGGCGAACGTCTCGTACGTTCCCTGCACGATGCCCTGCGTGCCGATGTAGATCCACGAGCCCGCAGTCATCTGGCCGTACATCGTGAGACCGAGCTGCTCGAGCCGACGGAACTCCGGCCAGGTCGCCCAGTCGGGTACGAGGTTGCTGTTGGCGATGAGCACCCTCGGCGCCCACTCGTGCGTCTGCATCACGCCGACGGGCCTGCCCGACTGCACGAGCATCGTCTCGTCGGCCTTCAGGGTGCGCAGCGTGCGCACGAGCGCATCGAAGCTCTTCCAGTCACGGGCCGCCTTGCCGGTGCCGCCGTAAACGACGAGCTCATCCGGGTGCTCTGCCACATCCGGATCGAGGTTGTTCATCAGCATGCGCAGCGCGGCCTCCTGCTGCCAGCCCTGCGCGCTCAGGCCGGTGCCCCGCGGAGCGCGGACCGGACGGGCTCCGGTGCTCATAGCGGCCCCCTCGTTCTCGAACCGGACAGTGCTGCGATCATTCCAGCGACCCGACGACGCCTTCGACGCTCGCGATCAGGGAGCCGCCGCCGACCAGCGCACGGACCGCCTCGATCTCGGATGCAAGCTCACGGCCGGCGTCCACGTGCGTGAGACACGCATCGACCGCTGACTTCGCGGCCGCGGTACCCGCGCCGGGCTCGAGCGGGACGCGGAACCCGAGCGCGCGCGCCGCCACCAGCACCTCGATCGCCAGGACGATCTCGAGGCCTTCGACTGCCCGCAGGAGCTTGCGCGCCGCGTTCCATCCCATCGACACGTGGTCCTCCTGCATCGCCGAAGACGGGATCGAGTCCACGCTCGACGGCGCGGCCAGTCGCTTGAGGTCGCTCACGATGCTGGCCTGCGTGTACTGCGCGATCATATGGCCCGAGTCCACGCCGGGGTCCTCGGCGAGAAACGGCGGCAACCCGCCCGAGCGCGACGTGTCGAGCATGCGGTCGGTGCGACGCTCGGCGATCGAAGCCAGGTCCGCGACGACGATCGCGAGGAAGTCGAGCACGTAGGCCACCGGGGCTCCGTGGAAGTTGCCGTTGCTCTCGATCCGCCCGTCGGGCAGCACGACCGGGTTGTCGATCGCCGAGGCCATCTCGCGAAGCGCAACCGTCTCGGCATGGCCGAGCGTGTCGCGCACCGCGCCCGCGACCTGCGGTGCGCACCGGAGCGAGTACGCGTCTTGCACGCGCGCGTCGCCGGTGCGATGCGAGGCGGTGATCTGCGATCCCTCGAGCACCCGCATGAGGTTTCGTGCCGAGGCCGCCTGCCCCGGATGCGGTCTGAGCGCCTGCAGGTCGGCCGCGTACACGCGATCCGTGCCGAGAAGCGCCTCGACGGTCATCGCCGCGCCGATATCAGCCACCTTGAGAAGCGCTCGCAGGTCCATTGCGGCCAAGACGAGCATGCCGAGCATGCCGTCGGTGCCGTTGATGAGCGCGAGACCCTCTTTGGCCTCGAGTTCGACCGGCTCCAGCCCGGCCGCGGCAAGCACGTCGGCGGCAGACGTTCGCGTGCCCGAGGAGTCCCGGACCTCGCCCCGGCCCATGAGCGCGAGCGCACAGTGAGCGAGCGGCGCCAGATCTCCCGAACAGCCGAGCGAGCCGTACTCGGGCACGCACGGCGTCACGTGCGCGTTGAGCAGCGCCGCGTAGGCCTGCGCCGTGCCGAGACGGATGCCCGTACGCCCGGTACACAGCGTGGACAGCCGCAGGAGCATCATCGCCCGAACGGCCTCGGTCTCGACCTCGGCACCCGCCCCCGCCCCGGGGGAGGCTACGAGCGCGCGCTGCAGAGACCGGCGCCTGGCAGGCTCGATGTACTTCGTGGCGAGCGCGCCAAAGCCGGTGCTGATCCCATAGACGGGTTGGCCTGAAGCCGCCAGGCGCTCGACGTGTGTGCGCGACTCCTCGATCGCCGCTTCTGCCTCGGCCGAGATCGTCACCATCACTCCCGAACGCGCGACCGCGACAACGTCTGCCATCGTCGGTGGACCCGTGCCGAGCATGACTGCCGGTGATTCCTCCATGCGCATGCCTCTCATCACTCGCGAAGTGTGGAACACTCACTAGCGGGTACGCCGCACTGCCCGGGCGATCGACGCGACCGCCCGACGGTCAGTATCTGCCCGATTCGCCGTGGCGGCACCCGCGATAGCACGCGCAGGGAAGGTGAACGCGATGGCCGGATCGAGCATGCCGCACGACCCGCACTGGCCGAGAGCGGCCGAATGGCTCGCCACCCCGGACGATTCGCGCACCGTCGAGGGCGACCTCGCCCTCCTCGGCGTGCCCGCGCACGAGACCTCGATCTCGCACACGGGGGCGCATGCGACGCCCGCCGCGGTCCGAGCGGCGCTCGCGCGCTACTCAATCTTCGCCGCGAGCGAGGACCTCGACCTCTCGGCTGTCCGCGCGGTCGATCTCGGCGACGTCGAGGGACCCGACGGACCGGATGGCGAGGCCAGGGTCGCCGCCGCGGTAGCCGCGGTCGGCCCGCGGTTCCGGCTCGTGCTCGGCATCGGTGGCGACAACTCCATCACGTACTCGCTCATGCGCGGGCTTGCCGGCGATGCGCTCGCCGACTGGGGCCTCGTCACCGTGGATGCCCACCACGACCTGCGCGACGGCGTGTCCAACGGCTCTCCGGCCCGTCGCCTCGTCGAAGCGGGGCTGCCGGGTGCGCACATCGTGCAGATCGGCATCGCCGACTTTGCCAACTCGGCCTTCTACGCGAAGCGCGCGCGCGAGTACGGCATCATGGTCATCCCGCGGGGCGAGTTCCGCACGCGTCCGGTCACCGAGATCGCCGCCCGCGCACTCGAGGTCGCAGGGTCCGGCGGGCGCCCCGTCTTCGTCGATCTCGACGTGGACGTATGCGATCGCGCTGTGGTGCCCGCATGTCCCGCCTCGGCACCCGGCGGCATCTCGGCAGACGAGCTTCGCCAGCTCGCGCGCCTGTTCGCGCGCGACCCCCGCGTCCGTGGCCTCGACATCACCGAGGTGGACGCGACGGCCGATGCCGCCGACGGACGGACCGTGCGACTCGCCGCTCTTATCGTACTCGAGGTCGCGACGGGGCTCGCCGTGCGCGCCTGACCCGGACGGCAACGAGACGGGGCCCCGCCGGTCTCGACGGGGCCCCGTCTCACACGCGCGGTCCGTCGTGCGGACCGCGCCACAATCGCTAGAGGCCGAGAATGGCCTTCACCGCGTCTTCCACGACCGTGCTCAGCGCGTTGACGCCGCCAAAGAACCGCACGGTCTCGATATCTGCCTTGTTGTCCTCGAGGGCGCCCTCGGCATAGCCATCGAGCGCCATCGGGGTCGTCAGCAGCACGACCGTGCGCTGCAGGCCGGCCGCGGCTCCACCCGCAAGCGCATCCGGATAGGCCTCGCCACTTGCGACGCCGACGCCGTTCCACAGCAGGCCGGCATCCACGCCCGCCTGCGCGACCTGCGCGGCGGTGTCGTAGCGCGTGAGCCCGCCCACGCGGTCGACGGCGCTGTCACCGAGTGCTGTCTTGAGGGTCGTCTCGATCCCTGCCGGTACGGCAGCCGGGCCGCCAAGGATCATGACGTCGGTAGTGTCGGCCGGAATGTAGACCGCACCGGATCCCACGTTGGCGAGCAAGATCGGCCAGTCAAGGCCGGACGCCAGCGGCGCGCCGGCGAGCGCATCGGGATAGTTGCTGCCTGTGGTGACGAGTGCCTTCCCCGAGTAGGTGCCACCGAGGATATCAATCACCCGGTTGGCGACCGCACGTGAGGTCCCGTAGCGGTCGTCACCTGAAAGGCGGAAGACGTAGCCCGGCAGGATCTGGTTGAGCTCGTCCTCGACCACTTCGGTCACCGCCGTGGTGCCTCCGACGATGTAGGCATGCTGTGCGCCGAGCCGCATGATCTCCGTCACCACATCCGCGGGCAGCGTGTCTGGCGTGGTGAGCAGCACCGGGCCGACGACAGCACCCGCGAGTGCTGATGCACACAGCGCGTCAGGCCAGTTGGCGCCCGTGGCGATGACGATGGTGTCTGCGCCTCTCGCAAACGCGCTCTCCGAAACGGCGACCGACGTGCCGTAGCGGTCCAGACCGCTGACACGCGATGCGCCGGGCTCGAGTACGCTACCCAGGCTGACCACGTAGACCTGCTCGTACATGGTGTCGAACGCGGTTGCGGAGACCTCGCCGGTCGCCGCAGGGTCGTAGTAGGCCGCGCCGAGCCGCTTCTCCGACTCACTGCGCTCCCAGTTGAAGGCGAGCCACTGACCATCGCCGCTGATGGCGAGATCGTCGATGTCGCCTCCGGTCGGAGAGCCGTCGGCCGTGATGACAACGCGCCGGATCTCACCGGTGGCCATCTCCCACACGTAGATGTCCAGGTCGTAGTCGGTGTCTTCGGGCACGAAGTCGCGGCCCGACAGGAACGCGATGACCGAGCCGTCGTCACTGATGGAGGCGTGGTTGGCCCCGCGGTCGGTCTCGTTGGCCGACTCGGGCGTCTCACTCACCAGTGTGAGCTCCTCATCCGCTATCGACCACAGGTAGACATCCTTGCGCCCGTTCGTGTCCTCGGGAAGAAGAGCGGCGTCGAACGTGAGGACCACATACTCGCCATCACCGCTGATGCTGATCCGCTCAGCCGATCCGGGCGACGACCCGTCACCGGTCACGTCCTGCCAGTGGAAGTCACCGGTATCGCGGTCCCAGATGTAGAGGTCCTGGTTGCCGTTCTCGTCTTCGGGAACGAAGTCACGGCCTGTGTGGAACGCGACGTACCGGCCGTCATCGCTGATCCCGCCCGACTGGGCGCCGCGATCGGTCACGACCGCCTCGGCCGGTGTCTCGCTCACCAGGACGAGTTCGTCGGTCATCCACGACCAGAGGTAGACGTCATTGCGGCTGTTGGTGTCCTCCGGAAGCAAGCTCGTCCAGTACACGTCAAAGAGCACGTGCTCGCCGTTGCCGCTGATTCGGATGTCCCAGACGTAATCGCCAAGAGCGGAGCCGTCTCCCCTCGCGTCAAGCCAGGTGTACTCACCGGTCACGAGATCCTTGACGTAGAGGTCCTGGTCGCCGTTCTCGTCTTCCGGAACGAAGTCCCGGCCGGTGAAGAAGGCCACGTACCGGCCGTCATCGCTGATCGACGGGCTGCGTGCGCCCCGGTTGGGCTCGAGCGCGCCTTCGGGTGTCTCGGACACCAGATTCACACTCGACGTCATCATGTCGCGGACGAACACGTCCCGATCGCCGTCATTGTTGACGTTCGCATTGTCGACGCCGAGGTTCGATGCGTGGGAGTCGAACGCGACATACCGTCCGTCATCGGTGATGCTCGGGTGGTAGCTGTCTTCGTTTCCCGGCTCACCGAGTGGTGAAGCGCTCACGACCTCTGGCTCGATGTAGCGCCACCATCCGCCGAAGGCGGTTCCCGGCACCATCGCCACTACCAGGCCGAGTGCGACAGCGAGTGCAACTGCTGTCCTCCCTCCCCGGCGACGTGCGGTCACTCCAGATGAACCACTCATTGCCTACCCCCTTCGATGCGTTCCCGGGCCCACGTGGAGCACGACTAGGCCGACGGCCCGGCGCGGCTTGATGCAACGTTTGTTCCCCTTGATGCCTGTGAACAGTCACGGAAACGCGGGCCGCGCGGTGATGGCGCTCCTACTGCGCCGGCTGCGGCGGCCCGGGGTGTGCGATCGGCAGGTCGAGCACGAACTCGGTCCCCGATCCCACCTCGCTGGCAACGCTCAACCCGCCCCCAAGCAGCGTCGCGAACTCGCGAGAGATGGTCAGCCCGAGTCCCGTCCCGGGCGGCCTTGGGACATCGGCGCTCCCCACCTGCACGAACGGGTCGAAGATACCCTGCAGGTGCTCGGACCGGATTCCCGGACCCGTGTCGGTCACCGCGAAGCTCAGGCGATCGTCACCGCTGCGCATCGCAGAGAGACGCACCCGTCCGGCGGTCGTGAACTTCACCGCGTTGCCACCGAGATTCAGCAGGACCTGCTTGAGCTTGACGTAGTCCGACGTCATCCGCATCTGGCTCCCGCACGCATCGACGACGTCGAGCCGCAGCCCCTTCTCGGCGGCAAGCGGCTCGAGGACGCCCGCCACCTCGGCGAAGACCTCCGCGATCCCGAACTCCGTAAGCTGCAGGGTCGTCTGCCCGGACTCGATCCTTGAGAGATCCAGGATCTCGTCCACCAGAGAAAGCAGATGCCTGCCCGACTGATTGATCATGCCGATCTGCTTGCGTTGCTCACTGGTGAGCGGACCGGCAAGTTCTTGTTCGAGCAGCGTGGAGAAGCCGATGATCGAGTTGAGGGGTGTTCGAAGCTCGTGGCTCATGTTCGTGAGGAACGTGCTCTTGATGCGGCTGGCCGCGTCGAGCCGCTCGTTGGCCTGCACGAGCTCCTCATAGGCGCCGCGCAACTCCTCGGTGCGCTCGCGAACGCGCTGCTCGAGCTCGGCGTTCAGCACGGCCACCTCCCGCTCGGCAGCCTTGCGTGCCGTGATGTCCGAGATAACGCCGTACCAGAGGGTTCCGCCGTCATCCATCCGATGCGGGATAGCGTCGCACACGCGCCACCGCAGTCCCTGTCGCGGCAAGACGACCCGGAACTCGCAGTGGAACGGCGCAAGCGTGCGCGCGGACTCGAAGATGTCGGCGGAGACGCGGTCGATGTCCTCGGGATGCAGCCGGCCGAACACGGGCGTAGCGTCTTCCCGGACCTCCTCGGGTGTGTACTCGTAGATGTCGTTCATACCGGCGCTCGAATACGGGAACGCCGAGCGCCCATCTGGATACAGACGGTACTGATAGACAACGCCCGGCACCTGTGCGGTGAGATTAGCCAGCAGCGCGTGACTGCCCTGCAGTTCCTCCTCCGCGCGCGTGCGCTCGGTGATATCGCGACAGATGCAGAAGATCAACTTCTCGCCACCAACCGGCACGGCGTTCGTGGAGATCTCCACGTCGAAGGTCGTGCCGTCGCTGCGCCGGTGCTTCGTCTCAAACTGGTCGCCCTGGTCGTCGACGGTCCGGATCATCTCCGCGATCTCGTCGGGGCTGTACTGGTACTCCCAGTCCCACACGCTGAGCCGCCGCACCTCGTCGGGCGAATAGCGGAGCATCCGGGCGAACATGGCATTCGCCTCGTGGACCCCTCCAGATGCGTTGAGGACCACGATGCCGTCACGCGACTGTTCGACCATCGTACGCAGCGTGAACGCCTCGGTGGCCAGCAGCACTTCGCGCTCGGTCCGCTCGCTGACATCAACGACAATCATGAGCAGCAGATCCCGGCCCTGATAGTGTGAACGGCCGCTCCGCACATCAACCTGCCGCACGGACCCGTCCGCACTCCGGTGCCGGCGGCGTGTCTCATCCGGGCCGCCTACATGATCGTCGTGGAGCCCTGACCAGGCGCCGGGCTCAGCACCGAGATCGATGTCGGAGAGGTTCATCGCGGTGAACTGCTCGCGCGTCCAACCGTAGAGGGCGATCGCCGCGTCATTGACCTCGAGAATCGCGTCGTTGAGCGGGTCGACAACCAGCATCGCGAGCGTCGCGGATTCGAACAGGGAGCGCAGGAGCATACGTGTGCACCTCAGACTGGTGGTCGTGACTCACTCCAGACGTGACGTTGCCCGCGTGGCACGCTGTGGATTCCGCTGTCGACGAACACGAACAGCAAGCGCCGCGCCGTATAGCGGCCGACTCGTCCATTCGGAAGGAGCGCGCGGACCTGCGCGGCTAGTCGCCGATACCGCCCCGGCCGACCGACATCTTGGTCTGCAGACGCCGGGCGACGGTCGATATCGCGAAGTTGATGATGAAGTAGACAAGCGAGATCACGAGGTAGATCGTGATGATCTGCGCCGGCCTCCAGTACTTCGCCGCAAGGATCGTCCCTTTGAACATCAACTCGTAGGCACCGATCGCCATGGCGAACGACGAGTCCTTGATCACGGTGACGAACTGGGACACGATCGGCGGGATCATCTTGACCACTGCCGGCGGAAGCACGATGTAGCGCATCGACTGCAGGAACGAGAACCCTTGCGAGCGCGCTGCCTCCCACTGACCGGTCGGTACCGAGTTGAGACCGCCACGGATGACCTCGGCGATGATCGCCGAGGTGTAGATGGTGAGGCCGATAGTGGCCGCCCACATCGCGGGAAGTCCAAGCACGAAGTAGCTCACTAAGATGAGGAGCAGCGTCGGCAGGTTGCGGATGACCTCGATGTAGATCGTGGCGACATGGCTGATGACCGGCAGCCCCGTATAGCGCATCGACCCGATGATCGTCCCGAACACGAAGCTCAGCGCGATGGACAGGCCGGCGATCTGCAGCGTGAGCAAGAGGCCGTACCCCAGGCCGATGTACAGGACCGGATCGGTCAGCATCTCCATGACCGGGCTGTTCATGAAGGCTTCCATCACGCCGCCCTCGTGCGTTCTTCAAGGCGTCGCGTGAGCACGGCCAGCGGGAAGCACATCAGGAAGTACCCGAGACCCACGAGCACGTACGTCGGACCGTAGTGGCCATAGCGGCCCGCAAACGAGTCACCCGCGTACATGAGGTCGCCACCCGCGATGATGGCGATGACCGAGGTGTTCTTGATCAGGTTGACCGCCTGATTGGTGAGCGGCGGCAAGACGATACGCATGGCCTGCGGGATGATGATGTAGCGCATCGCCGTCACGTACGTGAATCCCTGGGACAGCGCGGCCTCGAGCTGCCCCCGCCCGATCGACTGGATCCCGGCGCGAACGACCTCGGCGATATAGGCACCGTGATACATGCCGACACCGAAGATGCCGATCACGATGACCGGGATGAACAGCCCGGGGAAGACGAGCGGTATGGCGTTGAAGAGCATGAACACCTGAATGAGCAGCGGGGTGTTCTGGTAGAACTCGACATAGGCCCGCGCCAGAGCGCGCGGGAGCTTCCAGTGCGATGCCGACATCACACCGATGACGGTCCCCAGGGCCAGCGCCATCACCAGCCCCAGGGACGCCACCAGCAGCGTTACGAGCGCTCCTTGCCAGAGCACGTCTATGTTCGAGAACACGGCCTCCCAGCGGGGTATGGAGAACGGCCCCTGCTGGAGGAAGCCTATGCTCGCGATGATCTCAGACATGCCCGGTTGTTCTCCGATCGCGAAGGATCAGAGTCCCCACTTGGCAAGCAGAGCGTCCATCTCACCATTGCCCTGCATGTCGATGAGCATCTCATTGATGAAGTCGCGCAGATCGTCGGTGCCGAGCTTGCTTGCGATGCCGTAGTCCTGCGGCGAGAAGCCGTCCGGGAGGATGACCGAGTCATCGGTCACGTAGCCCGAGAGGATGGACTTGTCGACGGAGAACGCATCGACACGGCCCGATTCAAGAGCAGCGTTGATCTCCGGGTAGCTCGCGAACTCGAGGAACTCCACAGTGATACCGGCGGCGTCAGCCTCGACCTGGACCGCGTCGCGCGTCGTCGCACCCTGCGCAACGCCGACGGTCTTGCCGTCGAGGTCCGCGAGGCTCGCGATACCGGAGTCCTTCTTCACGAGCAGACCGACCTCGTCCTGGTAGTACGTGTCCGAGAAGTTCCACTGCTCGAGGCGCTCGGGCTTGATCGTGAAGGTGGCAATGACCACGTCGAGCTGGCCGTTGTCCAGCAGCGGACCACGGGTCTTGGCCGTGACGGCCTCGAACTCGACGTCATCGGCGGTCAGGCCGATGCGCTCGGCCAGCGCGTAGGCAAGATCGATCTCCATGCCTTCGAACTCGCCGGTGGCCGCATCCTGCAGACCGAAGTTCGGCACGTCGGCCTTGACGCCCACGCGCAGCTTGCCGGAGTCCTTGATCGCCTGCACGCCGGCGGGCAGCTCGGCGGCCGGCTCCTCGGCGGGCTCTTCGCCTGCCGGCTCCTCGGCGGGCTCCTCCGAGCCACAACCGGCGAGGCCGAACGCGCTGAACGCCAGGACGAGCGCGAGCAGCAACAGTACTGTCTTTTTCATGCTTCCTCCTTCTCCCCCGGATTCACCCGGGGCACGCGATGACGCTTACGGTGCTAGCGGTGCATAAGAGGCCCGGCGGGCCTCGACCAGCCGTGATGGTGCCTGCGCGCTACCGCAAGATCTTGCTCAGGAAGAGCTTGGTGCGGTCGTGCTGCGGGTTCGTGAAGAAGTGCTGGGGCGTCCCGTCTTCGATGATGCTGCCCTCGTCGAGAAAGATGACGCGGTCGGCGGCCTCCTGCGCGAAGCCCATCTCGTGGGTGACCACGATCATGGTGATGCCGCTCTGGGCCAGGTCGATGATGACGTCGAGCACTTCCTGGATCATCTCGGGGTCGAGCGCCGAGGTCGGCTCGTCGAACAGCATGACCTTGGGGTGCATATTGAGAGCCCGCGCGATAGCGACCCGCTGCTGCTGACCGCCCGACAGCTGCGCCGGGTACTGGTCTGCCTTCTCGCGAAGGCCGACGCGCTCGAGGTACTTGAGCGCCGAGGTCGTCGCTTCCTCCTTGGACACGCCGCACACAACGATCGGGGCCAGCGACACGTTCTCGAGTACCGTCTTGTGCGGGTAGAGGTTGAACGACTGGAAGACCATCGCGACCGACTGCCGGACCTTGGCGACAGGAGCGCGGTGCGCCATGAGGTCCACGGCGTCGACGATCACGTGGCCGGAACTCGGGCGCTCGAGCATGTTGATGCAGCGGATGAGCGTCGACTTGCCGGAACCGGAGGGGCCGATGACGACGAGCTTCTGACCCATGGGCACCTCAAGATTGATATCCTTGAGGACATGATGGAGTCCGAAGTGCTTGTTCACGCCAACGAGCTTGATCAAGACTGCTCCTCTGCCGTGCGGGCCCTGGTATGCATCTCTTGACGGTGCGCAAAGTGGGCAGCCTCGGAAGTATGTGATCTCTCCGCGTCGACCGGCTGCAGGCAGCGGTCCCGCTCTTCCGAGTAGGGAACAGTGTATCAGTATGTGACCTGATGGCCACAGCAGGCAGCCCGCTGCGGCTGCCCGGAGCCCGTCGGAACGCATGCATTCGTAACGAGCGGAGACCAGGAAGCCGATGAGCACCGCCCCTACTCGCCGCCTCGGACCGCTCGCCTTGCTGGAGAGCGCCGTGCTCGTCTCCGGCATCGGCAACGGGATCGCGGCCGTGACGATCCCCTGGCTGGTGCTCGAGCGCACGGGCCAGGCCACGTCGGCGGGCCTTGTGGGCGCGGCCACCGCGATTCCCCTGCTGTTCTCGGCGCTCTTCTCCGGCTCGATCGTCGATACCTTCGGCCGCAAGCGGACGTCGATCATCTCCGATGCGTTCTCGGCGCTCTCGGTAGCCGCCATCCCCCTCGTCGACCGGCTGCTCGGCCTCGACATGACGCTGATCCTCATCCTCGTGGTGCTCGGCGCGGTGTTCGACCCGGCCGGAGCGACCGCCCGCGAGGCCATGATCCCGGAGATGGGCGCCGAGGCGCGCTGGCCGCTGCCGAGGACGAACGCCGTGCACGAGGCGACCTGGGGCGTGTCGTTCCTCATCGGCCCCGCGATCGGCGGCATCCTGATCGCCACGGTGGGCCCGGCCACCACGCTGTGGGCGACGGCGGCCGGGTTCGTCTTTTCGTGCGCGATCGTGACGTTCATCCGCGCACCCGGGGTCGGCGTGCCGGAGAAGGCCGACAGGCCGAGCAACGTGCTTGCGGGGTCGGCCGAGGGCGTTCGCCTCGTGTGGGGAGACCCGCTCTTGCGCGCGACGACACTGGTGAGCATGGCGCTCGTGGCCGTCTACATGCCGATAGAAGGCGTCGTGCTGCCCTACATCTTCCAGCAGCAGGGGCGGCCAGCCGCGCTCGGACTCGTGCTCACGGCTCTGTCGGCCGGAGGGCTCGTGGGCGCGCTTTCCTATGCGGCGGTCGGCCCGCGGGTGCGGCGCTATCCCGTCTTCGCCGGCGCCATCGTGCTGGCGGCGCTCTCCATCCTCGCGATGGCGCTCGCTCCCACCTACGGACTGCTGGTGGCTGCCGCCGCACTCGCCGGCCTGTTCTGGGGACCGGTGGACCCGCTGATCAACCTCGCGGTGCAGACGCGCACGGACCCGGTCCGGCGTGGCCGCGTGCTCGGGGTGCTCATGGCCTCGTTCTACGCCGCGGGCCCCCTCGGGTACATGGGCGCCGCCGTCGTGGTGGAGCGCTTCGGGGCGCAGACCGCGTTCGTCGGGCTCGGCGTGCTCATCCTCGCAGTAGCGGTGATAGCGGCGCCGATGCCCGCACTGAGGCGCTTCGACCAGCCGGGCGCCTACGAGGCGGCGGTGGACGTCACCGCGCGTATCTCCTCGGTGGCCGACCCACGCATGCCCGTGCCGCCGCCTCCCGACGACAGCGGGCGCGCCTGACGAACGGTGTGACCGAAGCCGAGCGGCTGTTCAAGACTTCTGCACCGGGCACGAGCAGGAGATCCGCTACGTGACCTTCCTCGGCGGACCGTCAGCACTGAACGCCGGTGTGCGAACCACACTCAGAGGCTGGCTCGAGTAGCCGTAGATACGAGAGCACCGTGCGCGAAGGGCCCCGCATCGCGGGGCCCTTCGACTGGCTGCGGTACGTTGCCCGGACGGATGCCTGGGGGCAGCAGCCCGGCGCAAGTGGTGGCCCTCCGTCTGAGACGACGTCTGCACCGCCGAAGATGTCGACGCGGAGAAGGCCCCCGGGGAACGCTCTGCACGATCGTGGGAAGGCGCTTCGGACTGCGAACCGACAGGCAGTGGGAGGCTACGTGCGCTCGCGCTCGTAGCCCGGCTTCACCTGGCGGGTACCAAGCTGCCGCCAATCCGTCTCGGTCATAGGCACACGATAGAAACCGGCGGCACGCTGGATGTTGGCGAACGCGATCTCGTGGTCTTCGTCAGATGCGCCCTCGACCTCTGTGAAGTTCTCGATAGCGCTCCGCACGTAACCCTCATCGGTCAGCGGTAGCATTCGGCGTGACGGGAACGCGAACGCCGACTCGGGAAGCGCCGCTTCCCGGGCAGGCGACAGCTTGCCGTGGGTGCTATGGGGTCGCCAGGTCGTTTCGCGCGCCATGTCGGACTCCTTAGGTGACATCAAGTGAACGATATCCATATTCGTACCCACTCGCGCTCATGGCTCCGCTGTTGCCCTTCAACGCGCCTGGCTTCCGTGAGACGTGCTGGCCGGAACTGCACCTGGCACCGGGTACGGGTCTTCCTCAAGCAGCTGCTGGAGCTCATCCAGTGGGGCGCCTCCTGCGCACCACAAAGCCGACGGACGTCACCCCATTCCGTCACAGAACCGACAATGTGCAGCCATGCCTTCCGGTGTCTACTCCAAGACCGCGACGATCGCATCTCGAACGCTCTGTGTCACCGCGTTCACACCACCAAAGAACGTGACACTGTCGATCTCCGCCCTGTGCACCGAGAGCGCCGCGGCTGTGTGAGCATCGAGCAGAGCCGGTCGTGTGAGCAGCATGACGGAGTTCATCTTGCCCTGGGCCACACCACCCGCAAGCGCATCCGGGAAGTTCATGCCGGTGGTGATGCCTACGCGGTCCCAGTCATGGCCCTGCTGGTCAACGGCGTACGTCGCCACTGCCACGGCGGTTGCATAACGGTCATCGCCCCACAAGCGATCCACCGTGCCGGGCAGAACTGCTGCAAGCTGCGTCTCCGTGACCGATGAGACGGC
>JAXMLJ010000045.1:0-7691 GCA_034368805.1 Coriobacteriia bacterium
CGCGCGTGGGAAGATCGTCATGTTCGAGCCACGCGCGGCGATCGACGAGCAGGTCTTCCGCGAGACGTATCGGGCCACCGTCGGCATGGGGGTGGCCTGAGATGGCGAGCTCCTCGATGCGCCAGTTCCGGGCGATGCTGCGCAAGGACATCGTCATGGAGCTGCGGACCAAAGAGATGCTCATGTCGATGGGCCTCTACTCCCTGCTCACGATGGTCGTGTATTTCGTGGCGCTCTCGCAGGCCGGCGCGGGATTCGACCCGCGCGACATCGCTGCGGGCCTGTTGTGGCTCGCCTTCATCTTCACCTCCATGCTGGGGCTGAACCGCTCGCTCGTGCACGAGAAGGACCAGGGCTGCCTCGAGGCGCTCCTGCTCTCCCCGGTGGACCGTCCGGTCATCTTCTTTGCCAAGGCCATCGGCAACCTCATCTTCCTACTCGTGGTGGAGGCGCTGACGATCCCGGTCTTCGCGTTCCTGTTCCTGCAGGGCAGGGCCATCGATCCGGCCACGGTCGCGCTCATCCCGCTCGTGCTGGTGGCGGGCTCGGTGGGTATCGCGGGGGTCGGCACGCTTCTGGCTACGATGTCGGTCAACACGACGGGCAAGGACTTCGTGCTTGCGATGCTCTTCATCCCGCTCATGTATCCGCTGCTGCTCGGAGCGGTCACCGCCACGGCGGCGGCGATCATCGGCGGGCCCGAGGGCGTGAGCCTGTTCTGGACCGGTATGGCGTGGGTTGTCGGCTACGACGTCATCATGCTCTTGGCGTCATACGGCCTGTACGAGTTCATCGTCGGAGCGTGATCCGTCCGGTATCGGGTGTCTAAGGAGGCTGAGACACGCGTGAAGTCGCATACGACCAGAGCATTCATCGCGCTCGCCATCGGTGGTGTGCTAACCCTGGCCGCCTTCCTCGGCGCGTTCTTCTGGGCGGGTGTGCCCGACTTCGGGTTCGTCCGCACAGCCGAGCGTACCGACTCGGTCCGCTATCAGGGGCCGTTTGACCAGGAGATCGACGAGGCGCGTTACCTGGCGAACTTCGCAGGCTACGACGTCGAGGTCACCGCCGGCGGCGAGACGGTGCGGGGCGATCTTGTCGAGGCCGATGAGACGCACGTGACCATCGAGACCGCCGATGGTGAGGTGACCGTCTCGGCCGCCGAGTTCGAGACCGGCCGGGTGCGCGGCTCGTCGTACGGGCGTCCCGACTGGGGCCAGAAGATCTTCTACTTCCACGTGCCGGTGGCCGAGATATCCTTCATCGTCTTCGGTTTCGCGGCGTTTTACAGCATCCGCTTCATCATGACGCGGCGACGTGAGTACGACACCAAGGCGCGCGTCTCCATGGAAGTGACGCTCATGTTCGTCATGCTCACCATGGCGACCGGCATCCTGTGGACCAAGGCGGCCTGGGGCGTGTGGTGGGACTGGGAGCCGAGGCTTACGACGTACTTCATCATGACGCTCCTCGTCGTCGCCTACTTCGTGCTCCGCAACTCCGTCGAAGACGAAGAGCGCAGAGCGATGTATGCGGCGGTCTTCAGCATCCTTGGCTTCATCGATGCGCCGATCTCGTTCTTCATCACGCGGCTCATCCCCTCGAACCACCCCGTCATCGAGCGGGGCGGTCTCGAGCCGCCCATGCTCATCAGCTTCATCATCGCCCAGATCGGCATGATCGCCCTCGGCTACGCTATCTACCAGTTGCGCATGGGTGAGATGCTGCTCAAGGACCGTATCGAATCCGCCAAGACCCAGTTGGAGAGGTGAGTGTCGCCATGGTCACGGATCCCACGCTCAAAGAGGTCTACTCGCTCGTACTCACGCAGTGGCCGCTCGTGGCCGGAGCCTACGCGCTTCTGTGGGCGGGCCTGGTCGTCTACGTCGGGTTCGCGCTCAAGCGCCTGAACGGGCTCGGCAAGCAAGTCGAGGTGCTCGAAGCTGCGCTCGCGCGCCGTTCCGGCGAAGCCGGGTAGCACCCGACCGATCGGCACCTGAGAGGAGGGGACCGTGCTCGAAGTAGCGTTCGTGGCGTTCTGGATGGCTATGGCCCTGTACGCGGCAGCCACCGTGCTGTACGTGTACCACGTCGTGACCAAGCGCGTCGCGCTGTCGTGGTATGCGACGTTTGCCACCGGCGCGGGATTCCTGCTCCACACGGCGTCTATCGGACTGCGATCCTCGGCCACCGACGGAACCGAACTCTCCGGCTCCAACGTCCTCGTACTCATGGCCTGGGCGCTCGTGCTCGTGTACTTCGTGCTCGAGCATCTCATCAAACGCAAGGTCTACGGCGCACTGCTCGTGCCGATCGCGCTCCTGAGCATGCTCGTGGCGCAGATCGGAGGCCTGAGCTCGACGGTACTGGCCGAGTTGAGGCCCGAGCAAGCGGCGCTGCTCGACAACTGGCGGGTGGGTATCCATGTCGCGATGATCGCCTTCGCCAACGCGGGCTTCCTCGTCAGCGCCGCCGCCTCGCTTATGTACCTGGTGCTCGAGCGGCAGCTGAAGAACCGCCGGTCCTCGAAGTTCATGAGCCGTCTGCCCTCACTCACCCAAACCGACACGATCGCGCGCCGCGCCGTGCTCTGGGCGTTCCCGGGGTACACGGCGGGCATGATGCTCGGCGCGCTGCGAGCCATCGAGACCGACGTCGCGCTGTGGTGGGCCGACCCGCGCGTGGTCCTTTCCGGACTCGTGTGGCTCGTGTTTGCCACGTACCAGTTCCTGCGCTGGCGGCGCGGGTGGGGCGGCCGTCAGGGCGCGTACCTCTCGCTCGCCGGCTTCGTCCTCGTCGTGATCCTTGCGGTCGTCGCGCGGACCGTTCCGTCAGGCTTCCACATCTTCGGACTCTAGGAGGGGCTCGCTCGTCGTGACCGGATGGCATGACATGCACGTGCTCGTGACCGGCGGTTCGAGCGGCATCGGCCTGGCCGTTGCCGAGCGCGCCGCACGCCGGGGCGCCCATGTCACCCTCGTCGCGCGCGACACGGTCCGTCTCGAAGCGGCGCGAGAGAGCGTCACGGCCGCCCGGGCCTCCGATGCCCAGCGCGTGGCGGCGCACTCGGCCGACGTGGCGTCGTGGAGCGCGATGAGCGAGACGGTGCGCGAGGCCGAGGCGGCCCTCGGTCCCGTGGACATACTCGTCACGAGCGCGGGGTACTGCTACCCGGCGCGCTTCGTCGACATGTCCGCCGCCGAGATCGAGGATCAGATCGGCGTGAACCTCCTGGGCACCGTCTACGCCACCCGAGCGGTCGCGCCGTCGATGATCGAGCGCGGACACGGCCACATCGCGATGATCTCCTCGATGGGCGGTCTCATCGGCGTGTACGGCTACGGGGGCTACAGCCCCGCCAAGTTCGGCGTCATCGGGCTTGCCGAGGTGCTCCGCTGCGAGCTCAAACCGCACGGCATCGGGGTGAGCGTCGTCTGCCCGCCCAACGTGAACACGCCCGGATACGCGCGAGAGGTGGCCATCGAGCCGCCTGAGACGGCGCGTATCAACGGTAACGCGAAAGCCATGGATCCCGATGCGGTCGCCCGTCACGTCATCGCGGCGATCGACCGTCGGCGGTTCATGGTGCTGCCCGGCACAGGCTACGGGCTGCTCGCCCGGCTCAAAGGACTCGTGCCCGAGGTGTTCTTTGCCATGTTCGACCGGGACGTGGCCGCGGCACGCAAGGCGGTGGAAGCCGATGCGGTGTAGTCGTGTGGGCGTGCCGTCGCGTTGCCCGGCCGTACGTCACGGTGATAGGATATTCATGTTCAGGCGCATTCAGGAGGAGCGTTCCACCTCCTGCCACACCGCCCCCGCCGGGCCTGCTTGCCTGAACAACAATGCGCCGCACCGGCGGGGGCGACCCAGCCCTCATCCGTCCGTTTCCCGGGCGGTTTTCTCGGCAACTCCCCAAGCTACGGAAGCGAGCCGATACTGATGCATTTCGTCCTGGTCGGGCTCAGCCACAAGACAGCGCCGGTGGCCATTCGCGAGAAGCTGACGTTCCCGGCGGCCGCGCAGGAGGACGCCCTCGGGCACCTCACGCGGCTCGAACACGTGAACGAGGCGGTCATCGTTTCGACGTGCAACCGCACGGAGGTCTACGCGGTGGCCTCGAGCGATGACGGCGGGGTGGATGCGGTGATCGGCTTCCTCGCCGAGTACCACGAGCTCGACCGCCACGAGCTGACCCGCTACCTCTACATCATCACCGGTGAGGCCGTGGTCCGGCATCTGTTCCGGGTGGTCGCCTCCCTGGACTCGATGGTGGTGGGCGAGGCGCAGATCCTCGGTCAGGTGAAAGAGGCCTACGGACACGCTCAGAACACCGGCACGACCGGCAAGGCGTACAACAAGCTGTTCCGGCAGAGCTTCGAGGTGGGCAAGCGCGTGCGCACGGAGACCGCCATCGGCGAGTCGGCGGTGTCGGTCAGCTACGCGGCCGTCGAGCTGGCCAAGAAGGTCTTCGACGCGCTCGAGGGGCGCACGATCCCGATCCTCGGCGCCGGCAAGATGAGCGAGCTCACCGCCAAGCACCTCGTGTGCAATGGCGTCACCCGCGTGCTCGTGGTCAACCGCACGTTCGAACGCGCCGAGGAGATGGCCGCTCGCTTCAACGGCGATGCGCTGCCGTACGAGCGCCTGTACGAGGCGGTCGGTCAGGCCGATATCGTGATCTCGTCTACGGCAGCCACCGAGTACGTGATCACCAAGGCGGACCTCGCGCCGGTGTCGCGTCATCGCTCGGCACCGTTGTTCCTGATCGATATCGCCGTGCCGCGCGACATCGACCCGGCCGTGAACGACCTCTCGGGCGTCTTCCTCTACGATATCGATGATCTTTCCGGCGTGGTCGAGTCGAACCTCGAGGAGCGCATGGTAGAGGCGCGCCGCGCCGAGGCGATCATCGACGAGGAGATCGGCGTGTTCTTCGCGTGGGCCGAGTCCATGGAGGTCGTGCCCACGGTGGCGGCGATCAGGGCCAAAGCCGAGGTCATCCGCCAGATGGAACTCGAGAAGGCACTCAGGCGTCTGGATCTGAGCGATCGCGATCGCAAGACGATAGAAGCGCTCACCTGCGCGATCGTGAACAAGATGCTCCACGGGCCGACTGCCCGGCTCAAGAAGGCCGCAACGGGTAAGGACGGGTATGTCTACATGGACGTCGCCCGCGCACTCTACGGCCTTGAAGACACCGAAGACCGCCACGGCCCCGGAGCGTTCCGCAACCTGCTCAACATGAGGGCCCGGGAGATCGTGGAGAAGCAGAAGGAGACAGGGGAAGGCATTGGCGACTGTGGAGCGTAAGGAACTGGTCATCGGCACCCGCGGGTCGAAGCTCGCGCTGTGGCAGTCCGAGTACATCAAGGCGCGCCTTGAGGAGATCACTGGCCTCACCGTGAGCCTTAAGGTGATCAAGACCACCGGCGACAAGATCCTGGACGTGCCGCTTGCCAAGGTGGGCGGCAAGGGCCTGTTCACCAAGGAACTCGAAGTCGAGCTGCTCGCCGGGACCGTGGATCTGTGCGTCCACTCCATGAAAGACGTGCCGACCGAGCTTCCCGACGGATGCATCATCGCCGCCATGCCCGAGCGCGTGGACCCGCGTGACGTGCTCGTCTCGGGGGCGGGCTACGATCTGGCGACACTGCCCGAGGGCGCGAAGCTCGGCACGTCGAGTCTGCGTCGCCGGTCGCAGGTCGTGCACGTGCGTCCCGACCTCGAGATCGTGGACGTGCGCGGCAACCTCGACACGCGCATGCGCAAGGCCGAGAACGGCGAGGTGGACGCGGTCGTGCTCGCCTCGGCAGGCATCACGCGCATGGGCTGGGCCGATCGCATCACGAGCTACGTGCCCGTGACGCAGATGGTCCCGGCCGTGGGTCAGGGCGCCATCGGCGTCGAGATCCGTGAGGACGACGAGTTCATGCTGCACGTCATGGAGCAGATCGGCCATCCCGAGACGATGGAGTGCGTGACCGCCGAGCGTGTCGTCATGCGCTCGCTTGAAGGCGGCTGCCAGGTTCCCATCGGCGCGTACGCCCGCTATGAGGATGGCACCCTCACGATGGACGCGATGGTGGGTTCCGTGGACGGCACCCGCATCATCCGCGAGCAGCTGTGCGGGGACGCCGGCGAGCCCGAGGCGCTCGGCGAGGCGATGGTCGTCCGCCTGCGCGCGCTCGGCGCCGATGCGATCCTCGCCGAGATCCGGGAAGCGTCGCCGGACGGAGACGTCGACACGCTGCTCGGTACGTGATCGGAGGCATGCCGATGGCAGGACCGCTGGCAGGAAAGCGTGTGGTGGTGACGCGGGCGCGCCCGCAGGTAGCCGCGCTCGTGCGCCTGCTCGAGGATGCCGGCGCCGAGGTACTCGTGTTCCCGACGATCGAGGTCGTGGACCCGCCGGACTTCGGGCCGGTCGACGACGCGATCCACAGCCTGGACCTCTACGCCTGGGTCGTCTTCACCTCCGCCAACGCGGTGGAACGTTTCTTCGAGCGCATGGCCGCGGCAGACCTCGATGCGCGCCACATGCACGGGCTTCGCGTGGCTTCGGTGGGTCCAGCCACGGCCGAGGCGCTCGAGCGCAACGGCATCCGCGCCGATTTCGTGCCCGACGAGTACGTGGGCGAGGGTGTCCTCGAGGGGTTGTGCGCTCGCGGCGTGGGCGAGGGCACACGTATCCTGCTCCCGCGTGCACTCGAGGCGCGCGAGGTGCTGCCCGAGGGGCTCCAGGCACACGGTGCGCGCGTCGACGTGGTTCCCGTGTACCGTACGGTGCCGGGTGTCGGCGACGCCGCTACGCTCGCTCGCATGCGCGCGGGCGAGGCCGACGCGGTCGTCTTCACGTCGTCGTCGACGGTGCGCCATTTCGTCGGGCTGGCCGAGGGAGTCGACCTGTCCGGCGTGACGATCGCCTGCATCGGACCGGTCACCGCCGCGACCGCGCGCGAACTCGGCATGGACGTTGCGGTGGAGCCCACCGAGTACACCGTCCCGGCGCTCGTCGAGGCGCTCGGGGCGTACTTCGGCTGATTGACAAAGCGAGCATCGCTCGGCATTGTATACATCTGCATTCGGCCCCTGATCGGTCGTGTGCGCAGATGGGGATGTAGCTCAGCTGGGAGAGCGCTGCGTTCGCAACGCAGAGGTCGGCGGTTCGAGCCCGCTCATCTCCACCATCGGATGTGATGTCGAGGCGGCCTGCCGTGTGCGGGGCGCCTCGACTGTTTGGCAGGAACGTGTCGCCCACGAGGGAAGGAACCGCCATGGAGTTCCCCGCCTACCGCCCCCGCCGCTTGCGCCGCACGTCCGCGCTGCGCGCGATGGTGCGCGAGACCACGCTTGACGCTGCGGACTTCATCTACCCGCTGTTCGTGGTCTTCGGGAAGAACGTGCGCCGCGAGGTCCCGTCGATGCCCGGCGTGTTCAACATCTCGCTCGACCTGCTGCCGAGATCGACGAGCTCAAGAGCCTCGGCATCCCGGCGGTCATCCTGTTCGGCATCCCCGACGTCAAGGACGAGGCGGGCAGCGGCGCGTTTGCCGAGGACGGCGTCGTGCAGCAGGCGATCCGCGCCATCAAGGCGCACGACCCGGACTTCACGGTGGTCACCGACGTCTGCATGTGCGAGTACACCTCGCACGGGCACTGCGGCGCGCTGGACGAGCACGGGTGCGTCATGA
>JAXMLJ010000046.1:0-2548 GCA_034368805.1 Coriobacteriia bacterium
CTTCGGCGGCGATTGCGGCGAAACGCTCGAAGTCGATGACGCGCGGGTAGGCCGATGCGCCCGCGATGATCATCTTGGGCCGGCACTCTTTCGCGAGTCGCTCGACCTCGTCGTAGTCGATGCGCTCGTCGGCGCCCAGCCCGTAGGGCACAACGTTGAACCACTTGCCGGAGTAGTTCACCGGGGAACCGTGCGTCAGATGCCCGCCCATGGCGAGGTTCATGCCCATGTAGGTGTCACCCGGCTGCAAGAAGGCATAGTAGACAGCGAGGTTTGCCGGCGCGCCCGCGTGGGGCTGCACGTTGGCGTGCTCGGCGCCGAAGAGCGCCTTGGCGCGCTCGCGCGCGAGGTCCTCGACGATGTCGACCTTCTCGCACCCGCCGTAGTAGCGCTTGCCCGGGAGTCCTTCGGCGTACTTGTTGGTGAGCACGCTCCCGGCGGCCTCGAGGACCGCCATCGAAACGAAGTTCTCCGAGGCGATGAGCTCGATGGTCCCGCGCTGGCGGGCCAGCTCGGCATCCATCGCCGCGGCAAGCTCCGGGTCGGTCGCAGTCAGGTGACGCAGCGCCATAGTCGATTCTTCTCCTCTACCGTCCACGCTCTTCGAGCGCGCTGATCTTCTCGATGCGGCCCTGGTGGCGTCCGCCCTCGAATTCGGTGCCGAGAAACGCCTCGAGCACTCGGCCTGCCTCATCCGGGGTGAGGTGCCGACCGGGCAGCGTGATGACGTTGGCGTTGTTGTGCAGCCGCGCCATGCGCGCCATCTCCGGGTCCGAGACCTGCACCGCGCGGACGCCCGCGATCTTGTTCGCCGCGATCGCCATGCCCAGACCCGTGCCGCACACCAGCACGCCGAAGTCTGCGTCGCCCCGCGCGACAGCGCTTCCCACCTCGGCCGCATAGTCGGGATAGTCCACCGAGTCCGGCCCTGACGTCCCCACGTCGGTGACCTCGTGCCCGAGCGCGATGAGCGCGGACCTGACGTGCTCCTTGAGGTCGAAACCGGCGTGATCGGCGCCGAGGTGGATGCGCATTGACTCCCCTAACGTGGTTGCGGGAGGCGTCCCTCCCGGGTCGCCTCCCGCAGATTGTACCGTATCGGCGCAGCCTCGCAGCCCTAGACTGCGAGCCCCTGTGCGACCGTCATGATCTCGTCGGCGGGAACGGGGCCGACGCGCGTGACGACCGGCTCGGGACCCGTACAGTCCACGACCGTCGAAGCCATGCGGTGCGGTGTCTAGCCGCCATCGAGTGTCACATCGGCAGCTGCGATGATGCGCTCTTCAAGCTCCTCGAACGATGCCGCCGCAGGCAGGCCGGATGTGTTCGCCGAGGTGGTGATGATGGCCGCCCCCGACGCACGGATGAGTTCCTGCACGAGCTCGTGGTCGGGCGAGCGCAGCGCGACGGCACCGCGATCGTCCCGGAACTCGGGCGCCACCATGTCGGCCGCCATGACGACGATGGTGAGCGCGCCGGGCCAGAACGCCCGCGCGATCAGGTGCGCGTACTCGGGTACGTCCACGCCGTACTTGTCGAGCGCCGCCTCATTCTCGACCAGCCACGGCAGCGGCTTGTTCTTCGGCCGCATCTTGATGTCTATGATCTCGTGCGGTCCGAAACACGACGTAGCGGAAGCGCCAATCCCATACACGGTCTCGGTGGGGAACACTACGATGCCCCCGTCTCTCAAGATCGTGGCGGCGAGATTAACGACCTCCGCCGAGGGGTTTTCCGGGTCGATGTGGATCACCTTGTTCATGGCTGCATCGCCCTACCTTTCCGTGCATAGACGATCCTGTCACGTCCTGTCAGGTCCTTGCGGACCGTTACACCCTCATACTGCCCCTCGAGAAGAGCTGCTGCATCCGCCACCCGCCCCTCGTCGAGCTCGATCGCGATGCCGCCGCCCGGCGCAAGCCAGAGGTCTGCCTCACGGGCGATCCGACGGAAGACATCGAGGCCGTCCGGCCCGCCGTCGAGCGCCTCGGACGGCTCGAAGCCCAGCACCTCGACGGGGAGTTCGGGGAGATCCGCGCTCGGGATGTACGGGGGGTTCGACACGATGAAGTCGACGGACCCGAGGAGCTCGTGTGGCAGCGGACCGAAAAGATCTCCATGAACTACTTGTACCCTGTCCGCCACCCCCGCGTGAAGCGCATTCCGACAAGCGGTTCGATACGCCGCCTCACCGATGTCGACCGCCCACACACGCGCGCCCGCATGTTCGCTCGCGAGCGATGCCGCGATGCAACCTGAACCCGTGCACAGGTCGATGACGACCGGACACTCGATGTCGCGCAGGTGCTCCAGCGCCACGTCCACGAGGACTTCTGTTTCGGGTCGCGGGATGAACACGCCCTGTTCGACGTGCACGACGAGGTGGCGGAAGGGCATCTCGCCGGTGACGTACTGCAGCGGCATACCCTCGGCACGGCGCGCCACCAGCGTGCGGTAGCGCTCGCGTTCTTCGGGTGAGAGCGGCCTGTCGTGATAGGCATAGAGCTCGACGCGGGAGAGCCCTGTCGCCGAGGAGAGCAGCCACTCG
>JAXMLJ010000047.1:0-10543 GCA_034368805.1 Coriobacteriia bacterium
TCGGGCATCGAGGGCACGAACGCCAGGGCGGCCTCAAGCGAGCTGCGCTGGTTGGGGATCGAGCCGAGTTCGCGATAAGCGACCGACAGTGCGTAGTGCGTGTCCGCGTCACTCCGCTTGATGCGCAGAGCCTCCTTGAGATAGGCGACCGCGTCCTCGTACTCGGCCACCTGTATGAGCGTCACGCCGTAGTAGTAGTAGGCCTTCTCCAGACGCAGGTCCTGGGCGGCGAACTTGTTCTTGGACAGCACCTCGACAGCCTGCTGCCAGTACCCCTCCGCGGTGCGCCACTCCTGCCGGTTCATCGCCACCAGCGCCAGGCCGCTCATCGCGCTCGGGTTGTCGGGCTCGAGTTCAAGGGCGGCGTCGTACTGCGCGATCGCGGAGGCGTGACTACCGATATCGCGGAAGGCATCGCCCAGGAGAACGCGAAAGTCCGGATTCTGCGGGTCCTTGCGTACCTGCTCCTCGAGCGTGGCGATGGCACGTGAGGCGAGCGAGCCCTGCTTCGCCTGCCGCTCACCCTGCCAGACCGTGTACGCGAGGAACGCCAGCGCGCCGATGACAAGCACGCCGACGATCCTGAGGGCCCATTCGAGCCAGGGGTCACGGGAAACAGACGACACGTTCACACCTACAATCCGTCCAGGGATGCGTCAGATATTGAGGTCCGTATGACACCGTAAGCAAAGTTCGGACCCACGGTACGGCGCGATGAGTATGTTCTGGTAATCGAGCGCGCCGTGGCACTCGTAGCAGATGCGCATGTCGTGCGGTCCGGTGGCCGCGTTGACGACGTGGATCCCGCCCGAGCCGAACCCGATGTGGCAGTCATCGCAGTAGTAGGGTTCGCCCTTCTTCTCCTCGACTATGAAGTGCACAGCGTGCTCGGCGAGACCCGCGACCTTGATCGCCGTGGCGGGCTCCGTCCTCATCTCCTCGTGGCACTCTACGCAGTTCTCCGGGATCAGCGCAACCGAACGGACCGAGTCGTGGTGGCAGTCCTGGCAGAACTCGCGATCAGTGTGGCACACCCGGCAGTCGTTGGTGAGCGACCCGTTCATCTTCGCGTGCTCGGTCATCCATGTGCCGGGATGAGGCATCGTGGTGAGGTGGCACGTCTGGCAGCTCGCCGGCTCGTGACAGACGGCGCACAGGCCGTCCTGCGCGAGGTACAACCCACCGTGCTCCGACGCCCACTGCGGCTTGCGGTGGTCCGCGGGGACGACCGGGAGGCTCTCGGTCCCGTCGGCCATCTCGACGCCGCCGTTGTGGCACGGCACGCAGGACTCGGAGGTGTGGCACTGGCTGCAGTATGCGGCGTCTTCGAGCGCAGGCTCACGGTGCTCGCCGGTCAGGAACTCCAGGGTGTGGTCCGGCGGGATGAGCTCGAAGTCTTCGGTGTGGCACTTCTCGCACTCGCCGGACGCGACCTCGCCGTGACCGTCGTGAACGAGGCTGTGACACCGGTAGCACGAGCGCATCTCGATGCGCTGGGTGCCGTCGGGCCCGTGCGGGAAGACGGGGTGGCACGACTCGCAGCGATACGCGCGCTCGAGATGCGCACCGTGGCCGAAGACCAGGCCGTCCACGTCGAAGTCATCGATATCGGAGTGACAGTACGTGCACTGGGCCATCGTAACGGGGCCGTCCGGGTCTATGGTGACCGTCGGCTCGGCCGAGATCTGCGGCACCGTGCTCAGGTACATCGCCGGCATCGGCCCAACGTCCACGCCCTCGTCACTATGGCAGCTGTCGCAGTCGGTAGGCGCATCGTGGCACATCATGCACCGGTTCACGCCCTCATCCGAAGCAAGGGCGTGGGGCTCGTCACGCCAGTCCTCTACATGCGTGGCCGGCCGAAGCGGCGCCGGCTCGGGGTGACAGGACCGGCACTCGCCCGAAGCGAGCAGGCCCTGAGGGCCGTGACGCAGGTCATGGCAGGTGAAACACGAGTCCATCGGCGGCGTCGGCGACGCCCCCCCGGCATGCGCCGGACCGTAGTGGCACGCGGCGCACTGGGCGACGATGTGCGTCGCGTGATCGAAGACAAGATCGCCGCGGTCACTCCCGCCCAGTGTCGGGTGACAGTACATGCACGAGGCGGTGGACGCGGGCGCACTGACCGTTATCGTGCGCGACTCGGCACTCGCGGCGCCGCGCGGGTAGGCGAGCACCACCACGACGGCAGCCGCGAGGGCCACCGCCGTGATGATCGTCAAACGTCCGCGAGAACGTCTCGTCATGAACCGCTACTTACCTCCCGGTAGCAGCGACAGGATCTTGTGGAGCAGGTTGTCGGCACGCAGTTCCTCCTGACGGTGGATCATCTCAGCCGAGAACCTGGCAAACTCCTCGCCCGCATCGCCGTGCTGCTCGTGGCACGAAGCACACGTCTCGCCGATGTTGGCCGCGTTCGTCGTCGAGTCGGGGTCGTCCGAGGCGAGAACCTCGTGGGCGGGATGACAGTCCCAGCATGCAGGAGCGTCCATCGCCTTACGCTTATATGCCGCGCCGTGGTAGGCGTCGCCGTAGTTGTCCCACTGGTCCTCATGGCACTCGGCGCACATGGCTTCGCTGGACAGGTGCAGTTCGTCGACCGCAGCCTGCGTGTCGAGCCGGGCGATGTCGTGACCGCCGTGGCATGACCCGCACGTGGCCGCCGTGTAGTCGCCCTCGGCGACCAACTCGGCGTGCACCGAGCCCGCGTACGCGTCGGCCTGCTCGTCGTGGTCGTGGCAACCGCCATTGGCGCACGCTATCCCCGCATTGACGTACCACACCCGCGTCGGCGGCTTGGGCTCCGTGTACAGGAAGTCGATGTGGCAGTCCGAGCACGCAAGGTCGCGGTGCGCCGAGGACTCAAGACCGGTGACCTGGAAGGACACGATGCCCTCCGAGGAGCTCTTGATGAGGTTCGGGCTGCCGTGACACGCCAGACAGCCGGTGCCCGCCTCATAGATCATGGGCATCGGAGGCGACCATGCCACGCGCTCCTGCACGTGGCACACGTCGCAGTCGTTCTTGACATGGCACATCGAACACAGCGTCGTGAGTTCGTTGTTGGCAGGCTCCACGTGCGGCGTCTTGGCCCAGTCGAAGGTGTGGTTCGCCGGCCGCAGATCGGGAAGCTTGTTGCCATGGCACGCTTCGCAGTCGCCCTTGGCGAGCACGCCCTGCGGGCCGTGGTAGAGCGCGTGACAGTTGAAACAGTCCTTCATCGCCGGAGTATCGGTGCCGCCCGGCTTGTGCGGGAAGATCGGATGGCACGAGCTGCACTGGAACGTGATGTGGTTACCGTGCGTGAAGGCGTACTTGGGATTGTCGGTCTGCGTGAAGTCGGCGTGACACGGCTTGCACTTGTCGGAGAACACGTCACCGCCGACCTCGATCGTCACCGTCTGGGCGAACGCCGGCACAACGAACGCCGCGATAGCGAATGCCATCACGATACCCAACCTCCGTACGCCCGTGCCGGCAGGCGTCCTGAATCGCTTCGTCATACCCCTCGCTACCTGCTTTCCAAAGTCCAGGCGCTTGCCGGAGGCCTACTCGCCCCCACCGCCGAACAGGCGGCCAAACGCGCCGATGACCGAACGGACCAGCGCGATCAGCGGATTGTCGTCCGTGATCGTCGAACGACCATGGATGAACACGGCATACGACGTGTAGTTCTCGTCGACGCCGACATGACAGCCTTCCTGACCGCACGTCTCAACCAGGTGCGACTCGTGAACGCTCGATCCACGCTCGCTCGAGGGAAGGATGTCGTGCCACCCGTGGCAGTCCCAGCACGCAGGAGCGTCTTTTGCTCCGCGCTTGTAGGCCGCGCCGTGATAGTAGTCGTCATAGCTGTCCCAGTAGTCCTCGTGGCAACTCCCGCAGACCTCCCAGCCATCGGCGTGTATCGCTTCCTGGCCGTCGGGGTTGTCCGTGAGCATCAGGATATCGTGCGAACCGTGACAGTCGCCGCACAGCGGTTTTGGCGCGGTCGTCGTCTCGACCGATCCGCCGTTACCGTTGGGAACCGTCGCCCGGTGAACGCCGACGCCGAACGCCCGGGACTGCTCCTCGTGGCAGTTGCGACACGCGGTCTTCGCGGTCGTCACCCACTCGCCATTGCCGTGGGGAGCCTTATACGTGAAGTCGAGGTGGCACCCCACACACTGCTGGTCGATATGGGCAGACGCCTCGATGGTGGCGTCATCGATGTAGTAGCTCATCACGACGCCGTCGCGGACACGCACCAGCGCAGGGTCGCCATGACACACCAGACAGCCTGACTTCGACTCCGTGGGAAGCGTGAAGTCGAGCTCGTACGGCGCGGTCGGAGAGACAGACGGCGACACGCCCTGGCCGTACGCGGCTGCCGGCGCCACGAGCGCGACGGCAAGGAAGAACCCTACCGCGATCCTCTGGCTGATACGGGAGCCCATACGGCCTCCTACTCCGCCTCGAGGGCCGCCGCCCCGGCAGGAGCTGCATGCTCCTCGCCGTGACCGTGGCCATGCGTCACGAGCTTGTCCTTCGGATACTTCTTGAATCCGAAGAAGTCCATGCCGATGAGGAAGTCCTCATTGACCGCCAGGTAGAAGTGCACGACGGTCATGATGATGAACAGCCAGTTGATGGCGTAGTGCATCACGCGCATCCAGGCACCCGCGACAGCGACGCCACCTACGAGCGGGCCAAGCCACCAGCCGATGAGGACCTCGCGTGGCGACAGGCCGAACAGGATCGGCTGCGTGAGCAGCGACAGACCCGTGAAGCCCTGCGCCAGCATGAGTACCGCGAAGAGCAGGTACGACATCTTCTGCATCACGTTGTACTCGGCCACGTGCGGCTTGTTGTCGGAGAAGTACCCGTAGTACGCCAGCACGCCGAGCGCCGACTGGAGATCGCGCTTGGTGATGGCGAACTTCTTGTAGTCGCGGTTCTTGGCGAGAAACGCGTACCACAGGCGCCACAGGTAATTCAGACCGACGATCGTCATCGCGATGTAGTGGACCCATCGCATCGGCGTGCGGCCGCCATCGAAGAACGGGAAGCGTATGTACAGGCCGCTGAACGCCAGGGCGAGCATGCACAGAAGGTGGATCCAGTGCATGAGTTTGGGCAGGAAGACCGGAAGATGATCGTGCTCCGGCCACTTGCCTTCGATCCACTTCTTACGGAAACGACCCTTGGGGATACTGATGGAGAAGTGGAACAGGACGAACAACCACACACCGATGAACAGCAAGATGAAGACTGCGTCCATCCACACGTTCACTTGCGCGAGAAGAATCGCCGACACCCCCTACCCGTTACCGAGTCCGACATCATGTATCGGACTACTTCGACGTGGGTCACGACGAACCTCGTTTTCAGGCTGGGTGTGCCGGCACCCATGCGCAATGACGCATCCCACCAGCGCCCGACACAAAGTTCGCGTGAGGGGTCCCGTGACCGCATTCACCTTATCGGCGCCCGTAGGACATGTCAACGAACCGTTACTCGCCGACCGTGACGGGAGTGTCCTCTGGCTGCGCCGGAACGATCTCAACGAGCGTCACATCGAAGGTGAGTTCGTGTCCCGCGAGCGGGTGGTTGAAGTCGACCGTCACGTCGACAAGGTCGTCACTGATGCTGACGACCCACCCGGCGTAGGACTCGCCATCGTCGCCGATGACGTTGAACTCGCCGCCGATCGGCGGCGTACCCTCGCCGAAGACGTCGACCGGGACAACCTGTACGGCCTCGGGGATGTGCGGCCCGTACGCTTCCTCGGCAGGGATCGTGACAGTCGTCGACTGGCCGGGCTCGAGTCCCAGGATGGCTCCTTCGAACGCGGGAAGGACGTCGCCACCACCAAGGATGAACAGTAGCGGAGCACGACCCTCACTCGAGTCGAAGATCTTCCCGTCCTCGAGACGGCCTACGTAGTCAACGGCGACCGTGTCGCCCTGAGTTGCCGGCATGGAGCCCCTCCTGTCGTCTGGTCCGCGACGCGCTCGCGCCACCGTGCGATGCTAGCACACAGCGACCGGAGGGTCGGGCCTCACGAACTCCGTGCGACAGACACGAGGCCGGCGCGCCTGAGCGCGGAGGCGATGCCGGTTGCGGCGGCGCCCTTGGCGATGTCGAAGACGACGAACGGGGCAGCGCCGACCGCTGCCGCCTCGGCCATCGTCCGCCCGGTAGTCAGCGCGAGCCACAGCGTCCCGGGTACGTAGATGCATGCCAGCGCCACGAGCAACCCGGCGACGTCGGCGAGCGGTCGCTGCAGGCGCAGTCCGGCTCGCACAGCGGCACCGGCAACCGCACCCAACCAGAATCCCACCAGGTAGCCGCCGGTGGGCCCGACGAGCACCGCAAGGCCGCCTCGCATGCCGGAGAAGACGGGCACGCCGATGGCGCCGAGCAGCAGGTACAGGCCCACAGTGAGCGCCGCCTGCGCCGGCGTGCAGACGAGCACGATGATCGCGGCGACGAACGTCTGGAGCGTGACGGGGACAACGCCTACGGGCACCGTGACGAGCGCTGACGCCGCGAGCAATGCGGCAAGCAGCGCCGAGACGACGAGCGTATACGTGCGTGTCATGAGACCTCCCGGCTGTAAACCACGATGCCTGAGCGGTTTACTTTACGGAGAGTGCGCGGCGGCGTCAACGGGCACGTACGATCAGGAGCGCAGCGTCACCTCGCCGGCAACGACGGCTCGTGCGCCGCCGGCTTCGCGCACGACAAGCGCACCGGAGTCGTCCACCGTCTCGGCGATGCCGGATGCCACCACACGTCCGATCCCGTCGCGCACGACGACACCCCGGCCCCACAGCGTGCCGCGCGCACGATACTCCCCGACCAGGACCGCGAAGCCCTCGGCCAGAAACGTCCGGTACGCCGACGCGCACTCATCGAGTACGGCGGCGGCGACCTCGGCCACCTTCGCCTCGGCCGAGTAGCGCCTGACCCACGCCGACCCCGGTTCCCCGGGGCCTGCGACGTTCAGACCGCAGCCGACCACGAGCCATTCGACCGTGTCGGCCTCGGCCGCCATCTCCAGCAGGATACCGGCGAGTTTCTCCCCGTCGGCCAGCACATCGTTGGGCCACTTGAGCCCCGCCGGCACGCCGAAACGCTCGAGCCCGCGCGCGACCCCGAGCGCGATCACGAGCGCAAGCGGCCCGAGCGCCGCCGGTGGCAGTGCGGGCCTCAGGATGGCCGAGGCGTACGCTCCGCCCGACGGAGAGGCCCACACCCGCCCGAGACGGCCTCGGCCGCCGTGCTGCCGGGCCGCTACCACGAGCGTCCCCTCGGGAGAGCCCGCGCGGGCGGCTGTCTTGGCGTCGTCGTTGGTGGACCCGGTCTCAAGCCCGCCCGTACACGAGACCCACAGCGGGTCGGCGAGGCGCGGCGACACCTCCTCGGGGATGCACGCATCCGGCGCCTCGAGCAGCCGGTAGCCCACGCGCGGCGACGACTCGATCCGGTAGCCGAGATCCTTGAGCGCGGCTACGTGCTTGGCGATCGCCACCCGGGAGATGCCGAGCTCGCGCGCAAGAGCCTCGCCCGAGAGCCCGCCGGGTCCTGCGAAGTCCAACGCCGAGGCGACTGCGGCCCTACGTGAGATCGCGATCATCGTGATGTTCGTCTCCGGTCTCATGCGCGTCGCTATCCGGACCGGCAGCCTCGCCCTCGAGTTCGGCGACCTCGACAAGCAGGTCGACCTTGCGCGAGATGATCCTGTGGCGACCCCACAACAGGAACGCGATCATCGCGACGAGCACCGCGAAGCCGACCCACGTGAGGTTGCGCGCGATCGCAAGTGCCTTGTCGAAGTTCTCGGCGAAGATCCGGCCCAGCATGATCATGAGCGTCGTGTAGATGAGTGCGCCGATGAAGGTGTACAGCTCGAAGATCCACAGGCGCATCCGCGACGCGCCGGCGATCACCGGGACGAAGTTCTTGAAGCCGGCGGCAAAGCGCGAAACGAGCACCGTCTTGTTGCCGTGCAACTCGAAGTACTCCTCGGCGGCGATGATGCGCTCCTCGTCGAAGAACTTGCCGCCCCAGCGGAGCAGTGCCTGGCGCCCGCCCCTGCGCCCGAACCAGTACGAGAGGTTCGAGCCGGTGAGCGTACCTATGAGCGATGAGACGCCCACGAGCCAGGGGTTGAGTCCGCCCCCCTCGGAGACGAACCCGGCCGCCATCACGACCGTCTCGCCAGGCGTGAAGGAGCCGACCACGAACAGGTTCTCCGAGATGGTGAAGCCGACGACGATGAGGTGTCCCCAGCTATCGAGAAGCGCGAGGAACCAGTCGAGCGGCGCGAAGCCGGTCTGCGGCGCCATCACGCATCACCCTCGTCCGGACACGTGCTCCACTCGGCCCACTGATCGAAGCGCGGGAAGAGCAGAGCGAGACCGACGAGCGAGACCAGCAGCAGCGAGTAGAAGACGAGCAGCTCCCGGGTCATGAACGCGAGCGCCGCACCGATGACGACCGGCGCGAGCGCGTAGGTAAGCATCTGCCACGACACCGAGCGCAGCGAGGTGGCATCAAGCGGCCGGGCGGCGGTGTCGCGCGTGCGGACATTGCGGCCGACGACGAGCGCGGCCACCGCCACCGAGAGGAAGAGGTAGCGCACTGAGCCGCTCGGCGGTGGCCCTTCACGCCACCAAGGAGCCCGCGACGCCCACTGCACGGCGGCCGTGAGCACGAGCGGCAGCAGGAGCAGCGCCGATGAGTGGCGGATCCAGGCGAGGTAGGACTCACGAAGCGTGGTGGGGGTCACGAACGTCCTCTACGAGATGATCGACGGAACCGGCTCGGCGCCGGTCTGCCGAGCGTACCACGCACGAACCTGCGACGGACGTGGATACATGATAGCCCAGCCGACGATGGTGTACGCGGCAAACGGAAGGTAGACGAGCCAGTTTTCCGTCAGGAAGCAGGCGACGAAGCCGAGCAGGAGTCCGATCTCGGGCATCGCCATCCCGACGACCGCCGTCGATGTGATGCGCTGCACGACGGCGTCCGGACCGCTGAGCACCTTCTTTGACTTCGGGTCGATCACGTCGCCCGTCGCCTTGAGTCCCAGGCGTCGCACGAACAGCGCCATCGGCAGCGAGGCGAGCGCTATCGCGGCGAAGAGCGCGATCTGCCACGCGGGCATCCCGTCCGGCCCCGTGCTCTCGGCAGCACCGGGTCCTTCGAGCATCGTCCACAGCACGAAGGTCAACAGCAGCAGGATCGTGGGCAGTGCCGATACGATCAGATACATCTGCCGGAACAGGCTCATGTCGAGCGACTCACCCTCGTAGCTCATCGTTCCCTCCTTGCCCCGGACAACCCGTGTCGGAGTCCAACCCGAAGTCGAGCGGCCCGGCAAACGTGAGCGCGCTCGTCGACACACGATCGACGCCGGTTGCCGCAAGCGCACGCAACCGCTCGAACCGGACACGGCCGGACGCCTCGGTGAGGACCGGTCGGCCGGCTGCCGCCTCGCGTACAGCGGCGACCGCACGCGTGAGCGTCGCATCGTCCATGTTGTCGAGCAGCACGTAGTCGGCACCGGCCCGGGCCGCCTCGGCGGCCTGCTCGACCGAGTCCGCCTCACACTCTAAGGAAAGGTCAGGATTCGCCTCACGTGCCGCGCGCACCGCTACCGTGATCCCGCCCGCGTGCACGATGTGATTGTCTTTCACGAGCACCATGTCGTACAGGCCCGCGCGATGGTTGTGCGCCCCGCCGACAGTGACCGCATACTTCGAGAGCGCACGGAGCCCGGGCAGCGTCTTGCGCGTGTCGGTCACGGCAAGCGCCTCGCCCGCCTCGGCCTGCCAGCGACGAGCCTCACTCGCGATGCCCGATAGCACCATCACGAGGTCGAGCGCGCTGCGCTCGCCCGCGAGCACGAGGCGCGCCGGCCCCTCGATCTCCATGACCGCATCGCCGCGTGCGACGCCGGCTCCCTCGGCCACGAGCGGGAAGCACTCGACGGGACCGGCATCCGCAGCGCGGCCGAGGATCTCGTAGAGTCGCGCGACGAGCGGCAGTCCGCACACCACCCCTGCGTCGCGCGCGACGATCCGGCCGGTGAAGACCGCACCTGCCGGCACCGTCGCCGCCGAGGTCACATCGGCGTCGAGCAGACTCGCGGATGCAAGCGACGGCTCGCCGATGCGCTCCGGGGCGACACCGAGATCCTCGGCGAGAGCCGCAGCGATCACATCGTCAGATGGAGGCAGGACGAAGGTCATCGGTCACCTTCCTGGGGCGTGATGGTCTCCTCGGCGGTCACCGGCTCGAAGCGCGGTTCGGCACCGCGCTGCCACACCACGTGACCGCGCCAGCGTTCATCATCGCGCTCGGGACGGTCCGTGCGGAAGTGCGTGCCGCGGCTCTCCTGCCGCGCTATCGCCCCTGCCACCGTGAGCGCCGCGTTCACGAGCAGGTTGCGCGTCTCGATGGCGCGCGGGCCGGCCCCGCCGAGTCCGACCGCAAGCTCGGCCACAGCCTCGGCGGCCCCTATGAGCTCGACCTCGGAGCGCGTGACCGC
>JAXMLJ010000048.1:0-3042 GCA_034368805.1 Coriobacteriia bacterium
TGAGCCTCCCGAGTGTTGCGGTGACGGTCGGTGCGGACACGCCAAGTGCCTCGGCGAGGTGGCCCGGGCGCACTTCTCCGCGCTCGGCGGCCTTGTAGATCGCCTCAAGATACTCCTCGAGTGTGGCGCTCGGCATAGTCCCTCCAGGCGTTGTCATGAGCACGAACACACACGGTGAGTATAGGTCCGCGGGCGGACTTCGTCCACGCTAAGCGCGCCGAGAGCGCCCTCCCGCTTGCGCTCGCGATGTATGGAGCTGCAACGCCGTCTGTCGTACGAAAGCGACCGTTGGGAGCCCCACTGACGCCGTGTATCCGGAAACCCGAGAATCACGCAAATGCCCCTTGACCCCTTCAGGACCCTCGCGTAGAGTGAGTGGTGTCCCGAGAAGTCGGACCGGGCGGAACCTGAAAGCCAGCGTACCAGTAGCTGCTCGATGGGGCTCCCCGCAGAGCGGTTCAGCGCAAGCCGTCCGTGACGCGAGGTTCTTCAAAGAGTAAGAAACGGGAAGTTGGGGACTAGGGAATCCCGCAGGTGAGGTTTCTCGGGACACTTCTATTCCCGGCTGGATGTGCGTACCCCGGGACTCCCCCGGCAGGCTGAGTGGCTACTCGGCGCCCCGGTACGTGATCCGCGCCACCGGAGACTCCCACACCGACACCTCGACCACCGACACCGCGTCTCCCACGCGCGTGGCGATCGCCTCGTAGATGTAGCGAGAAAGGTTCTCGGCGGTGGGGTTCTCGGAGTCGAACGGCGGGACGTCGTTCAGGTATCCGTGATCGAGCGGCTCGAGTACCCGGTCCAGGTCGTCTTTGAGCGTCTTGAAGTCGTAGACGATGCCGATCGTGTCGAGAACCGCCCCGCGGACGACGACTTCGACGTCCCACGTGTGTCCGTGAAGGTTCCGGCACTCGCCGGGATAGCCGTGCAGCGCGTGGGCCGCGTCGAAGTGGCCCCGGATCATGAGATCGTACATGCGAGGATCACCTGCCTTCAGAACAGCGTCGTCGGCGCGCCACACGGTGGCTCCGGCGCGTCCCCTACCGTCTCGGTCCGGTCCATCGCCTCGTTGGCCAGCGCATCCGCCGCTGCATTGGCGGCGCGGGGCACGTGGACGAACGTGACACTCCCAAGAGCACGCTGCACCGCCTGGGCCTCGATGAACAGCGGTTTGAGACCCTCGTTCTTCACGCGGTACTCGCCGCGCAGCTGCTTCACGACGAGTTCGCTGTCGGCCCTGACCTCGAGCTTACGGGCCCCAAGTGCTCGCGCCGCGCGCATGCCCCAGATCAACGCCATGTACTCGGCGACGTTGTTGGTGACCACGCCGAGGTACGCGCCGCCGCTGCAGGCGATCTGCCCGTCGGGAGACCGCACGACGATTCCGGCGCCACCCGGACCAGGGTTGCCTCTCGCACCGCCATCGCTGTTGACGACCCAGGTGTCGCTCACGATCGGCCCGCGGCGCTCACGACCAGGATTCGACGGCAGTTGGGGCACTCGCCGACTTCCGGGCCCGCCGCCACGCGCTGCGCCTCCCCCGCGGGTAGCTGCGTCCGGCACGCCGAGCACATCCCGTCGGTGAACTCGCCTACCGCGATCCCGTGTTTAGCGGTGCGGACCGACTCGTAGCGCGCCGCTGTTGAAGCCTCAAGCCTGCCAACGAGCAGCGCCCGCTCGGCACGCATACGCTCCAGGTCCCGCTGGAGTTCGCCGCCCCTGGTCTTGAACCGCTCGATGAGCCCGGCCTCCTTGGCCCTGCCATCGGCCAGCGCGGCCTCGACCCTGGCGCGCTGGGTCTGGCCGGCCTCGGCCTTCTCCATGTAGCCGAGGGCCTCGCGCTCGATGGCCTCCTTGCGACGCCCGAGTGCCGCGATCTCCTTCGTCAGGTTCTGGAGTTCTTTGGGATTGCTCACAGCCCCCGAGAGCACCTTCGCCTGCTCGGCATCCATCTTCTCCTGCACCGAGGTGGCCTCGTCCTGCGCGCGCGACACGAGGGCCTCGGCCTTGCGGCAGTATGCGTCGGCCTTGTCGAGCGCGGCCTCGATCTCCTGGAGACGGTGGCGCAGCTGGAGGATAGCGTGCTTCTCGGGCAGTTCGTCCAGAGCCTTCTCGGCTCGGGCGATCGCCAGATCGTGCTGGCCGAGCGCGATCAAGATCTCACCTTCGGTCATCGGCCATCCTCCATCGTCCACCACCCGGGCCGGGCGGACTCGCGTGACACGTTCACTCCCGGCGCCGCCTCGGAGACGGCACGGGCAAGTACGTCGATCAGGGGCCACTCGGTCATGTCGTGCCCGGCTTCTATGACGGCCAGCCCGGCGGCCGTAGCGCCCAGTGCGTCATGATAGCGCACCTCCCCCGCGACCAGGACATCGGTCAGAGACGCTGCGCGATCGATAAGCGATCCGGCAGAACCGTTTGCCACCGCGATGCGCACCGCCCGACGGGTCCGATCCCCCCAGACGCGCACGCTCACGCCGAGCGTGCGCGCAACGTGGGCTGCGAGGTCGCCGACCGTCGCGCCGTCGCGCCACGTGCACACGCGTCCGAGCCGGGCCGTACCGCGAGCGCGAACGCCCTCGATCGCGACGATGACCGGCTCCTCGTAGGGATGCGCGACTCGGGCGGCCTCCAGAACCGCCCGGGCGGATGCCCGGGAAGCAACCATCTCTATGCGCACCTCGGGTACGCCATCGGATGAGGCCGGGACGGCGGGACGAGCCGCGGCATCCGGCGTGAAGTGCCCGGCACCGTCGCTTAGATGCGCGCACCCGGCGTACGGGCCGAGGCGGCCGGCGTCGGCTGAGGCCATCGCCTCGCGGAGGGTGTCCGCGGCAATGGCCGGCGCGTAGGTGACGACGAACGAGACGTCCTCCGTGCCCGCCTCGAGCGGCTCGACCACGTCGAGACCGAGCAGGATCGAGAGAGCAGCGAGCGCGCCGATGGTGATCGCGTCAGAGCCCATCGAGTGCCACCTCCTCGGCCTGGCGCTGTCTGAACACGACGAGGGAACGATACCCCGCCGCCTCGAGTGCC
>JAXMLJ010000049.1:0-4968 GCA_034368805.1 Coriobacteriia bacterium
TGGGGACGACGATCCCGAGTTTCGCGTGGCGCTCGAAGCGTCCCACCACCTCGGTGAGCGCGCGCTCGATGACCTGCACGACCTCGCCGGCACGGCCGAGGTGGGTCTTGCGCGGCTCCACGCGCACCGCGACCGTGTCGCCGTGCATGGCGCCGCCGGTATCGCGCTTGCCGACGTAGATGTCGCCGAGCGGCGAGGACACGAACCCGAAGCCGCGGCGGTTCATCGACAGACGCCCCACAACGAGGTTCCGCTCGCGCAGCGCCAGGTACTTCCCGCCACCGAGCGCCGCGATGCTGCCCGAGCGCTCGAGCTGACCGAGCACGGTGGTGATGCGGCCGACGTCGAGCCCCGCTCCCCCCTCGGCCTCGATGCGGCCCGCCACTTCCTCGGCACTGAGCGGGGCGTGCGCGTTGCGAAGCGTCTTCATCACGAGCTTCTCGGGTCGCATATCGCTCCGTTCCTCAAGACCGTTCGACCGCTCGGCAGACGGCGCCGGGGCCGCATTGCGTGTGGGGTAGAATCCACGTATGGTGCAACCTTACACCGCAACGCCCACAAGGCAGGAGCGTGATGCACGTGAGCCGGTCACTCCCCCCGCTGCTCGTCGGTGACGGCACCCTCACCAACCCGCGCGACATGGTGCGCGCGCTCGAGACCGTAGAGACGTTCGCGTACGCCTACCGCGTAGACGGCGAGCTCATAGCCGAGGGCAAAGCCACCCTCGTGCGCATCATGGCCGACGACGAGTCGGCCAGCGTGCTCGTCAACGGTTGCATGTTCCTGAACGTCGCGAGCTTCCAGTACCTGAACTTCCACACGGATGCCGAGGGGCAGTCGCGTATCGAGCTGTTCGTCGAGGGTGCGGCACTCGAGGTCACGCCGCTCGACGAGCCCGAGATCCGCGGCAACCAGCGCCAGGTGATCCGCCTGATGGAGGAGAGCGTCTTTGACGCGAGCTCGATCGTCTCGCTCGACGACGAGGACGAGGACGAGTAGGGCGCCGCTCGCGAGCCCCTTTCGACGGCTGAGGCCCCGGCGCAGTACCTGCACCGGGGCCTCAGCTATTCCCGCCTTACCAGGCAGTATCAGTCCAGCGCGTCGGCCACCGCGTCGCGCACAGGTTGCGGCAGTGCGCCGGTGCCACCGAAGAAGGTCACCGTGGTGATGTCGGCCTTGTTGGCGACAAGGGCCGCTCGAGTGTACGGGTCGAGCGCGGTCGGGCGAGTGAGCAGCATGACGCTTCCCACCTTGCCCTGGAGCACGCCGCCGGCTAGAGCGTCGGGCAAGTTCGTGCCGGTGGCCACCGCGACGCGGTTCCAGCCGAGACCGCCGTGGTCCACACCGTGCGCCGCGACCTTGGCCGCCGTCTCGTAGCGGTCGGCGCCGGCGAGGCGGGTGACGCTGGACGCGCCGAAGCGGCCCTCAAGGTAGGTCTCGGTCGAGTCACTCACCACCGTCAGGCCGCCAAGGATCAGGACCGTGTCGACACCGTTCATCGCGGCCTTGGTGCCGGCCGAGAGTCCGGCGGTGGGGTGCGCGAGCAGAAGGGGCCAGCCGTTGGCCGCGGCAAGCGGCGAGGCGCCGAGGGCGTCGGGGAAGTTGCCGCCGGTGGCGACGAAGGCCGTACCGTCGTAGGAGGCGCCCAGGGTGGCGATCACGCGGGAGGCCACCTTGTCGGCGGTCTCGTAGCGGTCCTGGCCCCAGATGCGCTCCACGCTGCCCGCGCCGAGGAGTCCTTCGATTGCCGTCTTCACGGCAGGCGAAACCGCCCCCTCGCCGCCAAGGATGATCGCCTTCTCGGCCCCCAGGCGCTCGATCTCGGCGGCGACCACGGCCGGGAGCGATCCGGACTCGGTCAGAAGCAGCGGGCCGTCGAGTGCGCCCGCAAGCCCGGAGCCTCCGAGGGCGTCGGGCCAGTTGCGCCCGGTCGCGATGACAACGATCTTCGCGCCGTCGGGGTAGGCCTCGAGCGACGCCTCGACCGCAGTCGCGAAGCGGTCGGAGCCAGCGATCTCGATCACCAACAGGAGCGGCTCGGAGTCACTGACCTCGGCCACGGTGACCGTGATCGTCTCGGAGTCGGTGGCCACCCCGTCTGAGACCGTCACGGTGATGTCGTAGGTGCCGGGACCCTGGGCCTCGGTAGGCGTCCAGGTGAAGCCGCCGCCTGAGGTGATCGCCGCGCCTTGAGGCGCGCCGGCTCCCAGGGTGAAGGTGAGCGTCTGGGCCGGGATGTCGGCGTCTGTGGCTGTGGCGGTGAAGGCGAGCAGCGCGAGCTCATCGACCGCCTTGTCACCGACGGGGTCGAGCACCGGCGCGGTGTTGGATGTGACGACCTCGATCGTCACAGTCGCGACGTTCGAATCCAGAAGGCCATCGTTCGCCTTATAGGTGAAGGTGTCCGTGCCAGACCAGCCCGCGTCCGGGACGTACTCGAACGACCCGTCAGTGGCAAGCGTGAGTTCCCCGTTCCCGGCGGCGGTGATCACCGCCGCCGACAGGCTGTCGCCATCGGCGTCCACATCGTTAGAGAGCACGCCGGGGACTCCAACCGTCAGCGTCGTGTCCTCCGCGGTGACGTAGCTATCGTCCGTGGCGACGGGCGCCTGGTTCAGCGACTGGAGCGCGCCCAGGGTGTTGACGCGGCCGTCTGTGACACACAGGTCGGTCAGCGATGTCTTGACGTCGACCGTATTCATGATCGCGCTCTTGATCGCCGACCAGCCGAGCGAGGGTTTCTCGGCCAGCAGCAGGCCGGCGATACCCGCAACGTGCGGCGTGGCCATGGAGGTGCCGCTCGCGTACGCATATGCCGAGGAGTCGCTGTACGTCCAGGGAGACCCGGCTCCAGGATCGAGGTCGAACACTTCGACATCGTCGAGCCACACGCCGTCGTAGCCATGAGCCGAGTTGTAGCTGCCGTTCGAATACATCCCAAACCACAGATAGATGTCCGTGCGGCCCGCGTATGCGCCAAGGTCATAGATGACTTCCTTGAACGCCCCGCCACTGTCACCACTGACATATCCCAGCATCGGATAGGTGCCGGCAGCGGCGTCGTAGATGCCCCAGTAGGCGAAGTCATAGTTGGGCTGCAGGTCATAGCGCCACTTGAACCTGACACCCGGGTAGTCGGCCACCGACAAATCGAGAGGAGAGATCTGATCGATGTACTCCTCTTGATTGTTGACGTAACCAATGTTGGCAACACTCGAAGGCGACGAGACGTACGCCGTGTCCGTGATCGCCCACGGGTTGACCCCGGTGCCCGAACTGCTCGGATACCACGCTGTAAGGGTCGTGAAGTCATCCGCGAAGATAGCGTTCACGGTCGCATCGGCGGCGATCGCCAACTTGGACCGTATGGTGCTCAGGATGTTCACCCCGGGCGCGAACACATCCACTCTCGCCGCGCCATAGTTGGAAAAGCTCGCCCGCGCATCCGTCGCGCCAGAAGCCCCAACGGTCAAGATGTTGTCGAGATCGTAGGCTGCCGGATGGAAAGCGGAACTGTCGATGTTCTTGCCGTCGTTGCCGGCCGCGAAGACGAACAGCTTGCCCACTGCCGCTATCGCGTCATATTCTGCCTGGTCGAACGGGTAGGAGCCGCCCCAGGAGTTGCTCGACAGATGAGCGCCGGCAGCGTCGATGTACTCGAAACACTCGATCGCATCGGCGGTCGTGCCGCTCCCGTTCGCATTGAGCATCTTGACGGCCATGAGTGACACGTTCCAGTTCACTCCTGTGACACCGCGCCCGTTGTCCCCCGCTGCCCCGATGGTCCCGGCACAGTGCGTGCCGTGCCCATGATCGTCCATCGGGTTACCGTTGTTGGCGACGGCGTTCCAGCCGTGCACATCATCGATGTAGCCGTTGCCGTCGTCATCGATGCCGTTGCCGGGAACCTCGCCAGGGTTCACCCAGATGTTGGGCGCCAGGTCCGGATGGTTGTAGTCGATACCCGTGTCGATGACCGCGATGACCACGTCGCGGGAGCCCGTTGTGATGTCCCAGGCTTCGGGAGCATCGATGTCGGCATCGGCGGTGCCCGCCGTACCGTTGACCGTCTGCCCGGTGTTTTCGAGTCCCCATAGGTACCGATAGGCTGGGTCGTTCGGTGTGGCCGCGATACGCTTGATGTAGTTGGGCTGCGCATAGGCCACAGCAGGCATCGCATTGTATGCGGCGACCGTCCGGGCAACGCTCGCGCCCGGCGGCAGACTCACGAGTTCGAGACCGGGAACCACGCGGAACGAACGCACCGGGACCGCACCAAGGTGGTCGTGGACCACCCGGCGCGTGAACGACGACACGCCGGGGCCGAACCGGACGATGACCTCGCCCTCGACGTACTCACCGGCGTCATCACCAGATGACGGCGCCAACCACTGTCGTTCCGCCGACGACACGCTTCCGACCGCGAGCACCGGAGCGACGTCCGAGAGCGGCGCCGAAGATCGCGCGTAAGCCGCTGAAGCTGGAGCCAGAGCCACTGAACACGCCGTCAAGCCTGCAAGGACGGTGAGCAGCGCACTGCGTCCAATCATCGAGTGCTCCCTCAGGCTCCGTACGCGGGCTGTTAGGTGGTGATCCACCTGCGCAGCAGCAACAGCCACGCCATCCCATACATCGGCGCGCCGTCCGGAACACGTGAACCGCGACGACCATCACATCGCGGTCCGCAGCACCTCGATCGCGCGCTGGAGCTGCGTATCGGTGTCCTTGTCCATCTGCAGCTCGGGCTCCATCTCCACGACCACGTCAGGCGTGAGGCCAATCTTGTCGATGACCTGACCCTTGGGCGTGAGGTAGTGCGCGATGGTGAGTTTGATCGCCCCGCCAAAGGAGAGTTCCTCAATCTGCTGGACGCTCCCCTTGCCAAAGCTCTGCTCGCCCACGAGCTTCGCGCGCGCGTAGTCCTGCAGCGCCCCGCCGACGATCTCGCTCGCCGACGCCGAGTTGACG
>JAXMLJ010000050.1:0-3371 GCA_034368805.1 Coriobacteriia bacterium
TCGAGCTCGATCGCGGCCGTGGCCTCGGTGATAGCCTCATCGTAGAAGTCGCCCTCGAGCATGAGGTGCGCGAGCAGCGCCCGGACCAGCGGGTCGCGGTGGTCGATGGCGAGCGCCTCGTAGCATGCCGCCACGGCCGCGCCGATGGCACCCTGGCGGGCCAGCGACTCGGCCGCCTCAAGCGTCGTCGACCGCTCGCGCATCAGCGCTCACCCGCTTCGCGCGCCACGAGGTCGGCGGCGACCCGGCTCACGAGCTTCTCGGCCGACTCGGCTCCGGGGATCACGCCGTTGGCGCCCACCTCGCGCGCGAGTGCGGCGTCGGCCGAGAAGGGCCCGCCGCCCACGAGGATGACCACGTCCTCACGTCCGGCCGCCAGCAGCATCTCCCGGACGCGCAACGCGGCGCGCGCGGTCTGCATCATCTCGGCAAACACGATCACGATGCGCGCCCCGGTCTCCTCCACGCGCTCCAGGAAGTCCGAGGGACGCACGTCGACGCCGAGGTCGTTGACGCGGAACCCGGCCTCCTTGAGCGTGGCCGCCACGATCGTGTGCCCGATCGAGTGGTGATCGCGGTGCATCGTCCCCACGATCACCGTGACGCCGGTGTCCCGTCGCGCGGCCGAGGGCATGACGAACGAACCGACCTGCTCGGCGACGACCGCCGCCTGCGTGAACGCTATCTCGTCGATAGCGCCCGATGCCCACGCCCCGCCGAGGAGCGCCATCGCGGGCGCATAGAGCGTGTCGAACAGCGCGTCCTGTGCGATACCGGACGCGCGCGCGCGCTCGACGACCTGGATGGCCGAGGCCGGATCCTGGTCCACGAACGCCTGATAGAGACTCGCCGCTTCGTCGGCGGCCACGCGCGCCCTCCCGCTCGTTGCACGCCGCCTGCCGGCCGCGCGCTTAGTCACCACTCCGCAGGTATGCCCCGCAGATGATCGGTCATGGTAGCGGTGGTGGGATTCGAACCCACACGGCCTTGCGGCCAGAGGCTTTTAAGGCCCCCTCCTGTACCAGTTCGGATACACCGCCTCACCGTCCTGCGACGCCCGACTCGTCGGGGTCGAGGACCATGCCGTAGAGGATATCGTGTTCGCTGACCAGCGTCGAAGAAAGACCGGCATACGCGAGCACCGCCTGGAGGATGATCGCGCCGCCGAGAATCACGGTCGCCCGGCCGGGCTCGAGGCCGGTCACGTGCCGACGCTGCTCGAGCGTGAGTTCCGAGAGCTGCTCCAGGACGTCGAGCAGCGCATGTCCGCCTATCCGGTACCCGTGCACGCGATCCGGGTCGTACGGATCGAGCGCGAGATCGATCGCAGCAAGACTCGTGGCCGTGCCGGCCACCGCGACCATGTCGTCCGGTCGTGTCTTCAGACCGGCGAAGAAGGGCCGCAGCTCGTCGGCCACCCATCCCGCGGCGAGGTCCATCTCCCGTGCAGTCGGCGGGTCCGAGCGCAAGAACAGCTCGGTCACCCGGCGTGCGCCCACGTCGAAGGAGCGGGCCGATCGGATCTCGACCGCACGGCTGTCGGCCGATTCGCACTCGGCGCCCAGGATGAGTTCGGTAGAACCGCCGCCGATATCGACGACGAGCGTGTTCTCGCCGCAGCCGCCGTGCGTGGCGCCCGTGAACGTCAGGTACGCCTCGCGCTCGCCGGAGATGATGTCGGGGCGGATGCCCGCCGACTCGAGCCGGTCGAGGAACTCGGCCCCGTTGGCCGCGTCGCGTGCCGCCGACGTGGCAACGGCGCCGACACGAGCCACACCGAGCGTTCCGATCTCCCGTGCGAACGACGCGACTGCCTGTTCAACGCGTGCTATGCCGTCTTCGGACAGGACGCCGGTCTCGGTCCACCCTTCGCCGAGGTGCGTGATGACCGAGCGCCGCACGACCTCGCGCACGCCGACGTCGTCGACGTCGGCGACGAGCAGCCGGGTCGTCACCGTGCCGATGTCGATCGCGGCCCTGCGCTCCGTGTCCATCACGCCTCCTCGCATCGATCGTCATCACATTCTTGCACGAGCGAGTCGACTGTCCGCTCGCCAAGCGGGTCGTCAACGCCAGCGAGGTAGGCGGCAACGTGAGCGTGCAGGCACTTTGTCGCCGCCGGATCGCGCTGTCCGCCGATGCCGACGCCCGGCACGGGGTCGACGCCTTCGGCCTCGGCCGCGCGGGCAGCCCGGTACGCCTCGTCTGCGGCGTCCAGTCGCCGGGCCAGATCGGGTTCGGCGACGAGCGCGGTGCGCCACATGGCGAGCGCCCCGGCCGACTCGAGATCACCCACGAGGCGGACGAGGTGGGGACAGGTCAGGTAGAAGAGCGTGGGAAACGGGGTGCCGCCGGGCAGCGTGGGGGCGGTTGCGATGACACGCGGCCGACCATACGAGCAGCGGGCCACAACGCGCCATCGTCCACGGGGTGCCCGGCCGAGCTGTCGAGCAACGATCCGTTCGTCATCCATCACTCGAAGCCGAACACGGCGTCGAGTATGCGCCGCGCGAGCGACCGCGTGTCATCCGCCGAGCCGGGCACCGTCACCGACGTCTCACCGGACATGCCGCCGGTCACGACGTAGGCCTGCTCGCCCGGCTTGACCATGCCAAGGCTCTCGCGGGCGACGCGCTCGACCCCCTCGGGCGTCTTGAGCTCGTCGACTTGCTGCCTCAGCTCGGCGTTGCGGTCCTCGAGGCTGGTGAGTTCGGTCTCGAGCGACTGGACCTCACGCTGCTGCTGGTACTGGATTCGGAGCACGGGATAGACAGTCCACGCCGCGACGATGATGGCCGCGACGATCGCGATCGTCGCCGCCCGGCCGCTTCCCGGTTTGCGGGTCTTCTTCTTGGCGGGGGTGTGAGTGCTGCGGGATCCCGAAGGTCGCCCGACGGTAGCCGAGCGGGTGTGCGAGGAAGCGCGAGCACCTGACCCCCGCTTTCCCGGGGCCCGTCTCGCGTTCGCTGGAGCCTTCTTCTGCGTTCGTCGTGCAGCCATAGTGTGTTCCGTGGTGTGACAAGGCCATTCGACGGTCCGTGTGAGAGGACGTGTCCTCCTGCCGCGATGATAGCACCGCGCTCGAGTCCTGAGAACACTTAATCTCAGGTTGAGATTGATAGAGAGACGCCCGGACCATGCTACCTGGTGGTCACGATGGGGCGAAAGAACGTGCTGCTCAGACCCTGTGTACCTGAATCAGGTTGGTCGAGCCCGACACGTGTACCGCAACGCCACCGGTCACGGCGATGAGGTCGCCGGACTCGGCGACGCCCGCATCCCGAGCGGCGGCGGCTGCTGCTGCGATCATCTCGTCGATCGTCGAATACGACCCGATGACCGCCGCGCGCACACCCCACACGATGGCGAGC
>JAXMLJ010000051.1:0-9591 GCA_034368805.1 Coriobacteriia bacterium
CAACGCGGTCGCGCAATCGACGAGTTGGTCGATGCGGTAGCTCGTGTTCCCTCGATCCACCTTGTGGTTCAGGGCAGGGGCGAGTACGAGCAGCCGATGCGTCGGCGGGTCGTCGAGTGCGGCATCGGTGACCGCGTGACCTTCATGGGTCAGGTACCGCACGAGCGGCTGTTCGCGTTGACCTGCGGCGCCGATGTCGGCACTGTCTTCCTGGACGGCGTCACGCTGAACCACCGCATCGCGTGGACGAACCGCATGTTCATGTACATGATGGCTGGCATCCCCACCGCAGCCAGCGACCTCCCCGGTGCATCCGCCGTGCTGCTCCCCGAGGGCGCGGGTCTCGTGGCGCCACCCGGCGACGTTGCGGCGATGGCCGACGTTCTGGCCCGTCTCGCTGCCGACCCGGCACTCCGCGAGCGGCTTGGCTTGGCCGGTCGTGCCGCCGCCGAGCGCGAGTACAACTGGGGCGTCCAGGAGCAGCGTCTGCTCGGCGTCTACGAACGGCTCGGTGTGTGATGCGACTCCTCCTCATCACCTACGAGTTTCCGCCCAAGGGCGGCGTCGGCGTCCAGCGTCCACTGAACATGGCGCGCTATCTTGCGGAGGCCGGCTGGGACGTGACCGTGCTGACGGTCGCTGACCCTCCCGCTTCGGTGCGTGACGAGACCCCGCTGGCGAATCTGCCCGCTTCCGTGCGTGTCGAGCGGGCATGGTCCCTCGAGCCAACCCGACTGATGCAGGCACTGCGTCGTGCGCGGGCGCGCTCGGATACGGGCACACAGAGCGCAACCGGTGGCGCGCGCGGCTACTCGGGCATGTCCGGCGGCTTCATCCGATTCGTCCAGGCATTCTTCATCCCCGACGAGAAGTTCTGGTGGACACCGTGGGCGGTCAGTCACGGCAGGAAGCTGCATCGGGAGGCACCGTTCGATGTGATTCTCGCGTCGGGACCGCCGTTCACCGCGCTTGGCATCGGGCGCCGGCTGTCTCGTGCGCTACGTATCCCGTGGGTCGCCGACCTGCGCGACCCGATCGTGGGCGGCTACTTCTTCCGTCCGCACACGCCTTTGCACGCGCAGCTCATGCGCGCGTACGAGCGACGGGTCGTGGCACATGCATCTCGCGTGATCACGGCCACCGACGGCATGCGCAACGCGCTGGCCGTGCGCTCCCCGGACGCCGCCGAGCGTCTGCACGCGGTCACGAACGGCTTCGATCCGGTCGACTTCGCCGGCCCGCCTCCCGAGCCATCGGCGGGCTTCACCGTGGCGTACGTCGGCACGTTCCAGGGCAGCATCACCGCAGACACGCTCCTGGCCGCCGTCGCGCGCGCTCGCGAGGCCGACTCGGATTTCGCGCGTGACGTGCGCGTGCGGCTCGTCGGTCCGCTCGACCCCGGGACCGGTGCGGCGATCGAGCGACACGACCTGGCGAGCGTGGTCGACCGGACCGGGTTTGTCCCGCACCATGAGGCCGTTGCCGAGATGTGCGTAGCCACGCTGCTCGTGGTCATCCTTGGCCCCGAACCGGAGAGTGCCGACATCCTCACCGGCAAGCTGCCCGAGTATCTAGCCTCGGGCCGACCGGTGCTCGCGCTCGTTCCCGAGGGGGAGGCCGCCGCGCTCGTGCGACGCGCTCGTGCGGGCTGGGTGGTGCCGCCGGATGATGTGGATGCCGCCGCACGTGCGCTTCGCGACGCTCACGCGGCATGGCGCGCCGACACCTTGCCGGAGCCGGACCCCGAGGTGGTCGCGGAGTACGATCGGCGTGTGCTTGTGAAGAATGTCTCCTCCATCCTCGAGCAGGTGATCGCCGATGCCCGCTGACCGCGAGCTTCGCGTCCTGCTGGTCGCTGCCGCCACGGCCACCACCGGCGGTGGAGAGCGGCACGTGGCCGACCTGCTGCGCCTGCTGCCAGCCCGCGGCATCGAGGTCGGGCTGGTCACTCCGCCGGGTGGCGATCTTGCGCTCCTCGCCGCACACGGGGGCATTCCGTTTCATCACGCCGACATCGCGGGCGGTCTGTCGATGGCCGGTCGATCCCAACTCGGCACCGCGATTCGCACGTTCGAGCCCGACATCGTCCACGCGCACGGCTCCCGCGCCGCGTTCTATGCGCGGCTCGCCGACCGGGACGCCGCGCGCCGCGTGGTCTACACGCTGCATGGCATCCACATCGACAAGGCGGGCTCGGCGCTGCGGCAATCGGCCTTTGTCTCCGCCGAACGCGTACTGAAGCCCCGCACCGCGCGTTTCGTGACCGTATGCGACTCCGACAGGCGCAAGGGCGCGCGCCTCGGCGTTCTCGAGTCGCGGCGGTCGGCCACCGTGTACAACGGCATCGACATGCCCTCAACAGTGCCGACACGCGGGGCGTTTCGTGCTGAACTCGGGCTGGACCCCGACGCCCCGCTTGCCCTTTCGATAGGCCGCCTCCACGAGCAGAAGGACCAACCCACCCTCCTGCGCGCCTGGTCGCTCGTGCGCGAGCGCGTGCCCGGTGCGGTCCTCGCTCTCGTGGGGGCCGGTGAACTCGACGCCGAGCTGCGCGCGCTGGCCGCGGAACTCGGCCTCGGAAGCGCGGTACGCTTCGTCGCGCCGCGCCCCGATCTCGCGCCCGCCTACGCGGACGCGGACATCTTCGCGCTCTCCTCGCTGTGGGAGGGGCTGCCGTACGTCGTCCTCGAGGCGATGTCGTTCGGACTGCCGGTGGTGAGCACGGGCGTGGACGGCATCCCGGAGGCGGTGGCCGATGGCGAGAGCGGCGTGCTGGTCGCTCCCGGTGATGCCGAGGCGCTTGCCGGGGCGATCGTGCCACTCCTCGGCGACCCCGACGCCCGCGCGCGCATGGGCGAGGCCGGCGCAGCGATCGTGCGCGAGCGCTTCGGCCTCGAGCGCATGGCCGACGAGCTGGTTGCGGTCTACCGCAGCGTGGCCGGGCGGGCGTAGGCAGCTTCGTCGGAGGCTCAGGGACGTTGCCCCAAATAGCGCATCATGCTAGATTTTGTCTGCGAGCCCCTCTCGCGCTGACGCATTGCGAGAAGGGGCCCTCATGTGTGCAGAACCGCTGTCGCGCGAGCGGGCTATGCCCGAGTACGATCTCGGCGAGGTGAGGCGCGCATTGGCAGAAGGCCGTTATGAGGTCACGGCTCGAGTGCGTCGGCACATGCGGCGCAAGGGCTGGACTCGTGAGGATCTTGTCGGGTGCGCCTGCGCGCTGACGTCTGCGGACTTCCACAAGTCGCAGCAGCATCTGTCCAGAGAGCGAGTCTGGCTGGATGTCTACCGTCCGTGGGTGGGCAACGAACGTCGCTATCTCAAGTTCGTTTCGGATGACGAGGCATCCCGATTCGTGATCCTGTCGTTTTGCGCGATGGCGAAGCCCACTAAGGGGTGGTGGCGATGGCGGAAGTAGGAAGAACCTGCCCGGTGTGCGGCGCCAGAGGCGCGTTGCACTGGAGTGACGAGCCGCTCCACGAGGAGTTCGACGACGGTGACGTCGCGGTCGTCGAGGGTTTCCGCTACGAGAGGTGTGCTGCGTGCGGCGAGACCCTGGTCCGAGGCGCGGATCTCGACGAGCTTCAACGTCGAACGGTCACTGTGGCCCGCACCGACCTCGAGCGCCTCTCCTCGGAGGAGATTCGCGAGGCTCGCTTCGCCCTCGGCCTGACCCAGTCCGAGCTCGAGTCGCAGCTTGGTGTGAGCGCCGGCACTGTGGGCCGATGGGAGCGGGGGGAAGTGCTGCAGGGAGCCACCGCAGACCGATTGATGCGCCTGATCCGTCATCACCCCGAGCTGCTACCCGAACTCGGCTTCGTCGCACGCGAGCGTAGGGGGCCATACCGCACGCGCCCCTCGGAGTAGAGCCTCCACCTCGAAGTGACGTGTCGACACCACGGGCGTACACTGGCGCCGCACCCTCGGGTGTGTCCTGACTCGGCGCAGCACGCGCATCTCTGGAAGGCAGCCCGGCAGCCGATGAGTCCCTTGCGCACCGCCACCGTGCTCTTCGTCACCGGCCGCGTCGGCCCGTCGCTCTCGCGCGTGGAGCGCCAGTGGCTGCCGCTCATGCAGGCACTCGTCGCCGAGCGGGCGAACGTGCTCGTGGTGGGGGCGCCGCGCGGACCGATCGTCGCGCCTGCCCGCGCGCTCGGCGCCACGATCGCGCCGTATCATGTGGACCGGTTCAACATCTGGATCACGCGCAACCGGCTGCGCGCGTACATGAAGCGACACGAGCCGATCGTGGCGTTTGGCGCGGGCTACCGGGCCGACGCTCCGCTGCGTCTGGCGGCGCGCGGTCTGCCGGTCAAGGTGGTGAGTTCCGCGCACTGCGGCGGCTGGCCGCCGCACGGTGTGGGGCCGCTGAGCACGTGGGGCCGACGCTGGATGGAGCGGCGAACGCGTGGCCGGGTGGATGCGTTCGCCGTGGACTGTCGCGGCCTGGCCGACATGCTCGAAGCCGATGGCATCCCGGCGGGCGCGATCCACGTGATCCCACCGGGCATCGACATCGGCACCGTCATACGCGACGCGGCGATCGCTTTCGAGATGCCGGAAGGGCGTCCTCGCGTGGGCTATGCGGGCGCACTCGAGCGCAGTCGTGGCCTCGGTACCCTGGCCACCGCGGCGCCCGCGATCCGGGAGCGCCACCCCGAGGCTCGTGTGCTCGTGGCGGGAGAGGGACCGGCGCGCCTCGGTCTGCTGCCCGCGAGCCTCGACGGCCGCATCGAGCTGGTCGGGCGCCCCGCGAGCGTGCCGGCGTTCCTCTCCACGCTCGACGTGTGCGTCTTTCCGTCGAGTGTCCCCGGGATACCCACCCCACTGCTCGAGGCGGCCGCGCTTGGGCGTCCCATCGTCGCGTGCGATGTGGACGGGATACGCGAGATGTTCGCCGACGGCGTCGAGATCGTGCTGGTGCCGCAGGGGAACGCCCCCGCGCTGGCCGAGGCGGTGAGCGCGCTGCTGGACGATCCCGATCACGCGCGGGCTCTTGGCAAGGCGGCCCGGCTGCGTGCGATCGACGATTACTCAGCGGCCGCTGCTACCAGGCGCGGCCTGGACTTCATCCGCACGCTCTCGGCGTAGGGAGCCCGGTCTCCTCGTCTCTCAGCGTCACTCGGGCCGCCCGTCGTGCGATAAGGCCGCTCATCAGAAGGAGGCGGACCTGCCTTGCCCTGCGGTCTACGTTTCCGTAGAGTTTTCTACGGAGGTGGTTCCATGGCCGACTACGTGCAGATCTCGGCCCAGATAAGCGAGGCGACGCGCTCGCGGCTCGACCAGTACGCTCGCGAGACGGGACTCAAGAAAAGCCGGATCATCGAGGACGCGATCGAGGCACGGCTCGACGCGCTCGATGAACTTCCTGCGGAGTACATCGTTCCCACGCGGTTCGTGCTCGATGAAGAGAGTTGGGAGTGGCTCGCTCGGGAGACTGAGAACCCGACGCCGCCCACGCCAGCGCTCGTTGAGTTGCTGCGTCCGTATCGGAAGGAGTTGAAGGAGCTCTTTGGAAGTGACGATTAGGCCGCTCGAGCGTTCCGACGTGCGCACGGCGTTCGAGTCGGGCTCGGCGCTGCACGACCGCTACCTCGTGGATTTCGCGTGGCAGAACCAGCATCGGCATCACCTGGCGGTGACGTATGTGGCAACCGATGAGCTGACCCGCAGCGTACTCGCATACGTCACAGTGTCCGCTTCGGAGGCCAGATCGGATGTTCGGGCTCGCATTGCCCCGAGATCGTTCGGTGGTAGCGTGCCTGCGCTGCGCATCGGCTGCCTGGCGGTGGACCGCCGCTTCCAACGCCGGGGTCTCGGGACCTCACTCCTTGCCCACGCACTCAAGGTCGCGCTGGTGCAGGCTGCAACCAGCGGCTGCGCGGCGGTTCTCGTTGAGGCGATTCCGGATGCGGTGAGCTACTACGAGCGGTTCGGATTCCGGACGGTCGACGTCATCGAGGGCGCTTCTGCGGTGCGTCCGCGGCTGATTCCCATGGTTCTGCCGTTCGGCAGGATCGCGGGCACGCTGTCCGCCTGACCGCGCCCAGCGCTACTGCGCCGCACGACGCACGCTCGCTCTACCGCTGCCAGTCGTCCTCGAAGCGCCTGATGTCGTCCTCGCCGAGGTAGTCGCCTACGGCGATCTCGACGATGCGGAGCACGCTGGTGCCGGGGTTCTCGAGCCGGTGCGTGAAGCCGCGCGGGATGTAGGCGCTTTCGTTGGGTCCGATGTCGAAGACTTCCGAGCCGCGCGTGATGCGGCCCCGGCCTTCGACGACCACCCAGTGCTCGGATCGGTGCTCGTGACTCTGGAGCGAGAGGCGCTGTCCGGGGGAGACCTCGATCGTCTTGACCTGGAAGCCCGGACCCTTGGTGAGCAGCGTCCACGAGCCCCACGGCCGAAGCGACGAGCGCGACTCGACGATCTCGCGCGCGCCGGTGGCCTTGAGCGCGTCCACAATGAGACGCACGTCCTGGGCGCGGTCCTTTGGCGCCACAAGCGTGGCATCCGTCGTGTCCACCACCATCAGGTCCGCCAGGCCGATGGTCGCCACCAGCCGGTCAGCCGAGTAGACGATCGTGTCGTGCGAGTCGATGTCCACCACGTTTCCCGAGAGCACGTTACCGCGCTCGTCGGGCTGTGCGACCTGCTCGAGCGCGGCGAGTGAGCCCACATCGGACCAGTCCATGTCCGCGGGCACCACAGCTACGGCCTCCGAGACCTCGAGTACGGCCTTGTCGAACGGCACGGCAGGCAGGGCGCCGAAGCGCTCGCGCGCGGCGTCTTCCGTCCACGTCTTCGGGCCGAGTGCCGCCACCTCCCGCGCCACCGACGCCATCTCGGCCGCCCCTGCGCTGTCGGGCGTCGTCGCCCGCGCTCCGGCCGCTTCGAGTTCGGCGAGCACGACCGCGGCACGCGCCACGAGCATGCCCGAGTTCCACAGGTAACCGCCCTCGGCAAGGTAGCCCTCGGCCGTCTCGCGGTCGGGCTTCTCCACGAAGGCGGCCACGTCGTGACCGAGAGTGTCGCCCTCGGCGGCACCCGCGATCGGCGCTCCCATGTGGATGTAGCCGTAGCCGGTCTCGGGGTACGTCGGCGTGAGTCCGAGCGTCACGAGGCGCCCGCGCTCGGCCAGGCCGACGGCCACGCGCAGCGTGCGTTCCCATCGTTCGCCGTCTTCGAGCAGGTGATCCGACGGCAGCACGACCATGATCGCCTCGGGGTCGAGTCTCTCGAGATAGGCTGCGGCCAGCGCGATGGCGGGCGCCGTGTTGCGTGGCGTCGGCTCGGCGAGGTAGTCGATGGTACAGCCGGCAAGCGCAGCCTGCGACTTCAGATGGTTCTGCAACTCGTCGCGCAGCCGCTCGTTGGTGAGCACGTGAACGCCGTCGGCCTCCGCCAGCTCGCTCACGCGGCGGACCGCCTGCGTGATGAGGCTCACGCCGCCGAAGATGCTCACGAACTGTTTGGGCGAGAGTTCGCGCGACAACGGCCAGAACCGCGTGCCGCTTCCGCCGGCAAGGATCACGGCGTGCAGGTGGGGGATGCGAGCTTGAGTGGTCATCGTCTGCTTTCGCGTGGCGGGACCCTCCGATGGTACCCGAAGCGCGCCCGATGCGGCAGAATGGGGTCCAGTGTCCGGCACGATGTGAGCGACACCCAGGGAGGGGCCATGTCCACGACGATCCGCTTCGGCACCGACGGTTGGCGTGCCGTGATTGGCGCCGACTTCACGTACGACAACCTGCGCCGCGTGGCCGACGCTACCGGTCGCGTCTTCGCCTCCGGGAACCCCGGCGGCCTCGTCATCGTCGGCTACGACACGCGCTTCGAGGCGGGCAGTTTCGCGCTCGCCGCCGCCGAGGTGCTCGCCGCCCACGGGCTGCGCGTGAAGCTCTCGGACCGCTACCTTCCCACACCGGCGCTCTGCTGGGCGGTCGCACACGATCCCGAGGCGATCGGCGGCGTGATGCTCACCGCCAGCCACAATCCCGCGTCGTATCTCGGCTTCAAGATCCGTATGGCCGATGGCGGCGCGAGCCCCGTCTCCTTCACCGACCGCGTAGAGGCCGAGCTGCGCGCCGAGCCGCCCGCGCTCGATGCCGCTGCGGCCGGGCGCGTTGAGACGGTCGACCTCGTCGGCCCGTACCTCGAGGCGCTCCGGGCGTTCGTGGATCCGGAGCTCATCGCCAAGGCACGCCTGCGCGTGGTCGTCGATCCGCTCTACGGCGCCGGTCAGACGTACCTGGCCGAGACGCTCCGGTCCTTCGGCATCGAGGTGACCGAGCTCCATGCCGAGGCAAACCCCGGCTTCGGCGGGCTGCACCCCGAGCCGATCCCTCCGCACATCGCCGAGGCGCAGGAGTACGTGCGCGCCCACGAGCTCGACGCCGCGTTCATCACCGACGGCGACGCCGACCGCATCGGTGCGGCCGACCGCCTCGGCACGTTCGTCAACCCGCACCGCATCATCGCGCTCGTCGCGCGTCACCTCGTCGAGGACCGCGGTATGAGCGGGCGCATCGTCAAGACGCTCTCCACGAGCGTGCTCGTCGATCGCCTTGGCGCGCATCTCGGAGCCGAGGTCACCACCACGCCGGTCGGCTTCAAGTGGATCTACGAGGAGATGGTCAAAGGCGACGTGCTCATCGGCGGTGAGGAGAGCGGTGGCATCGGCATTCCCGAGCACGTGCGCGAGCGCGACGGCCTGCTGATGGCCCTCCTGCTGGCCGAGATGATGGGCCAGCGTGGCATGGGGCTCGGCGAACTCGTGGACGATCTCATCGCCGTGACCGGACCCATGGAGTACGGCCGCGTGGACATGCGCCTGGAGCCGGCGGTCAAAGACGCGTTTGTGGCCGCCATGCCCGAGATGTCGCCGGCGCTCGTCGCCGGGCTCGAGGTTCGCGAGATCGTGCGCGCCGATGGCATCAAGTTCCTGCTCCCCGACGACGCATGGTTGCTGCTGCGCACCTCGGGCACCGAGCCGCTCGTACGCGTGTACGCCGAGGCGCCCAACTTCGGCGTGGTCGACGATCTGCTTGCGGCCGGTCGCACGCTGGTGCAGGGCGCGTGAAGCTTTGGCGCGACCGATGACCGAGGAGCGCTTCTGACGATGCGTGTGACGATGCTCAACAAGTACTACCCGCCGCATCTCGGAGGCATCGAGTATCACATGCGCGACCTTGCGGCCGAGCTGGCCGCATCGGGTCACGAGGTCCGTGCGATCGTAGCCAACGAAGGCCCCGGGAGTCTCACCGAGACGATCGACGGCGTGGCCGTCACCCGCCTGCCCCGGGCGTTCGCCTACGCCTCCACGCCGGTCGCGGGTCGGATGCGTGCCGAGATCGCCGCTGCCGCCGCTGCCACCGACGTCTTCCACCTGCACTTCCCGTACCCCTGGGGCGAGTTCGCCTGGCTGTCCGCAGGCGTCGGCGGACGTGGCGCGGGCGGGGTCCCCACCGTGCTCACGTACCACAGCGACATCGTCCGGCAGAAGATCCTCGGCGCACTGTACGAGCCGGTCCTCCGCCGCCTCCTCGACCGCGTGGACCTCGTGATCGCATCTTCGCCCAACATGGTCGAGC